>JASJBG010000219.1 GCA_030066625.1 Woeseiaceae bacterium
GTCCAGCCGGCGACGACGCTGTAGAAGCTCAGCGCGATGAAAGCACCGAGCGCCGCCATCTGGCCGTAGAATCGCCACATCGGACTGATGCCATCGCGTTCGCGCAGGTTGTCCATCGTTTTGACGACGCTGGCGCCACCGCGGCGGCCGATCAGGAATTCGGCGATGAGCGCCGGCAGCGCGATGAACGCCACGGCTGCGAGGTAGACGATGACAAAGGCGCCGCCACCGTTCTCACCGGCGACGTAGGTGAACTTCCAGACGTTCGAAATGCCGACCGCACTGCCCACGGCCGCGGCGAAAAACATCAGGTCCGAGGACCACCGGCGTGTATCACCTGCACTCACGGCATCACTTCCTGCAGGTTGGTGCGAATGATCCGTGTGTGTATGCCCTCGGGGTCACGCTCCAGGTCGTAGGGGTCGCCTTCCGGAACGGCCAGCAACGCGAGGCATTCGTCGATGGCCCGTCGATCCTCGGCGTCCAGCGTAACGTGGCTGAGCAATTGGTTCTCCTTGATCCGGGAGCGGCTACCAATGCCGACGATGATCGCCGCAACCGCGGACTGGTCGAGTACCCATCGCGCCGCGATGGTATCGATGCCCGCGTCATGCTTGCCGGCAATGCTTGCGAGCACCTCTAGCAGGCGCTGCAGTGTTTTCCAGCCGCCCACCTCTTCGATGATGAGCCGATACTTGGTCAGCGAGCGATTCATGCTCTCGGGCGCCGGCTGGCCCAGGTATTTCTCCGACAGGAACCCGCCGGCCAGCACGCCGTAAGGCAACAGGGCTACGCCGTTCGTCTCGCAGCAGTCGAGCATTTGCCGCTCGGGCCGCCGGTCGAGCAGCGAATACTGCGCCTGCATTGTGGCAATGGCCGGCTCCTGGTCGAGAAGCTTGCGTAGCTTCGCCGTGTTGAAGTTGGTAACGCCGAGCAGGCGTATCTTCCCATCGGCCTGCGCCTGCAACAGGCGTTCGTACATTCTCTCAACGCCAGGGACCGCGTAATCCCACCAGTGGAACTGTACGAGGTCGAGGCATTCCACGCCGAGTCTCTTCCGGGACCGGTCGATGACCGCGTCAATGCGCGCGTCGTCGAGCTCGGCAAGCGTCGCCTTGTCAGGGACGAACTTCGTGTGCACCTGGACGGCATCGGTATCGCCGAGGCTGCGGCGGAATTCGCCGAGCAGCTCTTCGGTGCCTTCGTATATGTCGGCACAGTCGAAGGTGGTAAAGCCGTGGTCGACCAGCTCGGCGAAACGGCGCAGCATCTCGGTACGTGAATCGGGTCCACCACCATGGTCAGGCGTCAGCTGCCAGCAGCCGTTGATGACCGTCGCAATCGAGTAGCCGGGCGCGAGCTCGACGCGCGACACATCGCCGGGAGTATCAGTCATCGTCGCCGGAGGTCAGGGGCACCACGGTCGTCTCGCTGTGACGGAACGTGGTCTTGCCGGTGCGCGTAATCCGGAAACGCCCGCCACAGTGCGGATCCGGACAGGCAATTTCCGCATCGGTCGTCATCCAGTCGTGCGCATGCGTCATTCGCTGCTTGGCCGGCAGCAGTGGCAGTATGGCGGCCAGCGAGTACATCGAGAAACTCTGGCCGGCCGGGAAGCTCAGGTTTTCGCCCGACACTTCGAAATAGTCTCCCACCGAGTGGCTGCACACCATCGACTCCGGATCGCCGACAACCTCCACCCTGAGGTCCCAAAGTTCGAATTCGTCGTTCATCTCGTCCACGGCTACCGGATCAACAGGACCTTGTTGTTGACCGGGTATAGCCACTCGACGCCGCGATGCGTGACGATGGCGTCGTCCTCGAGCGGGATACGCAGTTTCTTGCCGCCCCACTCCGGAATGGCGGTGTACGCGAACAGCTCGATCGCGAACATGTTGGTCGGATGGATCATGTAGGTCATGCGCTCCGGGTTGAACCATGCGATCGACGGGCCGATGCCGTGGCCTAAGTTGCCCACCGAGTGGCAGCCGATGATCACGTCGATCTTCTTCGGATCGTCGGTTGGCTGGTTGAAGGTATCCATGACCGAGAAACCGGCGGCGTTGATCCGCTCGTTGAGCAGGTCGAAGGTCTCACCGGCCGTGCGGCCGGCCTTGATATTGGCCTTGAGGATATCGCGCACGGCGCGGCCGTTATCGAAGGCGCGCTGGATACTCTCCGGCAGGTGCGTTTCACCTTCCTGCAACACGTAGGCGTGCCGCTTGATGTCCGTGTAGAAGTTCAGATAGCCGACGCCCCAATCAATGGCGAGGAAGTCGCCGCGCTGGATGACGTGGTCGTTTGAAAGCGCCACAAACCCGTCGGGACCGGTGATGTAGACCGACGGCATGCCGAACGAGGTACCGAGGTTGTTGGCAAACTGCTGCTCGCGCATCCACCAGGCGACGTCAGCCAGCGTGGTTACGCCGGGTGTGATGACCTCGTTCGAGAATGCTCGCTCGGCGATGTTGCGCGACATCTCGCCTGCATGGGCGAACGCGGCGATCTCGGTCGCCACCCGGCGCGAGCGGAAGTCGGAGGCCAGCTTCTCGGCGGAGACGAAGCGTTCCGCGTATTTCGAACCGAGTTCCTCGCTGAGCTTCTGGAAGCTCGTGTAGCTCAGACCGTCGGCGGCACCGATGCTGCGGGCGTAGTTGAGCGCAATCGTCTGCGGGTCGCGCTCCTCGACAAAGGCCTTGAGCTCGTCGGGGCTGGCGAAGATATCGTAAGCACCGTTCTCCTGGACCAGCGCGGTGCCGACGCCGAGGACGGCGCGCTCGATGCGGCCGTCGCCACGGTCGGTAAAGACGTAGTAGCCGTAGGAACCGACGTAGCCCTTGCCGAAGTCCTCGGTCAGCGGATCGTCGAAGCCTTCACGGTTGACCGTGATCCACATGTCGACGTTGTTCTCACGCATGACTTCCGGCAGAACGAGGTCAAATTTCTCCTGCCGGATCTGGTTCATGAGCTCCCAGCGCTTCTGTGCCTCTCCCTTGGCATGGGCGGAAAGGCTGATGCTCGCGAGCAGCAGGCCAACAATAACGGTCCGGATCATCATCGCTTTCTCCCGTGGCGACGTTCTTCCTTCGGACATTTAATCCGGGGCGCCCGGGTTTTTCAAATATACGCGAAAGGCGGCTTTCTCAATCGGAATCAGCCGGGTCGTCGGTCATCCACAGTTCGGATCGGCCACGAGGATCGTACTGGTTCCAGACAATGCGGTCGTCGTTGGTGACGGCGAAGAACACGTTGTCGAATTCATACGGCCCGATCTCCGCAAGCTGTTCACGCTCGCCACCCTGAACCGGGACGGCAAAGATGTCCGCATACCCCGGTTCGAGTTGTTCCCGGCGAAAGAAGACACGGGATTCGTCGCCCGACCAGCGCGGCATGCTTCCGCGGATCGTCTTGCCGGCATTGAGGAGTGGCTCGCAGGTGAACTCGGGAGCGACGCAGGTCATCAGTGCAATGTCACCGAGACGGGTTCCAAGCAGCGTTTTTCCGTCTCGCGACCAGTCGGTTGGCAATAGCGGCTCGTTGAGAACAATTTCCTCACCCGAGGCGACATCCAGGATTACGGACCGTGCACTCTCAACCGGCGTGCGCTGGCGGTAGGCGATTTTGTCGCCGTGCACGGCCAGCCAGTGCTGCGATGACCAGTGGAAATTCTCAACCACGAGCTCGTCAGTGTTGGTCTCGGGGTCCAGGCGATGCAGATTGCGATTCCGGTAGTAGTAGATGACGTCGTCGCTGCGTGACCATACTGGCAACGTCGCTTCGCCGGGCTTACCGAAAGTCAGCTGCCGCGGCTCGCCGCCGGCAACGGACTGCGTGTACACGTTGTCGAAAAAGAACACGATGGTCTCGCCGTCTCTCGAGATAGCGGGCAATACGATATTGGTGCGGCTCTCGTGGAGTACATCGGTGGCACCCGTTGCCGGGTCTGTGAGCAGCAGCCGCCACAATGGTCGTGAGTAGGAATACAGGAGCCGCGATCCGTCGCGCGAAATCGCAGGCTGCCCGTAGCCGCCGACCCCTGTGGATAGCTGCGACATCTCGCGGGTCCTGACGTTTGTTTGCCACAGATGGGTGTTGCCCGGTTGTTCGTGGGAAGCAACGTATATGATCGACTGACCGTCGGGTGTCCAGACTGGCGCCTCCGCCCAAACCCCGGCGAAGTCTGACTCGGACTGCGTGAGCTGGCGCGGCTCGCCCGTTGCGGCTTCGTGGACCCAGAGATTGCCGCTGGGGCCTTCATCGGCGAGCACGAATGCGATATCTCCAGCGGCGTTCATCGCTGCCATTGCCGGTGCGAATCCCGGAGTCTCGGGCAGGCTTTCGATACCTTTTACTTCGTCACGGTCCAGGTGGCCGATATGGATGTCAGTGATACCGCGCGTGAACGTGAACGAGCGCCCGTCGGGCGTAAACCGGGGCCACGAACCACCATGGACAATCGGTCTGGGGGGTTCTGACCCGAGGGCATTGGTTACCCAGATGGAGCGCGCCCGCTGGAATAAAATAGAGTCATCGATCGGTGACCAGTTCGGTGCTGTCGCCGCATCGTCGCCGTGGGTGATTTGTAGAGGCGTGCCGTCGGGTAACCCCTGTACCCAGATCTGATCAACGCCCGAGCGGTCGCTGACAAATGCCATCAACGTGCCATCGGGCGACAGTGTCGGCATCGAGTACGATGACGATGACGACGTCACGAGACGGGCGCCTTCGAGATTGAATGGCGCCTGCGGCTCTACGGGCTGGACATTCCAGGCAATGAAGCCAGCGACAAGCGCTACTGCAACGAGTGCGGCCGCCAGGGCCCCAAAACGGGACGCATCACCCGTTTGCCCGGTGGTGTCGGCAGGATCGACCGAATCGGCTGGCAGACGTCGAACGCTCGCCACGAACTGGTAACCGCGCCCCGGGAGCGTCGCAATGAAGTCGGGGTCATGGCGGTCGTCGCCGAGCGCCTGGCGCAGCTTCGAGATGGCCTGGTTGAGGTTGTTCTCTTCCACCACCACGCCGGGCCAGACCGCGGCCAGAAGCGCGTCCTTGCCGACCGGCTCGCCGGCTCGCTCGACGAGGAACCTGAGCGTGTCGAATTCCTTGGTTCGCAGGGTTGCCGGGTCGCCGTCCGGGCGCAGCAGCCGGCGCCGCCCGGGTTCAAGCCGGAAGCCGCGAAACTCGAAAGCAGTGTTCTGGTCCGCCGACATTGCTCCTCAGTCTCTCGCTTCAGGAGATTTCAGACCGTTTCAGGCTTTCTCAAAGCGCCCTCAGCGCCGCCCGTCCGATGCTTGTTCTGCAGGCTGGCCCCTCGGGACCGCCGAACAGGAGATCGCCGTGTTGGCGTTCGACAATCGACACAAGGAAACCTGACATGAAAAGACTAACGCAAAAATGGGCCGCAGTGCTGCTGGTCACGGTCGTAACAATGCTCGGTACCGCGCAGGCAAATGCGGGCTGGGTGGGGCCCAAACTCGCCGGTGCGTGGGAAATCGTCGGTACGCCAGAGCCAAGCGCGTGCGGGCCGTCCAACCCGTTCACCAACGTCTCGACTATCTCGATCGACGGAACGTTCACCAACGTCGACCCGGATGTCGGCACCGCTGTCGGCGAAAGCTATCGTCTGGGTGGCAGAAAGTATGCCGTGGGCTTCTTCGGGTTCATCCCGCTCGGCCCCGGTGTTGCGCTTCGCTACGAGGTCCAGGGAACCCTCAAGCTTCTCAACCGCG
>JASJBG010000220.1 GCA_030066625.1 Woeseiaceae bacterium
AGATCGGTCTGCACCCCGAAGGTGCTTTCCTGATGCGATTCATGCCGCATCCGACGGACCCGGAACGCTTCTATTACGACACGATCACGCTTTACCGCCCCGTCGACGACGATAGCTGGAAGGTGCCCGACTGGATGGGTTTGCCGGAAGGCACCGACGTGAGCGGTGACGTCCGGGCTGAACGTGAGTTCGTCCCGTTCGGCGTCCAGCCGGATCTCGGTCTCGTCCTCGACCAGGACTCGGAGCTGTTGCCCGTCGTGCAGAAAGGCATCCGATCGCGGGCGTTCAAGGGGCCGCTGTGGTCCGAGCAGGAACTCAGGCTGCGGCACTTCCACGCCGAGCTCGACCGTTACATCGGGGGAGAGAAATAGCGCGTTCCGCACGGAGTGAAAAAAGCCCTCTTCGCGAGGGCTTTTTTCTGGGCAAGGGCTAGCGGATTTCCTCCGGCGCCAGCTCGCGCAGCCGGTCCTCGAGATATTCGCGCAGCCGGTCGAGGTTGTGCTGGCGCGGGTGGGTCATGTAGCTGACCGCGATACCTTCCATCAGGTGCTGCACCAGCGACAGCGCAAGGTCAAAGGCTTCCTTGTCCGACTGCCATTCCGGAAACAGTTCCTGCGCCGTCTTGTACCACTCCTCGTCGAACGCCGTCTGTGCAGGTCGGAGGATCGCCTCGAGTTCCTTGTCGGTACGCGCGGCAACGGAGAGCTCGAAAAAGGCGACGAAGATCGGGTGCGTCGCGTGCTGCCAGTAGGCCTCGGTGGCGGCCTTGATGCGGTCCGTGCCCTCGGGGATCGAGGTCACCGAGTTGCGGAACGCGCGCAGCCGTTTCTCGTGCAGGTAGTCGACCGCCGCGCGGATGATGTCGAGTTTGGACGGGAAGTGATGCAGCGTCGCGCCGCGCGAGAGGCCCGCGCGCTCGGCGATTTTCATCGTCGTTGTCCGCGAGTAGCCGAGTTCGACGATGCAGCGCACGGCGGCGCCGAGTATCTGGTCGCGGGTCGCAGCGCTCTTTTGTGCCTGCCAGCCCTGTTCCCCGGGTCCGCTTGCCTTTGTGCTTCTTTTTGCCACTTCGCGAGTGCCTCCCTCGTGGATCGCTACTATTACTACCTGCTATCGACAGAAAAAACAATCACGCGTGATTGAAACAGTCAGGAGTGACTGTTAGCATCCGGCGCATTCCAGGATTGGCGGAGAATCGCATATGGCCGGCAGGGTAGAAGGCAAAGTCGCCATTGTCACAGGCGCGACCAAGGGGCTCGGCAGGGCGGATGCAGAGGCGCTCGCGCGCGAAGGTGCCACGGTCGTCATGACCGACGTTGACGATTCCGGCAAGGCAGTCGCCGCCGAAATCGCGACCGCGACCGGCGCCACCGTAGTGTTCAAACACCAGGACGTGTCGAGCGAGGAGCGCTGGGCCGAGATCGTCGCCGAGGTCGAAGACGAGTTCGGCGGCATCGACGTGCTCGTCAACAACGCCGGCATCGTTATCGTAGCGACGCCCGAACAGTGCACGCTCGAGCAGTTCCGCCTGCACAACGCGATCATGAACGAAGGCGTGTTCCTCGGCTGCAAAGCCGTTATCCCCGCAATGCGCAAGCGCGGCGGCGGCTCCATCATCAACATGTCGTCGATTGCGTCGCACCTCGGTTATCCCGTGTTCTTCGCGTACACGGCCGCCAAGGGCGCCGTCCGCGCCATGACCAAGTCGCTTGCCGTGACCTGCCAGATGAACGGCGACCAGATACGCGTAAATTCGGTGCATCCGGGGGCCATCGCGACGCCGATGGTGCAGGCCGTCAATAAGGAACTCGGCATGCCGGAACCGAATCCCGATTCGACCGAGGACCCGATCGGTGTCGGCCGTCCGGAAGACGTCGCGAACATGATCGTCTACCTGGCCAGCGACGAGTCGCGGTTCGTCAACGGCGCCGAACTCGTCATCGACAACGCGCTGTCCGTCCAGTAGCTATTCTTCGGGCGCAATCGTCACGCTGATGCCGTCGAGCTCCGACGTGAGTTCGACCTGGCAACTCAAGCGGGAATTCGGCTGGCGTCCCTCGAGCGAGTCGAGCAGGTCTTCCTCGTCGTCCTCGCGCGGCGGCAACTTGCCGGCCCACTCGTCGGCGACGTACACGTGGCAGGTCGCGCAGGAGACGAGGCCGCCGCAGATCGCCTCGACGCCGTAGTCGAGGTCGCGCAGGATTTCCATGAGCTTGTAGCCTTCGGTGCCTTCGGTTTCGTGGGCATTGCCGTCGCGGTCGGTGACGTGAATCTTCATTCGCTGATCCTAAAGGTTGCTGCCTCAACAGCCCGCACTATACCACCAAAAACAAACAGTCATGACTGTTTCTTTTCCTGCCCCCCGCGCGTATACTGCTCCGACGAATAACGAGGAGTTTGGCTATGGACCTGGGTCTCAAGGGCAAGCGGGCAATCGTAACGGGCGCATCGCGCGGCATCGGCCGTGCCATCGCCGAGCGCCTGGCGGAAGAGGGCGCGACAGTCGCGATCTGCGCGCGCGACGACGATGCGGTCCAGGAGGCCGTAACCGCGATCAACGACGCCGGCGGCAAGGCAATCGGCAGCGGTTGCAACGTCAAGGACGCAGAGGCCTACGCCGGCTGGCTCGACAAGACGGCTGCTGAACTTGGCGGCGTCGACATCTTCGTGCCCAATGTCTCGGGCGGCGGCGGCATGGATTCCGAGAAAAACTGGTGGCGTAACTTCGAGATTGACGTGCTGCACACGGTGCGCGGCGTCGAGGCTCTGCTGCCGGCATTGAAGGAATCGGGCGACGCCTCGGTCGTCATCATCGGCTCGACCAACGCCGTCGAGTTCTTCGGCGGACCGATGGCCTACAACGCGATGAAAGCGGCGCTGATCAACTACGGCTCGCAGCTGTCGCAGTTCGTGCGCGCCGAAGGCGTGCGCGTCAACAGCGTGTCGCCGGGACCGATCTACTTCGAGGGTGGCGCCTGGGAAATGATCGAAGGCACGATGCCGAAGTTCTACGAGAGCACGCTCAGGAAGATTCCGGCGGGCCGCATGGGTACGCCAGAGGAAGTGGCCAACGTCGTCGCGTTTCTCGCGAGCCCGGCCGCAAGCCTCGTGACCGGCACCAACCTGATCGCCGACAACGGCTACACGAAGCGAGTCCAGCTGTAGGGTCATGAGCGCGAGGCGCGACATCCACCTCGTCTGCGGCGGCAAGTACCACGACATCGACTTCGTGCGGCTCGAACTCCTGAAGCTGCTGGCGGAGGACGAGGGTTTCCGCGTCACGGTCGCCGCCGATTACAGCGATATCGATGCGCTTGAAAAAGCCGATGCGCTGATCACCTACACCTGTGAGCTGCTGCCCAGCGAGGCAGAGCAGGACGCGCTCGCGGCCTACCTGGACAGCGGCCGGCGCTGGTTTGCACTGCACGGTACCAACTCGCGACTCGAGTACGTCAAGGGTACGGGCTGGACGGCACCGGAGGCACCGCGCTTCATGGAGATGCTCGGCAGCCAGTTCGTGGCCCACCCCGAGATCCAGCCGTTCACGGTCACTCCGAGCAAGTCACACCCGCTCGTCGACGGCATCGAGCCGTTTGAAGCCGACGACGAGATCTACCTGTGCCGGTTTTTCGGCGAGCACGAGTGCCTGCTCGAAACCCGCTTCTCGGGTGAGGCCCCAGGCTTCGCGGAATCGGACTGGACGCACAGCGACCACGTCCCGGTCATGTATCTGCGACAGTGGGGTAATGGCGAGGTGCTGTACCTGAACCTGGGACACGCGCGCGGCCGCTATGACATGCAGCCGCTGATGGACGAATACCCGGATATCGAACGCGGCAGCTGGAAGCAGCCGGCGTTCTACGAGCTGCTGCGTCGCGGCATGCGCTGGATGGTAAACATGGAAATGAGAGACGCTGCGTGAGCACGCAAAAAGAACCGCAAGGCACGCCACTCGACAAGGCGCCCGATCCGGAACTCGGCGACGACATCATCGCCAAGGAACGCTACACCGACGCCGACTTCATGCGTCTCGAGTGGGAGCACATCTGGACGAAGGTCTGGCTCGTCGGCTGCCTCGAGCGCGATCTCGCCGAGCCGGGCGATTACTGTGCGGCCGAGATCGGCCCCGAGTCGATACTGCTCGTGCGGCAGCAGGACGGCTCGGTGCGCGCATTCTACAACGTGTGCCAGCATCGCGGTAACCGCCTGCGACCTGAAGGTGTCGGTCACGCGAAGACTTTCCAGTGCGCCTACCATCACTGGGAGTACAAGCTCGACGGTTCCTTCGAACGCATCCCGGACCTCGACACGTTCCCGCAGGGTTCGCCCTGCACCGGGCTCGAAGAGATCCCCTGCGAGGTCTGGGGAAGCTGGGTGTGGTTCAGCCTGAACCCCGACGTCGAGCCACTCGCCGACTACCTGAACGTGATTCCGGAGCACCTGGAGCCGTATCACTTCGAGCGCATGGCGATGACCCGTGACATCACGGTCGAATGGGACTGCAACTGGAAGGCATCGGTCGACGCGTTCAATGAGAGCTATCACGTGCAGGGCATTCACCCGCAGCTGCTCTGGCATCTCGATGACCTGAACCTGCAGATCGACTGCTACGACAAGCACAATCGCTACCTGATCAAGTTCGCGACGCTCAGCCCGCGCGTGCGGGTTCCGCCGGCGATTCCCGAGGGTATCAAGGCGGCGATGAAGGCGGGCGGCATGGACCCCGCCGACTACGACGGTCGCGTCAACGAGATCCGCGAGGACCTGCAGCGCTTCAAACGCGAACACGGTCCGGAGCAGGGCAAGGACTACTCGGACCTGAACAACGAGCAGCTCACCGACGACTATCACTACATGATCTTCCCGAACGTGACGCTCAACGTGCACGCCGATGACTACTGGCTGTTCCGGCAGCGGCCGCACCCGACCGATCCGAACAAGATGTTCTTCGACATCTGGACCTTCGAGCTCATCGCCGACGGCGAGGAGTGGCCGGAACGCCCGGAGCACCGGCAGTTCAAGCACGGCGAGAAGAGCATCGGCCTCGTGCTCGACCAGGACGCGGCTAACCTGCCGGGCGTTCAGGCGGGCATGAACTCGCGCGGCTTCCGCGGCCTCTGGCTCGGCAACCAGGAGCTCAGGATCCGCCACTTTCACAAGACGATTGACGATTACATTTACGGCCCCGGCAAGAAGCCGGACGGCGCGCTGTAGGAGGCGACGTGAGCGAGTATGACAAAGACGCCCTCGAGCGCGCTTACCGGCAAATGAAGACGATTCGTGAATTCGAGGAGCGCCTGCACCTCGAAATCCAGAAGGGCCAGATCGCGGGATTCACGCACCTGTACTCCGGGCAGGAGGCTGTTGCCGTGGGCGTTTGCGAGAACCTGACGGATGCCGACTACATCGCGAGCACGCACAGGGGACACGGTCACTGCATCGCGAAGGGCTGCGACGTGATCGGCATGATGAAGGAGATCTACGGCCGCGCAGACGGGCTTTGCAAAGGCAAGGGCGGTTCGATGCACATCGCCGATTTCGACAAGGGCATGCTCGGTGCCAATGCGATCGTCGGCGGCGGGCCACCCATCGCGACCGGCGCGGCGATTGCGGCTCGCAACGAAGGCAAGGGCAACGTCACGGTTTCCTTCGGCGGCGACGGCAGCTGCAACCAGGGAACCGTCTTCGAAGCGATGAACCTGGCTGTGGTACTACAGCTACCGACGATCTTCGTTTTCGAAGACAACGGCTACAGCGAGCATACG
>JASJBG010000221.1 GCA_030066625.1 Woeseiaceae bacterium
CGCCCCCGCTACCAAGCAAAAAAAGCCGGTCCCTATGTGGCCGGCTTTTTCCATTTCTCGACAAGAGGCGGAAGCACAACAGTTGTTGCGTGATGCGCAACACGCTATACTGCGTCGGTGATCAAGTCATTCAAGCACAAGGGTCTGCGGCGCTACTACGAGACAGGAAACAAGTCCGGTATCCAGGCCAAACATGCCGCTCGACTTCGATTACAGCTGGCGGCTCTGGATACTGCCCGCGTGATTGACGATATGGATGTGCCGGGTTACCGGCTCCATTCCCTCAAAGGGCGGGCAAAGAACCGGTGGTCGATTTGGGTTAGTGGAAACTGGAGGCTGACCTTCGAATTTAGAGATGGCAACGCGTACGTGTTGGACTACGAGGACTATCATTGATGGCTATGCATAATCCCCCACATCCGGGTGAGTTTATCCGAGAGACATATATCGAGCCGTTCGACATGAGTATCAGGTCGTTGGCTGAGAATCTGGGTGTTGCGGCCTCCACCTTGGCGCGTGTCGTCGCCGAGCGTAGTGCAGTGAGTCCGGAGATGGCGTTGCGCCTGTCTAAGGCACTTGGCAGGTCTCCAGAGAGCTGGCTGGCCATGCAGGACAACTACGATCTCTGGCAGGCCAGGAAGTCAGCAAATCTGGCTAAAGTGCGAAAGATCCGATTTGAAGCGACCGCCTAGATCAGCCGATTCTGGCTATTTGAAGCGAATCCGAGTCCACGACAGGAAGAGAACCAGAGCGACAATAAGCGTCTTATCCCTGGAAATAGAGCATTGTCATCCCGAGGGTATTTGCCAATCCATGGGAAAGGATGAGCGCCCAAAGATTGCGCCTTCCAAACAGATAAAGCAGGCCTGAAATCGCTGCAAGGGTACCGGTGGCCAATGCGCCGCCAAGACCCTGGTAGTAAAGGTGCTGTTGACCGAAGAGAACAGACTGAAAGAGGACAGCGATTAGCACCGCTCCTGGCAGACCTCGAAGCGCCATCTCGCATTTATTAAACAGGAAACCGCGAAACAGGATTTCTTCAGTGAACCCGCCGATGACCCAGCCAATACCAATCCAGAGCACCAGCATTGGCAGGTTTCCTGGCAGATCAGCGAAGCGGTCAGCGTAGCGAGACGCGACTTCCGCATTGACGGGCATTTGTTCCGAAACGGAGGCAAAGAGTCCTTCGACGATTCCCCCCGCAAGAGTGGTTACTACGAAAGCCAGCAAAGTCCAGAGCACAAGAAAGCGCCAGCTACCAGGCCAGGAAAGACCCAGGCGGGACCAGTTGGTCTTGCGCACATAGAGGCGCCAGGACGCAACACCCAGGGTCAGCAGCAAAGAGATTGGTCCGGCATATCGCCAGACTGCGCCCCACTGCAGTAGCAAGCCCTTGGAAGCAAGCAACGTAGTTATGACGATTGCCAGATCAACGACGTGATCCGACCTGGCGATTCTCGTGTTCTCGGCGTTCATCAGTTCGGACTCGGTTTAAGAAACGGTATCGACCGTGGCGTGAAGCGCGTAGGGTTTTCCGGGGCCCTCCCACGCGCCCTAAGTGTAATCCCTGACTCAAATCTGGGCCCGACGGCACTACATTCTTCCAGATACAGGGGGGAATACTGATGCGTAGTCATACTCAGCGGGCAGGTTGGCTCGCTATTCCAATTAGCACTTTCCTGATTCTGTCGACCACCACCACGATTCTCCTAGACTTGCACCTCGGGTACCTTGACCAGGTTGCAGTTGAGTGATGCGTTCATGAAGCCCGGTATCCTCGTCTCGAGGCACGTTTTTCCAGAGGCAATCGACATTCTCGAACCGGTTGCCGAAATCGAGTACCACGACTCGTCCGCGGGGCTGTCGGCTGGCGAGCTGCGGGCGGCTGTTGTCGGCAAACAGGCGGTTATCTGCCAGCTCACCGATCGAATTGACGCGGCGTTCATCGACAGCGGCAGCGATCTCAAGGTGATCGCGAACGTCGCCGTCGGTTTCGACAATATCGATATTCCTGCGGCGACGGCGCGCGGCATTGTCGTGACCAACACGCCTGGCGTGCTGACCGATACGACAGCAGATCTTGCCTTCACGTTGATGCTCTGCGCCGCCCGGCGCATCTGCGAGGCGGACCGCTTCCTGCGGTCCGGACGCTGGCAGCAGTGGGAGATCGACATGATGGCCGGTCACGACATTTTCGGTCATACGCTCGGCATCTACGGTTTCGGCCGCATTGGACAAGCGTTGGCCCGGCGTGCACGGGGGTTCGATATGCGCATTGTCTATTTCGATGCCACGCGGGTTTCGCCGGAGGAGGAGGCGGAGCCGGGCGTCGAGTACGTCGACCGCGAAACGCTCTTTCGTGAGTCCGACTTCCTGTCGATCCATGTGCCGCTGACTGAGCAGACGCGACACGCGGTGGCCAAAGACGAACTCGAGCTGATGAAACCTACCGCCGTGCTCGTCAACACGTCCCGCGGACCGGTCGTGGACGAAAAAGCCCTGGCCAATGCCCTAGAGCAGGGTCAGATCGCGAGCGCAGGGCTCGACGTCTTCGAGGAAGAGCCGGTCGTCGAGCCGGGACTGCTCGCCCTGGAGAACGTCGTCCTCGTGCCGCATATCGGCAGTGCCTCGATAAAGACGCGCACCCGCATGTGCACGATGGCCGCCGAGAACGCCGCCGCTGTCCTGTCGGGCCAGCGCCCGCCGAATCCCGTCAATCCGGAAGTACTTTGAGGTGACACCATGACAGCCGTTGAAGCCGAGATCTCTGCACCGAAACCCGTATTCGCCAGGCGCGTCGAGCTCATGGGCACCGAGGCGGCTTTCGGCTTCGGCTCGAGAATCCTCGAGGTCGAGGCGAAGGGAAAGCCCGTTATACGCGCCAATCTCGGCCAGCCGGATTTCCCGTTGCCTACGCACATCGCCGAGGCCGTCATCCAGGCGATCAAAGACGGCCAGACCACCTATTGCGATCCGCAGGGTCTCCCGGAGCTGCGTGCCGCGCTGGCCAGGAAGATCGCCGCGGATCGGGGTCTCGGGGAGATCGATCCGGAGCGCGTCGTCGTCTATCCGGGCGCAAGACCGTCGATCGGCTTCGCCCAGCAGTCGTACTGCGAACGAGGCGACGAGATCATTTACCCGACCCCGGGTTACCCGCTATACGAGTCCTACATTCCGTATGTTGGTGCGAAGCCTGTGCCGATACACCTGCGGGAAGATCATGCTTTCTCCCTGACGACCGAGGAGCTCGAACCGCTGCTCACGGACCGCACGAAGCTCATCTACCTGAACTTCCCGTCGAATCCGACAGGCGGTGTCGCCAGTCGCGAGCAG
Organism: Woeseiaceae bacterium; assembly: GCA_030066625.1. Classification (GTDB taxonomy): domain Bacteria; phylum Pseudomonadota; class Gammaproteobacteria; order Steroidobacterales; family Woeseiaceae; genus UBA1847. Next base: position 3,334 of record JASJBG010000221.1, read on the forward strand.
ATAAGAGCGCTCGCCGAGTCGATACTCGAGCATACGCCGCCTAACGTTCGCGTGTACTCCGACGAGGCGTATGAGGCAATTGCCTTCGACGGCGAGGAGAACCACTCGATTGCATCGGTACCCGGGATGGAAAGCCGGACGATCATTGCGTCCGCGGTTTCCAAGACCTACGCATGGACCGGCGGGCGCGTTGGCTGGGCCGTATACCCGACGGTCGAGGAGGCCAAGGTCCACCGCAACCTGAATATCAACTACTTCGCTAGCATTCCGCCGTACAACCAGCTCGGCACCGTGACGGCCCTGGAGTCGCCGCTGAGCGGCCCGGCGATCAGGGAAATGTGCGACGCGTTTCAGCGACGGCGCGACGTGGTCGTTGACGGGCTCAACAAGATCGACGGCATCCACTGTCAGAAGCCGATCGGTGCGTTCTACGCGTTCCCGAACATAGCGGGCGCGATCGAGAATCTCGGTGTCATTGACGCCTTCGACAAGTTGCCGGAAGACATCCGGCTGAACTCGAGTCCGGCGACCCTGTTTCAGCTGTTCCTGCTCTATAACTACCAGGTTGCAACGATGGACCGTCGTTCATTCGGCACGCTCGACAGCGAGGGCCAGCACTTCCTGCGAATTTCGGTCGCAACCGCGGCCGCTGATCTCGAGGACGCCGTGCAGCGCATCGCAGAAGCCGTCAAAGACGAGACAGGGTTCCGCTCGTTCATCGAATCCGGCGTGAAGCTGACACTCGAATAGCCTGGTACCGCGAAGGCGACGTGCCGGCCGAGAACTGGCTGCCGATCAATCGCGATGGCATTGATCTATCCGCTAATCTGCGGATCTATGCGCCGGATCTCGAGAAGATGAAGTCCTGGACTGCACCGCGCGCCGAGACCGTCAACTGAACGAAGCTTACTCGCGCACCTCCGCGCTGGCATCGCGCAGCGCTTTGAATTCGCTGCCTTCCGCCCAGTTGGGCCAGTTCTCGCTATTGCCGAGCCGTTCGGCAACCGCGTGGATCAATTGGGCGTCGCGAACGAGGCCGCTCAGATCCCAGTCGGGCGACCACTCGTCGCTCTGCTGGTGATAGTCATTTGCAGAATAAGCCGCCGCGATCTCTGCCGCCCGCTCGGTTCCTCCATCGACGAGATTGCGGCCCGAGCGGAAGCTGACCGCCGGTACACCGACCTGCGCGAAGGCGAAGTGGTCGGAGCGGAAAAAGCTGCCCGCTGCCGGATTGGGGTCGGGCGAATAGCTACGCTCCATCTTTGCTGCCTCTTCGGTCATGATGTCGAGCAGGCCGAGTTTGGCAGTGCCAGAGATTGAGAAATCCCGGGTGGGGCCATGCACGCCGGGCGCGTCGGTGTTGATCACCGCGACCGTCGTCTCCAAGGGATAAAGTGGATTGGCGGCATAGTATTTCGCACCCAATAGCCCGCTTTCTTCCGCACCGACGGCAAGAAAGACGAGGCTGCGCTCGGTTCCTCCGCTCTCTACGAAGACGCGGCCCATCTCGATCATCAACGCAATTCCGGTGGCATTGTCGATCGCGCCGTTGTAGATCGTGTCGCCCGTTTCGTCGGGTTCGCCGACCCCGATGTGGTCGTGGTGTCCGGTGAAGACGACATGCTCGTCGGGGCGCTTGGTCCCGGGCAGGATGCCCACGACGTTCTTCGCAGCGATCTGTTCGCTGCGGGCGATCAGGGTGGCATCGATGGTTGCGCCCAGGTCCATCGGCTGGAAATCGCGGCGCTGCGCCATGGCCTTGGCGTCTTCATAGCTCGTGCCGGCGGCCTCGAAGAGGCGGCTGGCGATATCGACATGCATCCAACCCTGCACCGCCGAATGGGCCGCCGCGGGATCCTCGCGGACGATATCCAGGGTCACATCGTTGCCGGTGGAGATGACGCCCCAGGGGTAGCTGGCCGGTTTGGTCTCATGGATGACCAGCACGCCGGCCGCGCCGCGCCGGGCGGCTTCCTCGAATTTGTAGGTCCAGCGACCGTAGTAGGTCATCGCCTCGCCGCCGAAATCGCCTTCGCCGCCTTCGAAATCGGGGTCGTTGACGAGGACCACAATCACCTTTCCCGCGACGTCCATATCCTTGAAATCGGACCAATCGCGCTCGGGCGCATGGGTGCCATATCCGGCGAATATCAGTGGAACGTCTTCGAGCTGGACATTCGACATGCCGTTGACGGGCGAGCGTACGGCAAGATCCTGGTTCTGCACCATGGCGACGCGTTCGCCGCCGATGTTGATGGAGAGCTGCGGAGCCTCGAGCATGGTCGAACGATTGAGGATCACGTCCTGCGTCCAGCGCCGCGTACCGTCGGGCCGCAGGTCGCCGCCCGGCTGGAGCCCGATGGCGGCGAAGGCGCCAGACAGGTAGGCGACCGTCTTGTCCTCACCCGGCGTGCCCGGCGC
>JASJBG010000222.1 GCA_030066625.1 Woeseiaceae bacterium
CCTCTGGACCGACGGCTACCTCTGGACCGACGGCAGCATGGGTACCAACGGCTATCTCTGGACCGACGGCTACCTGTGGACGGATGGCTACCTCTGGACCGACGGCTACCTCTGGACTGACGGCTACCTGTGGACGGACTCGCTGACCGAAGCAGCCAGCGTCAACAACTGGGTAGACCAGGAGTAAGTTCAATGCGCGAAGCAATACGCAAAGTCATTAGCCTGGACTTCGGAGCGGGCTACGCACAGCCCGGCGACGACACCGTCGAGGCGCTGCCTGCCGACGGCAAGGCTCGCATCGCCCTGCTGGCGACGTCGGACAAGCTGTCGCAGCACTGGGCTCCGCGCTGGCTGAAGTACGCCGGCCTCGAGGTCATGGTTGTCGACACACCCGAGAAAGCGCTTGCGGAAGCGAGCGTGTCGCGGCCCAACCTGATGATCGTCGACGCGGCATTCCAGTCGGAAGAGAGCTGCCTGCTGATCAACTCGCTGCGCCGCGTTCACGGCGAACACGTGCCGATGATCGCGCTGTGCTCGAACGTCAACGACATCGCGCGGGCAACCGACGCTGCCGCAACCGACATCGTTCGCAGGCCGTTCGACTGGCAGATCATCACTCACCGCGTCGTGCAGGCCGTCAAGGCACACGAGGCTCACAAGGACCTGGTATTCGCGCGCGAGCGCTTCGATCACCTGCGCGATGCAACGACGGCCGCCGAGCGCGACCGCCAGCGGGCCGCTGGTATCGATACCCTGACGGGCCTGCCCAAGGGCGAACGCTTCCGGCGCCTGTCGAACAATGCAATATCCGCGCTGGGCAGCGAGGCACAGACGGCAATGATCGTCGTAGGCCTCGACCGCTTCCGGACGATCAACGAGTCCATCGGCTTCGAGAACGCGAGCCGCGTGCTGGCGAAGTTCGCCGACCGGCTCAAGTCCTGCATCAGCGAGCGCGACATCATCGGCAACAGCGCCAACGGTACGGTTACCGCGATCGCGGCCAGGGTTGGTGGAGCACGCTTTGCCGTGCAGATCTCCAACGGCAGCGATGACCAGGTCGAGCGCTTTAACGAAGCGATCGCCGAGGAGCTGTCCCAGCCGTTCGAAGTGGACGGCCAGAGCATCTACCTGACCGCGACGCTGGGTGCCGCGATGTACCCGCACCACTGCGATTCCGCCGACGAACTTCTGCATTACGCCGAGACCGCGATGCTCGAGGCGTCGCAGGCCGGCATTGGCAAACACGTGCACGATCCGCTCCGCCAGACCATCGGCGACGACACGCTCAAGATCGACAGCATGCTGCGCGAAGCCCTTCGCGAAGAGCAGCTCGAGCTGCACTACCAGCCGATTACCGACACCGGCACTGGTGAGGTCGTAGCAGCAGAAGCGCTGCTGCGCTGGGATCATCCGACCGAGGGCCAGATCTCGCCGGGACGCTTCGTGCCCGTCGCCGAGAAGACGGGTCTCATGCGTGAGATCGGTGACTTCGTCATCGACGAGGCTTGCTCGCAGCTGCGCGATTGGCTCGACCAGGGCATGGCGCCGATCCGGATCGCCGTGAACCTGTCGCTCTGCCAGCTCCTGCGTGGCGACGTCGTGAAGGTCACGGCGCACGCGCTGGCCCGCTACGCGATCGACCCTTCACTTCTCGAGATCGAACTCTCTGAACGTGGCGTTCTCAACAAGCGCCCCGAGGTCGTGAACGAGATCCGTCGGCTCAAGGACCTGGGCGTGCGCATCTCGATTGATGATTTCGGCACCGGCCAGGCGGCGATCGCCTACCTCAAGGACCTGCCGATCGACGTCATCAAGATCGACCGCTCCTACGTCAGCGGCGCGGAGCGCAGCGATCGCGACGAGGCCATCGCGTCGGGCATGGTCGCGCTGGCACAGCGGCTCGATGCGACGGTCATCGCCGAAGGCGTCGAAACCGAGGACCAGCTTGAAATGCTCAAGACCTGGGGCTCGCAGGAATGCCAGGGCTTCCTGTTCAGCCACGCCCTTCCGGAAGACGAATTCCTGAAGAAATTCGGCTAATTAGGCTCAAGATCCGCGTCGCGAGGCCGATACATGGAGTATCTGGACTCGCGACAGCGGATACATGGCGCCCGAACCGACTTCACAAGCACAGCTCGGCCACGCGGTCATCATCACGCGCGACAAGGGCGTGTGGCGCGCCGCGCGCAACGCGGCCGAGAACGAAGGCTACGAGGCGACCCATTACGCGAACATCGATGAACTCCGCTCGGCAGCGAAGACGAAGCCGCCGGCGCTGATCCTGTTCGACGCGGACGGGCCCGGCGAGGACAAGCTCGGCATGTGCCGCGAGATCGCCAAGATGCCGGGCTGCGAGTTCATTCCGCTGCTCGTCTGCACCTTCGGCGATGCTCTTGTCTCCGAACGCTCCGCCTACGACGCCTGCGTCACGGCGATGCTCAAGAAGCCGCTGTCAACGACCGAACTGTCCGGCCGCATGCGCTCGCTGGGCGACACCGGCAAGACCATCAGCGGCATTCGGGCGATCCGACCTGCGGGCTCTGACGTACTCGAGCACATGCCCGATGCGTTCTTCATCGTCGGCACCGACGGCAAGTTTCGCGAGTACCTGGGCGGCGCCAACGACGACTTCGTCCTGCAGCCCGGCACGCTCGAAGGACGGAACGTACAGGACGTCTGGCCAGCCCATGCGGCACGCGAGCTCAAGCAGGCGATCCGCCGGGTTATCCGCAATCGCGACAGCCACGTCCTCAAGCTGGAACTCGAGAACGATAACGGCTGCCGTGCCTATGAATTAAGGCTCCTGGTACAGGGCCGCGATCGCGTGATGCTGATTGCCCGCGACCTGTCTTCGGGCATGGCTGTCGAGCAGTCGGCGCCGCCGCGCGGCACCGAGGACACGCTGACCGGGCTGACGGCGCGCGAGGTCTTCATGCGCCAGTTCGAGGAAGCCATCGCGGACGCCAGCCTTCGCGAGCGCGGCGTCGCCGTACTGTGCATGGACATCGACCGCTTCACCCGAATCAACGACACCCTCGGCCGCGCCGTCGGTGACGCGGTGCTGCAGGTCACCGCCAAACGCGTGTCGCGCTGCCTCAGGGACTACGACCAGCTCGCTCGCATCGAGGACAACGATATGGCCAGCCTGACGCGCATCAGCGGCGACGAGTTCGTCCTGCTGCTCGGCGACATCGAGTCGCGCGAGGACGTGGCGACGGTTGCCAGCCGTATCCGCGACGCCTTCGCCGAGCCGGTTACCATCGAGGGCCACCAGCTGGATGTGACGCCGAGCATCGGCATCGCCCAGTATCCGCTCGACGGCGACAGTGCGGATGATCTCCTGAAAAACGCCCGCGTCGCGCTCGACGAAGCCAAGATGACGTCGAGCGTCGGCCAGGAGTTCTTCTCGAGCACGATGAAGTTCCGCGCGCTCAGGCGTTTCGACGTCAAGAACGAGCTGTACTGGGCTATCGAGAAGGACCAGCTCGATATTCACTACCTGCCGCGCATCGACCTGCAGACCGGCGAGGTCGCAGGGCTCGAAGCGTTGCTCAGGTGGATTCACCCGCTCCGCGGCAGCGTGCCGCTGTCCGAGGTGATCCCGCTCGCTGAGGCGACCGGTCTGATCTTCGCCATCGGCGAATGGGTCATCCGCTCTGCCTGCCAGCAGGCGAAGACCTGGCTGGACGAAAACGAGAGCATCCCGCCGGTGTCGGTCAACCTGTCGCAGCAGGAATTCGCGCGCGACGATCTGCACGTCCTCATCGAGACGGCGCTCAAAGACACGGGACTGCCTGCGCACATGCTCGAACTCGAACTGACCGAGGGCCTGCTGCTCAGAAGCCGCCAGGCCGACGCGACGATCGAGCGCCTGAACAAGATCGGCGTCGGCATCGTCATCGACGACTTTGGCCAGGGCCTGTCGTCGGTCGCACACCTGACCCGCATGCCGCTCAAGGCCATCAAGATCGACCGCGCCTTCGTGGACGGCGTCCGCGAGCCCGGCGAGAAACAGGCCATCTGCGCGGCGATGATCGCGATGTCGCGGGAGCTCGGCATCTCGGTAATCGCCGAAGGCGTCGAGAGCCAGCTGCAGGTCGAGTTCCTCAAGGAGCGCGGCTGCGACGCCGTGCAGGGCTTCCTGTTCACCGAACCGCTACCGCCCGAGGACGTGCTGCCGTTCCTCGAGTCCTGCCGCAAGGTGACCGAGCAGTCGACGGTCATCGACCTCGACACCGTCCGCCGGCAGGTCGAGATCCACCGCAAATCCGAGCCCGCTTAAGCGCCCAATTTAACCGGTATTATGTGACCCGCGTCACAAACCACGGCCGGCGCCGATTCGGCGGCGCACCTCCGTTTCAACGGTATTCCTGATGAAATATCCCCACGCTCGACGAACGGGAACGACACAGGAGATACCCCGATGGAACGCCGAACGAAATTCGCATTTGTCGCCATTTACGCCATCGCTGCCGCGATCGGTTTTTTCTCAGTCCAGTCCGCTGACGACGCGGCGACCGAGTCGTACATCATCGAAGGTGTGTCGCTCGAACACGTCACCGGTGCCGTTGTCGACGCCGGCGCCTCGATCAGCCACGAACTCGCCATTATCAACGCCGTGACCGCGGAGCTTACCCCCGCGCAGAGAGCAGCACTGCGCGTCGACGCCGGGGTACTCCGCATCACGGCGAACGGCAGCGTGACGACCGCAAGCGGCAACGCGGGCGGCGCACCAGGCCCTTATGCCCACTTCCCGTCGCTCGTGAATGCCGATGCCGTACACGCCGAGGGCATCACCGGCTCAACCGTCACGGTCGCCATGCTCGATAGCGGCATGGCTGCCATTGCTGAACTGAAGAAGGACACGTCAGGTACCGAACGCACCCTGCGTCGCTACAACGCGATCAAGGACCAGGAGGGTACGCACCTCGACAAACATGGTCATGGCACGCATGTCGCCAGCATCATCCTCAATACCGACTACGCCGACGACGGGTCGATGCGCCGAAACAGCATCGCACCCGACGTCCGCAGCACTCCAGTCAAGGCTTTTGACAAGAACGGCAACGGCACCTACGCCGACGTCCTGCGCGGCCTCGACTGGATCTTCGCCAACCGGGAGCAATACAACATCCGCGTCCTGAACCTGTCGTTCAGCGCACCGGCCCGCTCACACTATTGGGACGACCCGATCAACCAGGCAGTCATGAAACTCTGGCAGGCCGGTATCGTTGTAGTCGCCTCGGCCGGCAACAATGGGCCCGATGCGATGACCATCGGTGTGCCTGGCAATAACCCGTACGTTATCACGGTCGGCGCGATGTCTGACAACTACACGCCCGCCGATCCGACCGACGACATACTGGCGTCATTCTCCTCGGCCGGACCCACCGTCGAGGGCTTCGTCAAGCCGGAAGTCGTTGCACCCGGCGGTCACGTGGTTGCGCGCACGCGGATCAAGAGCACGCTGGCCAAGCGGCATCCCGAATTCCATGATCATGACAAGTATTTCACGATGTCTGGCACCTCGCAGGCGGCTGCCGTGGTCAGCGGTATCGCAGCCCTGATCATCGATGCAAACCCGGGCATCTCCAACGACGATGTCAAGTGCCGCATCATTGCCTCGGCCAGGCCTGCTGTGGATGCCGGCGGCTCTCTTGCCTACAGCGTATTCCAGCAGGGTGCCGGCAGAGTGGATGCCGTAGAGGCCGTCTTCGGCACGGCCAGCGGCTGCGCCAATCGCGGCCTCGACATTGACGCCGACATTGCGGGGGACGTTCACTTTGGCGGGCGCGCCAACGTCGACGAGGACGGCAATTACTACATCATGGGCCTCGAAGGCTACCTGTGGACGGACGGCTACCTCTGGACCGACGGCTACCTGTGGACGGACGGCTA
>JASJBG010000223.1 GCA_030066625.1 Woeseiaceae bacterium
GAGGCCGGCCGCGATGAGACGCTTGCCGAGCGGCAGTGTCGGCTCGGCGGCTTCCAGTTTGCGAACCGTGATCGTCGTCACTGTGTACCCTCCCCGCCGGCGCTCAGTTCACTCGCGCGCGCAAATGCGACCTCGGCCTCGGGCCAGCGCGACTCGGCGGCAAGCAGCGTTCCCAGCGCACGGTGCAGCCGGACCGACTCCGGGTATCGCTGCAACAACAGCTTCAGGTCTATCTCGGTCTGCGAATCGCCGCTCTCGATCTTCGCGGCGACGATGCGATCGACCTCGTATGCGCCGATCTCACCGTTCCGATAGGCCCGGTACGCAACCGGCAGCGACGAGAACGTGTTTTCATCGACCATCGTCGAGCCCGCCGGGGTCGCACTGCGGGGTGCGGAACGGCGAATGATCGACGTTGGTGTGACGGCCGCGACCGGCCCGGATGCATCGACCGTAGCTTTGCGCGAGTCGTTGGCAACAGGTGGTTCGATCGGCGCCGGTCGTACCTCCGAAGGCGAGATGAACTCGAAACGCGAGCTCCTCGTCGCGGGCATGTCGAGGTCGACGCTGCCCTGTGCGTAGCCCTGCTCGGTCAGTAGCCGGAGATCGTGATTTCCGGTCGTCCCCGAGGCGATGCTCCAGCCCGAGAATGCGGCCGCCGCAGCGAGCCCGACGCAGAGACAGACGGCGGGCGCCCAGACGCCGGCGCGCTCGAACGACGCGGCGGGCAGCCTGTCGCTGATCGGGATCGGAGCCGGTTTCGATGGCAACGGCGGTGCGGGGGACGCGTCGACGGGGCCCTGCGCAGCTGGCGGTGGCGGTGACGGTTCCTCCGCGTCGGTGGCGTCGATCTGCATCGTCTCGCTGAGCGCGAAGTCTTCCGGCCCTTCGGGGCCGTCTGCGTCGCCGAGCGTCAGCTCCGCGCCCGTTGCTTCAGCCGACTCGGCTGCGGCTGGCTCGCCGGGCTCGAGCAGCTCGAGCTCGTCCGCCGAGGGCGCCGCGTCGGCGCCGTCGTTGCTGGCAGCATCCAGTGTCGCCCGATCCAGCCGCGCCGAATCGTCGAGCTTCACCCCGCTCTCTTCGCCGCGGTTATCTTCGCTGGGGCTGTCCGCGCTGTCTTCGTTGGCCGCCCTCAACGCATCGACGAGAATACTCTTCATCGCGTACCTCGCTAGCGATACTTGACCGGGTTAGTGCGCTGGTCTGCGGGAGGCTCGTAGTAGTCAGCGATCTGTGCGCTGCCTTCCGGCGCCGAACCGTTCTTGACGATCGTCGGCTTCAGGAAAATGACGAGCTCGGTCTTCACGAGATCGTCCTTGTTGTACGAGAACAGCTTGCCGACGCCGGGAATACGCGACAGTCCGGGCACGCCATCCTGTGAGCTGATCTGCTCGTTCTGCATCAGGCCGCCCAGCACGATCGTGCGGCCATCGAGGACCTGCAGCAGCGACTCGATCTCGCGCACCTGGATCTCCGGCACGAGGTTGTCGAAGTCGGAGCCCGCGAGTCGTGGCGCAGGGTCGGTCGCGAAACCCGTAATGCGGCTGATCGTCGGCCGGATGTTCAGGCTGACGTAGCCGGAACGACTGATCTGCGGCGTAACGCTCATGACGAAACCGACGGGGACCGTCTTGATCTCGCTCGTGAAGGTTCGCCGCTCGGGGATATTCGCGGTTGCGTCGCGGATATCGAGTTCGATGTTGAAGTAGACGGTCTCGTTGACGACCTTGAGCAACGCCGTCTGGTTGTTCAGCGCCATGATCTTCGGACTCGACAGTACCCGAGCATCGCCGAATTGCTGCAGCAGCCGGACCGTGCCCGTAACCGTGTTGCCCGACGAGTCGATGTCCGAATAAGTGAGCGAGGTGAACGGCGGCGTAGTCAGATTCGGGCCGAGCAGGTTGCTCCCGAACGACCAGCCATCACCGGCATCGGCAGCGACTCGCTGCCAGTCGACCCCGGCCTGGTACTTGTCGCTAAGTTCGACCTCGACGATGGTCATCTCGATGAGCACCTGGCGGGCCGCATTGTCCATGATCCGGTCGAGGTACCTCTGCACGCGCTGATGCTCCGCCTGCGTGCCGAGTACCGTCACCATGCTGACCATCGGGTTGACGATGACCGGCGTGTTCTCCTCGGTGATCGTGGCAAGCTCGGTCGGGTCGGCAACGATGGACGTCAGGCCCATTTCGAGCGCCCGCCAGAAGTCGTTGGTCGAGTTGTTGCGAACCACCGTTCTCGACAGGTTGCCCTGGCCGTCACCCTGCTGCTGTTGCTGCTGCTGCTGATCTTCGCCAACTGAGCCGCCGGTAGACGCAATCTGCGTCGCGACACCGACTTCGCTGGCCGAGTCGCGCGTCACGTTGACGTAGTCGACGCCGTAGCTGTACCAGTACGGGAGATCGTCCTGGATCACGAGATTGGACCCGTACAACTCGTAGCGCAGCTCCGCCTGCTCGGCGACCCTTGCAAGAATCTCGGTCAGCGGACGTTCAACCGCATTGATCGTAACGGTCTTGTCGGGCGCGGCCTGCAGATCGAGGTCGAGGCCGGCATCGCGGGCGAGCGAGAACAGCAGGTCCGCGGCCGGCACATCCTTGACGACGACAGTATAGGTATCGATCTCCTCCGGTGCCTCGGGTTCGGGCGCAACCGGTGCGACCGGCTCGGGAACGACGGGCTCCGGCGCCGCGGGCTCTTCAATGACGTGGCCGCTGGAGAAACCGACCGTTGGCTGGCCCGCACAGGCCGACAGCAGCGCGCAGACGAGCACGGCAGCCAGTCTGCTGCTGTTGCGTGCCAAGCCGTAGGAGAGATGGGGACTGCGTCCTCTCGACATGTTGGGGCCCTTTCGATTCTTTTTGCACCTGTACCCCTTGTTTGTCGCCTGATTCCGGCAAATCTTTAATGGAATCGGGCGCTGTCACGAGCAGTGCCCCGGGGTGCCGGCCACGGCATCGCCCGGGCCGCCTGGCGGCGGTTCAAGATTCGCCGGATCGCGCCGCTACTAATGTGTACTGTTCCCTCGGGCACATGGCATGCTCAAAGAATCGACATTGACGGACGTTGATCCGGAGCGAGCGCACGAGACGCTTCGCCAGGCCGTGTTTCGGATGCTGGAAACGGCGACCGACAACGACCGCGTCAGCAAGCTCGTCGATATCTGCCTGATCACCCTGATCGCGACCAGCGTCATCGCCGTGGTGCTCGAATCGGTGCCGGCGCTCGAATCCCGCTTCGCGGACCAGTTCTACTGGTTCGAGGTGCTCACCGTTAGTGTCTTCTCGGTCGAATACCTGCTGCGAGTATGGAGCTCGGTCGAACGCCATGATGAAGCACCCGGCAGTAACCTCGCCTCACGGCTACGCTTCATGGTCTCGTTTCACGCCATCGTCGACCTGCTGGCCATACTGCCGTTCTACCTGCTCACCTTCGGGCTGTTCGGCACCGTCGACATGCGCTTCCTGCGCGCCTTCCGGCTGCTGCGCGTACTGAAACTGACGCGCTACTCGGCCGCGCTCAACATGCTGATCGTGACCTTCAACGAGAACGGCCGCGCACTCGCGGCGTCGTTCCTGATCCTCGTGACCATCATGCTGCTTGCGGCATCGGGCATGTACTACTTCGAACGGGCTGCACAACCCGAGGCTTTCGGCAGCATTCCGGCCGCCATGTGGTGGGCGTTCGCGACGCTGACGACCGTCGGCTATGGCGACGTCACGCCGATCACCGTCGGCGGCAAGGTGTTCGGTGCGATGATCACCGTCGTCGGTATCGGCATGGTTGCATTACCAACCAGTATTCTCGCCTCGGGCTACTCGCAGCAGCTGAAGCTGTCCGCCCAGCGCTACCGCAATCGCGCCGACGAGGCGCTGGACGACGGTATCCTTAGCGACGACGAAATCGAGGACCTGGAAGCACTTCGGATCGATCTCGGGCTCGGCCGGCATACCGCCAGCCAGATTCTCGACGAAGAGATGGTGCAGGCCGCGATCCAGGAGATCCACAGTGCCGGCTGTTGCCCTCACTGCGGCAAGGAACTGCCGGACTAGCTGACGCTGCGCGTGGTGGTCAGGACGCCTGCTTGAGATCGTAGCGGCGGATTTTCTCGACCAGCGTCGTCCTGCCGATGCCGAGCCGCTTCGCGGCGTGCTGCACGACGCCGTTCGACTCGGCAAGTGCCGTCTCGATCATGTCGCGCTCTATGTCCGCCAGGTAACGCTTGAGATCAATACCCTCTTCCGGCAGCGAGATGCCGGAACCTGTCGCGGGCGCGACGTCGTCAGGCACGCTTTCCGGGTCTGCGATCGGCCAGGGCAGGTCCGCTGCGCGCACCAGGCCGTTTGGTCGGGTGACGACCAGTCGCTCGACCAGGTTCTGCAGTTCGCGCACGTTGCCGGGCCATTCGTACTGCTCGAGAACGGCCTTCGCCTCGTCGGTCAGGCGCAGCGAAACGGAACGATCCCTCTGCATCCGCCGAATGAACTCATCGGTGAGCGGCGCAATGTCCGCCGGCCGGTCGCGAAGCGGCGCGATCTCGATCGGGAAGACACTCAGCCGGTAATAGAGGTCCTCGCGAAACGAACCCTCTTCGATACGCGCCGGCAGGTCCCTGTGAGTCGCCGCAACCAGGCGTATGTCGACCGGGATGCTCTTGTTGCCGCCGACCCGCTCGATCACACGCTCCTCGAGCACGCGCAGCAGCTTCACCTGCATGACGGGCGGCATGTCACCGATCTCGTCCAGGAAGAAGGTACCGCCTGCCGCCTGCTCGAAGCGTCCGGCGCGAGCGCTGACCGCGCCCGTGAATGCACCGCGCTCATGCCCGAAGAGTTCACTCTCGAGCAGGTGCTCGGGTATCGCACCGCAGTTGACGGCAACGAACGGCCCCGCCCGGCCGGACAACTCGTGGATTTCCCGGGCGACGACCTCCTTGCCGGTCCCCGACTCACCCGTGATCAATACCGTCGCCATCGACGGTGCTACTTTTTCGACCAGGCGCCTCACGACCTGCATATCGTCGCTGACGCCGATCATCCGGCCATGGGAGGGCCGGGATTCGTCGGCATGCACACTGGAGTGCGATGCCCGAATCTCTTCCAGGATCTCGCCCAGTGCATCGAGCCTCAGCGGATAGTCCAGCGCGTGCACCCTCGCCCACGGGAACTGCTGCTGCAGGTCGGCGACTTTCACGCGGCACCATCCTGCATCATCACGATGGGGACGTTCGGGTCCATTTCTTCCAGTTGCGATACGAGCCCGGCCACTTCCGAATCCGTCAGCTCCGGCCCCACGAACATCGCTTCCAGGCGCCGCTCCCCGAGGCGCTCTCGCCAGTCGGCGGGTATGGCGGTGATCACGGACGGCATGTCCATGAACTCGATCAGCTCACGGACGTTGTCCGCTTTCGCGGCGTCGGCGTCGATGACAAGGATCGTCTTGTCGTTTGCGGATGGGATGCTCGCGGTCATTGCAGGCGTCACCGTCTTGTGTCCTGAACTCTCAATGTAGGCTTATCGGCCCATTTTCGGAATCTTTGGACCCCTAAAATACTATATCTGGTCGTTTTTACCTATTTATGATAATCCTGCGGTTAGCACCGTGAACTGGTTCAAGCGCAAAAAAATTCTGCTGAAATCCTTAAAGAACCGGGCATAAACGCCGATACCGTCCATACGAGAATTCGACTTTTTCGCGCGCCGGTCTGCGGCGCGCCACTGGATGAGTGAAACGATATGTCACTGGTTGCAAAAATCATCGGTTCGGGCGGCAGCGGGTCCGGTAACGACAAAAAAACGCCGGCGTCCGCCGGGGCACTTGCGGATGGCGCAATCGACACGCTGGCCAATATGCTTCGTGTCCTGGGCGACGAGTCCTTCACACTCGAGAAGGA
>JASJBG010000224.1 GCA_030066625.1 Woeseiaceae bacterium
TGTGGGAAGTCGATCTCCCACGGCTGCTTGTAGCCCGGAATTCGCAGGTGCGAGACGGTGAAACCGGTCAGGCCGGCTTTCGGCTTGGCACCGAGCCCGGTTGCGCCTTCGTCGCGAATCTCTCCGCCGGCACCGGTCGCGGCGCCGGGAAACGGCGAGATCGCGGTCGGGTGATTGTGCGTCTCGACCTTCATGAGAATGTGGATCGGCTCGTCCGCATAGGCGTACTCGCGCGTGCCGGCAGTCGGCATCAGCCTCAAGCCCTGCCAGCCCTCGATGACGGCGGCGTTGTCGGAGTACGCGGAGATGACGCCGTCCGGGCTCGCCTCGGTCGTCGACTTGATCATCCCGAACAGCTTCTCGTCGCGCGACTGGCCGTCGATGACCCAGTTCGCATTGAAGATCTTGTGACGACAGTGCTCCGAATTGGCCTGCGCGAACATCATCAATTCGGCATCGGTCGGGTTGCGAGCCAGTTCCGAGTAACTGCGGACGAGGTAGTCGATCTCGTCGTCCGACAGCGCGAGACCGAGATCGCGATTCGCAGCCTCAAGCGCGGGTCGGCCGTCGACGCCGAGCTCGATGATACCGAGCGGGGTCGGCGCGTGAGTCTCGAACAGCACGCTGGCCTGGTCGCTCGTCTCGAGCACGGCCTCGGTCATGCGATCGAAGAGCTGCAGCGACAGCGCGAGGGCGTCGGCCGACTCCGCCTTGCCCTTGAAGCTAATGGCATAGCAGATACCGCGTTCGATACGACGCACTGCGTCGAGGTCACAGGCCCTCGCGATATCGGTGGCTTTCGACGACCACGGCGAGATCGTGCCGGGTCTCGGCACGACGAACAGGGTTTTGGCTCCGCGCTTGAAAGTCGCCGGCGCCTCGCCCGAGAGCAGCAGGGCCTCCAGGCGCTCACGATGCTCGGCCGTCAGTTCGGCGCTCAAGTCGACGAAGTAGGCAAATCGTGCGTCGACGGCGGTGACGCGATCATCGAGACGCTTGAGGGCGTCGGTCAGTTTGTCGAGACGGAAATCCGACAGCGCTCGCTGGCCGGGCAATTCCACCATCTGAACGGAGCGCGCGGCGACGGCGGCAGGACTGGACAATTCGCTCGATCCTTAAACGCGGTAAAGGGACGTCGCGATGATACCGGAAGCTCAGGTCGGTTTGTCGCCCGGCGTGTAAATCGGCATCGGGAACTGGGCGACATTGCTGCCCTCGAGCTTGGACACCTTGCTCGCGCCCTGCTTCTCTACCTCGTCGATGCGGATGATGGAATGCATCGGCAGGTAAGTCCGTCGGACATTCTCGAACTCGGTCTTGATCTTCTCCTCCGAGGGATCGACGACAACGCTCGAGCGCTCACCGAACACGAGCTCCTCGACCTCGACGAAGCCGAACATCGCGTCGTGACTGATGCCCTTGGCGTAGATCTCCCAGACCTGGCCCTGGCTCATGAAGATCACTTTGTAGAGTGGTTTTTCGCTCATCTCGGCTATCCGGGGCCGGGCTGGCTGCCCGGCGGGGCGCGTAGTGTACCGAAAACCGCGGCCGGACGGCGCGAATCGTGGCGAAGGCCGCAAGCTCCCGAATATGGGGCAAATCGCCCAAAAAGAGCGTTTTCGGTGGCTGGCGCAAGCGTCGATTATGTGAACTGCTTGGCAGCGTATCTCCTTGATCTGCGTCAACATTTGCGACTACGCCCGAGATTGGGCAAGCCCGCCGTGCGGGCCACGGGAACAGGACCGGCCGATGCCACTACAGCTCGAAATCGTCAGTGATCACCGCGAGATCGTCGGCGACGACGCCGTGCGCGAATTCCATGACGAAGGCGGCACGATCGGCCGCTCATTCGACAACGACTGGATACTGCCGGACCCGGACCGCTACATCTCGGGCAAACACGCGGCGATCGACGTTCGTGGCGGTATCTACTACCTCATCGACCTGAGCAGCAACGGGGTTTACCTGAACGACGAGCACGAGCCGATCGGCAAGGGCAACCCGCAGCGCCTGTTCAACGGCGATCGGCTGCGCATGGGTGACTTCGAGATCACGGTGTCGATCAGTGAAGGCGAAAGCATCGTCATGCCGCTCGAGGAGGAGCAGACCGAGCTGCCGGAACCGATCGACCTGCCGGTAGCGGAGGCAGAGACGCTGAAGACCGGCATGGAACTGCTCGACGAAGAACTGATCACCGGCGACAGCGACTTCCAGTCGCGGCTCTACGACGGCGACGAGCCTTCAATCGTCGTCGAGGAACAGTTCCCGGTCGACGAACATGTCGAAGTGCCGCCGGTCATCCAGCCGGTTCGCGTCGAGGCCTCGTCCAATGAGTTGTTCGACACCTTCCTCGAGGGCCTCGGTGTCAATCGTGCCGACCTGCACCCGACGACCGACCCCGCCGAGGTCATGCAGAACGCGGGCGAAGTCCTCAAAGAGTTCGTCGAGGGCATCACCAAGCTGCTGGCCAGCCGCGGCAACCTGAAGTCGGCGTTTCGCCTCGATCAGACGACGGTACTGCCGCGCCACAACAATCCGCTCAAGCTGTCCGAAAACACGGGCGACTCGATCAAGCAGCTCCTGGTCGGTCGCGAAGGCGAGTACCTTGGGCCGCGCGACTCCGTACGCGAAGTCTGCCGCGATCTGCTGTTTCACCAGGATGCGTTTCTCGATGCGATGACGAGTGCGTTCGTCGAGTTTGCCGATCGCTTCGACCCGGACGAGCTCGTGCAGAACTTCGATCGCAACATCAAGTCCACGCCAATGCTCGGCTTCATGGACAAGTACAAGTACTGGCAGCTCTACTGCGACCTCTACCCGGTCATGACCGAGAAGAGCGGCGGCCGTTTCCCGCAGATGTTCGCCGAGGAGTTCGTCAAGAGTTACGACCGCCAGATCGCCGAGTTCAAGCGCATCGATCCCGCAGACATTGCCTACCCGCCCCCGGTCCTCGAGCCTCTCACCGAGGAGGAGATCGAGGAAGAACTCAAGCGGACGATCTCACGCGAACTCGAGAACGCCTTCGACGACGCGCAGAACGACCCGGACGCGGGCGACGACGACGTCGAACAGGGCTAGGCCCGGTTCTGGCGATTCTCGATCAGGTCGTCAACGACCGATGGATCCGCCAGCGTCGAGGTATCCCCCAGCTCACCGAAATCATCGGCCGCCACCTTGCGCAGGATGCGGCGCATGATCTTGCCCGATCGCGTCTTCGGCAGCCCGGGCGCCCACTGGATCAGGTCCGGCTTCGCAATCGGGCCGATCTCCTTGCGGACCCACTGCTGTAGCGCCCCGCGCAGATCCTCGCTGGGCTCGATGCCCTCCATGAGCGTGACGTAGGCGTAGATGCCCTGCCCCTTGATCTCGTGCGGGTAGCCGACCACAGCGGCTTCCGCGACGTCTTCGTGCGAGACGAGTGCGCTCTCCACCTCGGCCGTGCCCATACGATGTCCGGAGACATTGAGCACGTCGTCGGTGCGTCCCGTGATCCAGTAGTAGTCGTCCTCGTCGCGTCGCGCACCGTCGCCCGTCGTGTAGCAGTTGTCGAAGGTCGAGAAATACGTGGCGATGAATCGATCGTGGTCGCCGTAGACCGTGCGCATCTGGCCCGGCCAGCTCTCGGTGATGACCAGGTTGCCCGCCGCGGTGCCCTCGAGCTCGTTACCGTCGTTGTCGAGCAGCGCCAGCTTGACGCCGAAGAACGGCATCGACGCCGAGCCGGGCTTCAGGTCGGTAGCGCCGGGTAGCGGGCTGATCATGATGCCTCCCGTTTCCGTCTGCCACCAGGTATCTACAATCGGGCAACGGCTGTCGCCAACGACCTTGTAGTACCACTCCCAGGCCTCGGGATTGATCGGCTCGCCGACCGATCCCAGCAGCCGCAGGCTCTTGCGCGACGTCTGCTTCACGGGCTCGTCGCCCTCACGCATTAGAGCGCGGATCGCCGTCGGTGCGGTATAGCAGATGTTGACCTCGTGCTTGTCGCACACTTCCCAGAAGCGCGATGAGGTCGGGTAGTTCGGAACGCCCTCGAACATGAGCGTGATCGCGCCGTTTGCGAGCGGCCCGTAGACGATATAGCTGTGGCCCGTTACCCAGCCGACGTCGGCAGTGCACCAGTAAACGTCGCCGGGGTGGTAGTCGAAGATCACCTCGTGCGTCAGCGCCGCGTAGACCATGTAGCCACCGGTGGTGTGCAGCACGCCCTTGGGCTTGCCCGTCGAGCCCGACGTGTACAAGACGAACAGCGGATCCTCGGCGTCCATTTCCTCGCAGGGGCAATCGGCATCCACCTGCTCGCTGAGTTCGTGCAGCCACGCGTCCCGGCCTTCCTCCCAGTGGATGTCGGCGCCCGTGTTACGAACGACCAGTACTTTCTCGAGCGTGGTCACATCGGGATGAGCCGCGGCCTTGTCGACGTTGTTCTTGAGCGGCACCTTCTTGCCGCCCCGCAATCCCTCGTCCGCCGTGACGACGATGCTCGCCTCGCAGTCGACGATACGACCGGCGAGCGCCTCGGGCGAGAAGCCGCCGAACACGACCGAGTGAATGGCGCCGATGCGCGCACAGGCGAGCATGGCCACGGCTGCCTCAGGGATCATCGGCATGTATAGCGTTACGCGGTCGCCCTTCTTTGCGCCCAGTGCTTTTAGCGAGTTGGCAAAGCGGCAAACGCGTTCGTGCAGGTCGCGGTAGGTGATCTTGAGGTCGCGCGTGGGGTCGTCGCCTTCCCAGATGATCGCGACGTCGTCGCCTTTCGACTCCAGGTGCCGGTCGACGCAGTTGTAGCAGGCGTTGAGTGTGCCGTCGTAATACCAGCGGATGTGCAGGTCATCTTTCGCGAACGAGACGTCCTTGACCTTTGTGAACGGCTTCATCCAGTCGATGCGTTCGGCCTGCTCGGCCCAGAATGCCTCATTCTCTTCGATGGAACGCCTGTACATCTCGGCGTAGCGTTCGCTGTCAACCAGCGCGCGCGCACGGGTTGCTTCATCCACAGGGTAGAGATCAGTCATAGCATCGGGCCTTCTTATTGGTTAATTCTGTTTGCAAGCGCAACCAGCCGTTCGGCCCGCAACAAGTGCGGCCGGTCGAGCATCTCCCCGTCCATGCCCAGCGTGCCAGCACCGGGATTGGCGGCGAACAACTCGATGATGCGCCGTGCCCGTGCGAGTTCCGCTTCGGTCGGCACGAACGCCTGGTTGATGACGTCGACCTGCGCCGGGTGGATCGCGAGCATCCCCGTGAAACCGTCCCGGCGCGCAGCCTCCGCATAGCGTGACAGGCCCTCGAGGTCGCGGAAATCCGTAAACACCGTATCGATCGCGGCCACCCCGGCGGCGCTCGCGGCGAACAGGCAAAGCGAACGCGCCAGCGCGTAGGGCGCCAGCCACTGGCCATCATCGCCGCGCGTGGCCGACGCGCCGACCGCGGCGCTCAGGTCCTCGGCGCCCCAGGACAGCCCGCGCAGCCGCTCGGTCGCGCCCGCGTAGCCACCAAGCGAGAACAGCGCCTCCGGCCGCTCCGTGCAGACACAGACGATGCCGGTGCGCCCGGCCGGGATATCGTTCGCTGCTTCCAGTTCATCGAGGCGCGCCGCGAGGTCGATCGCGTCGGCGGCGCTCTCGGGTTTCGGCAGCACGATGCCGGCCGGTGCCGCCGGCAGCACGGCCTCGAGATCCAGGTCGGCGTCCTCGGTGTCGAGCGGATTGATCCGGACCCAGACGTCGTCACGGCCGCCGATTCGCTCCGCGGCGATCTGGCGTGCCTGTGGCCGGGCTTCTGCGGCGACCGCATCCTCGAGATCGATGATGACAGCATCGGCGCCGGCGTCGAGCGCCTTGCCGATCTTCCGATCGCTGTCGGCCGGGACGAACAGGAAACTGCGGATCATTCGGGCTTCTTCAGCATCAGTGCGGAACGCCGGCATTCGCCCACCAGATCGTCGT
>JASJBG010000060.1 GCA_030066625.1 Woeseiaceae bacterium
TGCATGAAGGTGCTCATGGACTGCAACGACGTACTGATGGAGATCTGTCGCTACAACGGTTCGACCATGTGGGACCGTGAGGACTGGATTCGATTCAGGTCGGAGCGGCTTCCGCGCTGGCTGGCGATATTCGAGGAATCGTTGAAGCGCCGCTTTATCGGCAAGGACACCGTGAGCTTCGCCGACATCGGAACCTACGCGCTGTTCGGCAATATGATCCGATGCCTGCCGGAACTCGAACCCGATCTTCTCAACAACGCACCCGGCATTCATTCCCTGTGCAAGCGAATCGGCTCTGAGCCCTCACTCGCGAGCTACGTCGCCGCCGAGGAACAGCGATATGGCAGTCTCTACTGCGGCGGCTATATCGAAGAATCGATTCGCAAGATGCTGGAGCTGGATGCCACACCTTGATCGATCGAGTAGCTCAGGTCGTACGGCATTCGCTCGGTTCATCGAGTAGTAAACGGCTCAAAGTCGCGATCCGCGAAGGGCTCCGTTAACTCTCCGGAGTCGCACAGCCACTCGATAGCGCTCGGCAGTCCATCGCCAGCAACAAATATCTTCTCGGAGTAGCGAGGCAGTACAAGAACGCGCTCGGGATTTTCAGGCTGAACGACGAGCTCATCCCCGTTGACAGTGTCTCCGATAATGACTGACAGGAGTGCGTCTGATTTCGTCAGAACATCATGTCCGTCGTCCCAGAGCCAGAAAGCGTCAATTCGTTCACGCCACATTTGCAGGTCCCGCAGAATGCGATGCGGAGGATAGATTCGGACGAAGCAGCCACCCAGGACACCTTCGCCGAACGTGGATACGTAGGCTCTGTATCCGGATGGAAAAGCAATTCCCAGCTGCTGCTCTGCCGCGTCGACCTCTTCGTCAGTCGACAGAAACGGTGCATCGCCAATCATTTTGTAGTTTTCAAACATCGCGAACCTGCGTCTGTTAATGGTTACTACAGGATTTGCCAGCGGTTACGAACCGAAATTCTGCCGGCCGGTAGCAAGTATGCCCCTGAGCGTCAGCTGTTCGAGAAAATGCGACGGATTGTCCAACGAGATCGCTGCCTTCTTCGCGCGCCGCTCAAGGAGCCATGGCCCGGAAAAACGGACCGGGGCCTCGAACTCCAGCAGCACGTTCCTTGTCGAACCCAGCGGTGACAGAAACAGACCATCCCCGACAAGCACCTCCGAGGCGTCAATACTGCGCGCCCGCCTGATCTCCCCCAGCGGAATCTCAGCTGTCCATATCAGCCCGAATCGGTATTTCAAATGGGCGTCCGTCAACTCAATCGGCCGAAGTCTGGCCGCTTCGACCTGGGCCAGGTACCAGACGACCGACCATAGGGTGAGAAACGAAACCGCCCAGGCGGGGCCGGGTCCTTTCGCGTACTCGAGAAAGACGTGTATGAATGGCAGAAACGGAAGCTGCGACAATGCCACAAACAAGAAGACGTCGTGCGCATTGCTCGACCTCGTGTAGCTGAACCTGGTGTCGTTGTTCACGTCGCCACCTGGTTCGAACTTTGCGAAGAAGGCGTAGTACAGCGTGAGCAGTTCCGTTTCCAGGAGCTTCGCAAGACGCGGCGACCTTACCGTCGCTAACAGGGCCGCCTGGAGCGCCGGATCATGTGCGCATCCAGCCGCCTTCCGCGCTCGATAGGCGGTCAGAAACTGACCAAGCTTCAGGTAGTCGAAGCCCAGTGCCGCCAGGGTCACCAGCGCGAGGGCCGCGACTTCGTAGCCAGTCAGCTGTTGTTGCCGCAAGGCCGAGTAGTACAGGAGCAGGATTGCCAGCCCCACACCGAGGCAAAACATCAGTCTCGCTCGTGTCAGAGGCCTTCGCTGGGTCGCTATCAAAACAAACCTCTCTGATCAGGAACTCACATGCCTGAACATTGTACCGCCATGACTTATCATTCAGCGGATTTTGAGGGAATTGAGGCGATCGTCTCGCCAAATGATCGAAGAGGTTATCGATTGGCCGACCGGTCCCGTAAGAATAGCGTGGAATGGAACCAACAAGCCTGCGCTGCCGCTGACCGGAGCGCACGGCTTCTGTTTCCACCGGGGCGAGGTCCTTGTCTGCGATATTCGTGGCCGCGGGCTGACCATTCCTGGTGGTCACCTCGATGAGCATGAAAGCGCGACTGACTGCCTGAAAAGGGAGGCGTCGGAGGAGGCCGGCGTCCGCCTGACAAACATTGCGCTCGTTGGCTTTATCGAAGTGGACCATCGCAACAACGAGCATTTCGACGGTCGTTACCCGCTCCGATCGATACTGGCGATCTATCGGGCAGACGTGTCGGAAGCGGGCGAGTTCAAGCCCCGCCACGAATCGACCGACAGGCGATTCGTCCCTATCGACCAGCTTCCTTCAGTTCACCATGAGTGGAATGCCGTACTCGGGGAGGCGCTGCGCGTTGCGGGCAGTATGAATCCCCGCTGACGACAAGAATGCGACCTGATGATCCGACCTTCCGAACCACAAAAAAGCCCCGCGCTCGGCGGGGCTCTTGGTCATCGATCGTCCTTAAGCTTTTCTGCGGCGTCTCGCAAAGCCCATCCCGGCAAGACCGATGCCCAGGAGTAGAAGCGTGCCGGGTTCAGGAACGTCCGTATGAGTGAAGGTAAGGAAAACGTCAATGAAAGTCCCAATCGGCGCGTTGAGGTTGCCGAACCCGAGGTGTACGAAATCGTCCCCGAATATCACGCGTGAGAAGTCGAAATCGGGGATATCCGTGACAATTTCGATGGCGGAAATGAACGCAGTCGGATCACCCACCCAGTCCATATCGTCAACCTGGATGATGTGTTCGAAAGGATCAAACGGCCCGCCACTGGATTGGTTGGGCCCGAATATGAAGCGCACCACGTCCGCATCCACATCGACGAACAGGTTGTTGCCCGTCGACACGGCCGTGCTGTCTCCATTACCTTCCTCGACAACGACATCGAAAGGTCCGCAGCAATTACCGTCACCTATGACTTCACCGTTTATGTAACGACCAATCGTCACCGTATCTCCGATGAGATCGGCCTGCGCCATCGGTGAGAGCAGGATCGCAAGTAGAGTCAAATATGCACTTTTTGTTCTGGTCATCGCACTATTCCTGGACAGAATTGTTACTCCAATCAAAAAAAGCAAAATTTGTACCAGACAGAAAAACCCAGCAATTTCAGGCATTTCATCCCGGACGCGCGGAGCGCGTGCAAGAAACTGTAAAGCCTGTCGACACCGTACCTCGGGAGAAGCTCGCACCCGGGATGCCGTCCTCGGCGGAGCACGGCCCGCGCTGCCGGACTCTCATGGGGCTCGTTTTCGAGGTCGCTGCTGTAGTAGGTTTACCGGGAATACCAATCCTGAGGTGGTTGCTCTATGAGAATTCTGAAATGCTGGATACTGACTGCGATGGCTCTATCGCTGGCTGCGTGCGGCGAGACAACACCAGAGTCAGGCGACGCTGCGGAAGACGTTGACGCTGCGGAAGGCACCGAAGTAGCGGAAAACACCGCGATGACCAAGCGCCCATTCGAGCCGATGCTGGATGGCGAATGGATCGGCAACGGCATTTCATACGGCGCCTACCGGGATGGCGAAGGACCGGGCGAGGCACTGACGTCGAAAGAGAACATCCTCGAGGACCTGACGATCGTGGCGGACCGGTGGAACCTGATCCGCCTCTACGGCGCGGACCCGCAGTCGCTGAACATTCTCGAGGTGATCGAGGAGAACGACCTGCCAATTCGGGTCATGCAGGGCATCTGGCTCGATGCGCACAAATCCGCGGAAGAGAATGAAGAACAGGTTCGGCTTGCAATCGAATACGCCAATCGCTTCCCCGACATCATCGTTGCGGTCAACGTCGGCAACGAAATCCTGGTTGATTGGTCGTACCATCGGATCGATGACATAGACAGCGTCATTGAGAAGATCAGGCAGGTTCGTGGGAACATCGAACAGCCGGTTACCGTGGCCGACGACTACAACTTCTGGAACAAGCCGCAGGCACAACAGGTTGCCGCTGAACTGGATTTCATCTGCCTGCACGCGTACGCATTCTGGAACGACAAGACGCTGGAGGTCGCCATGGAGTGGACGGAGTCGATCTACAACGATATCCAGAGCCGCCATCCCGACCACGAGATTGCCTACTGCGAAACCGGCTGGCCAACTAGTCGAGTCTATGATGACGGTAGCTACGAAGGTGGCTTGATCGGCGTAGCCGGCGAAGCCGAGCAGGAGGTGTTCTTCAATCAGTACGATCCGTGGGTGGAAGAGAACGACGTCATTTCGTTCTACTTCACGTCATTCGACGAGCAGTGGAAAGGCGGCTTCGACGGTGACAACCCGATGGACAAAGCGGAAAAGCACTGGGGGCTGTACTACAGCGACCGAACCCCGAAGCAGGTCCTGCAGTAAGCGGGAGTGTAGACCTCGTCGGCCGCACAGACTCATTCCGCCTCCCGGGCGCTCCTCGCCAAGTCGACGGTGTGGCTCAACAACTCGCGTCCGCCTGGAGATCCATGGCTGGGTATGACCACCATTGCACCCGGGAACTGCCGAACCACGCTATCCGCGGCGGCCTCCCAGTTGTCTATTGACGCATCGGCGGTATTCCCGAGCGAAACAGATCCCGCGGGACGTACAAGGCAGCCCCCGAAAAGGACGCCCGTCCCCGTCGCAAGCGCGACGATGTTGTCCGCGGTGTGACCCGGGCCCGGGTAGTAGATCTGAAGAAGTGAGAGATTTCCATTCGATTCAGCCGGCGCGCTCGCAGTGCCGTCCGCGGCAATAACCAGATCGAACTCGGCGGGCATGAGCCCGTTGATTGGCGCGAGCAGGTTCGATTGCGGATGGGCATAGGTCGGTATGCCCGCTGCTCTGAGGGCCTCAACACCGCCCATCTTGTCGTCATGCGCGTGCGTGAAGACGGCGGAAGAAATCGAAACGCCGAGCGCTTGCTGCGCCCAATCGATAATTGCTTCGGTTTGTCGATTGTTCCAGGCAGTATCGACGAGAACCGCGCCCTTCCCGCCAACGACAACTATCCCGTTTGAGCGGACCGGCCCCCAGGGTTCAATCGTGGCGTAGGAAGTGTGCATCCAGACCGACTCATCGATCCGGGTGAAGCGGACGCCATCGTGCTCGTCGTCCCATCCTTCACTCACCGTCGGCGACTCAGCGCATGACGCGAGCATTGCGCCGACAATCAGCAGACAGCGGATACTAGGGATCATCGTCCAGGGTCTTGAGGATCGTCGGACTGCTGACCCGGGCAAGCTTTTCTACGCGCCCGTCGCCGAAGGTCATCGTCAGTTCGTCATTCGAAATCCGGAATGCCGCCTCGACCTCGTGAATTCGTATGCGGTCCTCGTCCAACCACTCCAGGGCGACGGCCTCAGGCTCACGATACAGCTCGAAGGTGACGAACCGATCGTCGATCGTAAACTGCATGACGGCTTCCTTGTCCCCCCATAACCAGTATCCTAAGAGCTCTTTGCCGTCCGGTCGGCTGCCGGCCATGAGTTCATCCTCATCGGGCCACAAGGGAAACGGGTCGTCTTCGCCGATGAATCCGGGGAAATGCTCCTTCAGGGCCTCGGGCAGCAGTGCAAGCCAGTCGTTGACCTTTCGTTCGACCTTTTCTCCATAGCCCTTGACGTCGGACATGTCGCCATCCTGGTCATACCAAAAGGCGAATCGCTCACCGTCGCCGGTCAATGCGTAGTAGCCGGACGTACCGTACTCGTCGTCGGTACGTGCGTAATACTCGATGCCGTCGGCCTGCTCGACGAACAACTCCGAGAACGCGCGCCAGTCGGCACAGTCGTATTCGATCAGGACATAGCCATGCCAAACACGCAGTTTCTTCGTGCTCAGAATCAGGTCTTTTATCCTGTCGAGACTCATTCCGGCTGCAGAAACCAGTAACTCTGCAGGGTCCTCGACTGTATCAGGCTCCTCGAAACCACCCTGAAACTTGTCAGACACCCTGAAAATAACGGTTCCGTATTCTTCCGCCAATCTCTTTCCTCTGCTATGTTCGCTCGCCTACAGCCAGCATTCCTGGCTGTCGTGATAACCCTATTCGACGGTGACGGTGACGGTCAGCGTCAGGGTAGCGGACTCAAAACTGAACTTTGCGTCCCTGAACCTGGGTGGTCCAAGCCTGGACGGAGGGTCATTGGATGCACCCGTCGGCTCTTTTGGTTTTCCATACCAATGCCGTTCCATCTTGCCGCTCGCATCTACGTCGTGGTGTACAAGGACAGCGTATGTCCCAAACGGGAGTTCCTCAACGATCCACGTACCTTGCTGGTCCTCGATTTCGACAACCCCGGCCCGAACAGGACGTTTCAGGAAGTCCTTCTTTGAATCGAACAAGACGAATCGGAGGTTGCCGTCATTCGACGCCAGGCCCAGCGCGTGGACCGTCAATGTTCCGGTCAGGTCGTCGTCCCCGGCGGCGACTGCATCCACGGGAGCGAATACCGAAATGACCAGCGCTGCGACAACGAAATACCCGCAACGTAACCGCATTTGGCGGTGACTCCTTTGTGTTGCGAACCGCCAGTTTACCCCACAGAGCCTGACAGGCACCTGGGTCTAACAGCGGACAACGACGTCTGGCTTCCGCGACAAAACACTCGTCACTTGTCCCGGCTTACCGAACGTGGAAGTAACGCAGCTTTGGCCTCTGTTTGCTGGTACATTCAGGCGATCTTGTCCAGAGAGGGTCGCGGCCAATGCCAACCCCTGATCAACTATTCGGGTGGGCCGGTCAAGCCGCTATGGTGGGGTGGCTGATTCTGGTGCTCCTTCCCCGGCGGTGGTCCTGGTTGCTTGCCGTCCCGCGCTACATCATTCCCTTCGGCCTATCGCTGCTGTACGCGGGACTTGCGATGACGCATTTCTTCACCGTGGACGGTGGAGGATACGGGTCTCTTTCCGAGGTCAGGACATTACTTTCCAAAGAGGAAATGCTACTTGCTGGCTGGGTGCATTACCTCGCCTTCGACCTCTTTATTGGCGGCTGGATTGCGGTCAACGCTGACAGAATGCGGCTCAGCCGACTGGTGCAGGCCCCAATTTTGATCGCTACCTTTATGTTTGGGCCGGTAGGGCTCGCAATCTTCCTCGCAATACGTGCCGGCTACTTTCGCATAGCGCCCGGTGAGCCGCTGGAGGCAACTGCGTGAACAGGCTGAGACCTGTCGAAGGGATGCCGCTCTTCAAGTGGCTCGATGACGATCATGTGACCCGACTCTACGTGTCGCTGGGGTTATTCATGATTGCGAGCCTCGTCGTCTTCATTCCTGCCATGATCCTCGATCAACGCATGCTCGACAGTTCGCCTGTCTGGATCAAGCCGCAGAAATTCAATCTCTCGCTGGCTCTCCATGCCCTGACACTGGCTGTATTGGTTCAACTCGTGCCGCGCGACGTCCGCAACGGCTGGGCATTGATGGTCTTCAGCTATCTCGCAGCCGCTGCTTTGATCTTCGAGTATCTCGTCATAACGATTCAGGCTGGACGGGCGCGTCGTTCGCATTTCAATTTTGAAACACAGATCGAGGCGTTGGTTTACGCCGCGATGGGTATCGGCGCCGTGCTGCTGGTCCTGGTGGCCCTGGTGCTGGCAATCCAGATCTGGCGCAAGGGCGACCGATCTCGCCCAGGCGTTTGGCTTGGCTCTATTATCGGATTGTCGCTTGGCTTCGCAGTTACGCTCGTTTTCGCGAGTTACATGTCGAATACCGGGAGGTATGTGGGTGGCCCGCTGGAAGGCGGCGGTGCTGTTATTCCACTCTTCGGCTGGAGCCGCGAATACGGGGATTTACGGCCAGCGCATTTCGTCAGCCTGCACATGATGCAGACCGTCCCATTCGCTGGATGGCTCGCCGACCGGAAAAACTGGAACGCGAAGCTGGTCGTGCTGAGCGTTGCGGGCGTACAGGTGGCGCTGGCAACGTTCCTGTTCTTCCAGGCGCGGGCTGGGCAGCCGATCTGGCCTGTTTGATGGTTATAGGCTGCCTGTGTCTTGAAGCGTGACTCTATGTAAATCGGCCTGACCGACGCCCGCCGGCGAAAAGCGGACATCCTTGTCGCTTGCGACGCTTGCGCCTTCCGCCCAGAAGCGGCTCTTCGATTTCCTCGTAGGAGCGGCTTCCAGCCGCGATCGCGGCAAGATGCCGCTCCTACGGCGTGAACGATTGACCTGCTGCAAAGGGTCATCAGTCGTCTTTGTATCCAAGAGCGCCTCAGCGGCTGGTTCCGGCCAGTAGCTGACATCGAGAGTTCAGTTGCTACTACCTAGAACCGCTTCATCGCGACCGCCTTGCAGCAACTCACGCAAACCGCTTCCAAATTGCTCGAGTGACGACGTATCTGTAACCACTTCGAGCATTACGCTCGGGCACTGCTCTATGCGCTCTCTATCGAAAAGCCCGCGCCGCAGGGCCACCTGAACGCCGAAATGGCCCAATGAGTCGATTGGGTAAGCTCGGATGTCCAGGCAATACTCGCCCGGCATGCTCGCGCCCACGGGACCTCCCAGCAGTCTTGCTTCCTTTTTGGCGAAACTCGCGACGCTCAATAACCCGCTTGCGAACTCAAGTATCTCCGTATCTGAGAACCAGCCAGAGCCTTGGCCGGAAAACCCTTCGCTGTCTACCCAGGCGGAGAGTTCGTAGTTCTTGTAGTCATCTGGACTAAGCCGGACTCGTAGCAAGATTGTCTCCTCGATTCGTTCGGTAAGGTGCACGAGCACCAGACTGCTAACGGGCTATGAGCCGCCAGTTTACCTCAGAGCACCCGACAGGCGCCTTGCGGCCACAACCGGACGGTCACCGGAGCCGCTTATACATCAGCGGAAAGGCTATCGACATGTTCAATGGGATCAGCCATGAAACGATGTCAAATGGAAATGGGGCCTGTTCCCAGTACTGGTGCAATGGAAACCAGAGTACGAGCTGAATGAGGAATAAAGCGACTGCCGCCGCGTAGCACGCGAACATGCACTTAATCCACCATTTCCAGTTTCTTCTAGATTCAGGCAAGCCAAATAATGCGGGAAATGATGGATAGCATCGGACTGAATGCAGCAACGAGGCCAAGAAACAAAGGCCATTGGTCAGAATCATCGAATTCTGCCGCGGCCATCTTTGCGGGCTTCCACCAGAACGCAAAAATCCCTGCATCATCGGCCTGAAACGCTGTTCTGTGATCGAAGATAACTAAGACCAAAAGTCCGATGACGATCATGTAGATGCCGACTGACTCGAACGGTGGTGGCATCCAAGCACTTCCAAAACCTGCAATTGCGGCGACTATCGTCAGGCTAACGTATATCGATCTGCGCATATCGCGTTCAAATTCCGGATGTCGCCTTTGGGTCATAATCTGCCGCTTGTTCTATGCTGAAGACGGAGGTTCGAACGGCTGCTGAACCGCTCAAAGCAGACGGTTGTCCATAGCTCACGCAACGAAGGCTCTCAGGTACAGGCGTACTGCAACGAACACAAGAAACGCCCCGAACAGCAGGCTGAGCTTCCGCTCCGAAAAAGCATGTGCGATTCGAGCGCCGACAGGCGCCATCAGCACGGTCGCCGGCGCGATCAGCGCAAAGCCGATCAAGCTCACGTAGCCGAGGTTCCCGGGCGGCACCCGCGGATCATTCAGCCCGGTAGCAATAAAGCCTATGGTCCCAGGCAATGCGATCGCGAGGCCGAACAGCGACGCCGTCCCGACCGACTTGTGGATCGATGCACCGAACAGCGACAGCGTCATGACCATGAATACGCCGCCGCCGATGCCCATCATGCTCGAGACGCAGCCGATACCGGCTGGAATGAACGGCACCCAGAACTTACGGGGAATGCCGTCGAAAAGATTCGGGCTCTTCGGCATGAGCACCATGCGAGCCGCGACGAACAGCGCCACGGTTGCGAAAACGAAGGCGAGCGTGCGGCTGTGGACCTGCGAGGCTATCCATGCGCCCAGCAAGGCGCCGACCAGCACGAAGATCGCCCATCGTTTAACCACGCTGACGTCGACAGCACCACGACGATGGTGAGCGCGAGCTGACGATATCGAGGTCGGGATAATGGTCGCGAGTGACGTCGCGACCGCTATCTGCATACGGATGGCGGGGTCAACGCCGAGAAAGCCCAGCGTCGCCTCGAGGACCGGCACAATGACGACGCCACCGCCAATGCCGAACAGCCCGGCCAGCACACCGGCGACGCAACCCGTCGCCAGCATGGCGGCGCCGAGTAACAGCCATTCCTGCATACGGCGGCGGCTGCCTTAGCGGCCGAGCTCCGCGAAATGGAAGCGCAGGTGTTCCTCGATGAAGGTCGAGATGAAGTAGTAGCCGTGGTCGTAGCCGTCGTGGATACGCAATTCGAGCGGCAGGCCGCTTTCCTTGCACGCCGCCTCGAGCAGCTCCGGCTTGAGCTGCTCCGCGAGGTACGGGTCTTCGGCGCCCTGGTCGACCAAGATCTTCGAATAGCGATCCGTCGGCATCGTACGCGCCACCTCGGCGGCGTCGTAGATCTTCCAGGTCTCCTGATCGTCGCCCATGTAGTAGCCGAGCGCCTTCTGTCCCCATGGCGAATGCAAGGTCGTACAAATAGGTGCAAAAGCCGACAGCGAACGGAACATGTCCGTGTTGCGCAGGCCGATTGTCAGCGCACCATGGCCGCCCATCGAATGCCCCGTCAGGCCGTGGCGGTCCCGATCGCCCGGGAAGTTGTCGAACACGATGTCCTGCAGCTCGCCCGTTACGTAGTCGTACATGTGGTAGTGCGTGGACCAGGGCGGCTGGGTAGCGTTCAGGTAGAAACCGGCCGCCAGGCCAAAGTCGTAGTCTCGGTCCGGGTCGTCGGGAACATCATCCCCGCGCGGGCTCGTGTCGGGCGACACGAGCATGAGCCCGAGCTCGGCCGCGACGCGCTGGGCACCGCTCTTCACCATGAAGTTCTCTTCGGTGCAGGTCAGGCCAGACAGGAAGGTGAGCACGGGCACCGGTCCGTCTGCCGCCTGCGGCGGGACGAAAACCGAGAACTGCATATTGCAGTGATTGGCCGACGACGCGTGCCGGTAGAAGCCGATGCGACCGCCGAAGCAGTTCGTCTCGCTCAAGGTTTCGAGTGTCATGGGCGGGCATTATGGACAAACGCCGCGCCCAAGTCAGCCGTTACACTTTCTGGAATACGAGCGTCGCGTTGGTGCCGCCGAAACCGAAGCTGTTGGTCATCGCCGTCTCGAGACCCGCGGACTCGATCGTCTCGGTCACGAGCGGCAGGTCGCCAACGGCCGGGTCCGGGTCGACGACGTTGATCGACGGGGCGATGAAATCTTCGTTCAGCATCATGATGCAGTGCATTGCTTCCTGTGCGCCCGTGGCGCCGAGCGAATGGCCGCACATGGACTTTGACGAGCTGAACCGCGGCACGTCGTCGCCGAACACGTCGCGCATTGCCTCGAGTTCCTTGACGTCGCCGACCGGGGTACTGGTGCCGTGGGTGTTGATGTAGTCGATCTTCGGCCCGACGGTCGCCCTCGCGAGATTCATGCAGCGCGCCGCGCCCTCGCCCGACGGCGCCACCATGTCGAAGCCGTCCGAATTGGCGCCGTAGCCGACCAGCTCGGCGTAGATCTTCGCTCCGCGTGCCTTTGCGTGCTCGTACTCCTCGACCACGAACATCGCCGAACCCGCGGAACTCACGAAGCCGTCGCGATTGACGTCGTAGGGCCGCGAAGCAAGCCCGGGCGTGTCGTTGTACTGGGTCGACAGCGCGCCCATCGCGTCAAACATGCTCGACAGGTTCCAGTGCTCCTCCTCGCCGCCGCCGGCGAACACGATGTCCTGCTTGTTCAGCTGGATCTGCTCGGCGGCAGCACCGATGCAGTGCGCGCTGGTCGCGCAGGCCGACGTGATCGAGTAGTTGACGCCCTTGATCTTGAACGGCGTCGCGAGACAGGCGGACACGGAGCTCGACATCGATCGGGGCACCATGTACGGGCCGATCTTGCGGACGCCGCGATTGCGCAGCGTATCCGAGCTGGTGATGATGTTCTCGCTCGACGCACCGCCGGACGACGCTATGAGGCCCGAGCGCGGATTCGAGACGTCGCTTTCCTCGAGGCCCGCGTCCTCGATGGAGCGCTGCATCGCGATGTAGGCGTACGCGGCGGCGTCGCCCATGAAGCGGCGCACCTTGCGGTCGATGTGCTCCTTGATGTCGATGTCGACGCTGCCAGATACCTGGCTGCGGAGCCCCATTTCCTTGAATGTCTCGTTGGCGACGATGCCCGAGCGACCCGCCTTCAGCGACTCGACGATGGATTCGTAGGTATTACCAATACACGTAATCGCACCGATACCGGTGATCACAACACGACGCATTGTTGTCCTTCTTAGAAGTTGTCTGTCGAGGTAAACAGGCCGACGCGAAGATCCTCGGCCGTGTAAATCTCACGACCGTCGACGCTCATCGAAGCATCGGCAATCGCCATAGTGAGTTTGCGCGAGATTACACGCTTGATGTCGATCTGGTAAGTCACCAGCTTGGCCTTCGGCAGCACCTGGCCGAAAAACTTGACCTTGCCGCTGCCGAGCGCGCGGCCGCGGCCGGGGTAGCCCGACCAGACCAGGTGGAACCCGACGAGCTGCCACATGGCATCGAGGCCCAGGCAGCCGGGCATGACCGGATCGCCTTCGAAGTGGCACTTGAAGAACCAGAGGTCCGGGTTGATGTCGAGTTCGGCCTTGATCTCGCCTTTGCCGTACTTGCCGGTGTCGGACGTAATCAGCGGGATACGGTCGAGCATTAGCATGGGTGGCAACGGCAGCTTGCCGTTTTCCATGCCGAAGATCTCACCGTGGCCACAGCGGATCAGCTCGTCGTAGTTGTAGGAGTTCTGTTGAGCCGGCAGCTCGGTGGCTGTGTTGCTTGCGTTACTCATGCGCTCTCCGGAGCGAAATTGCGGGCGCCCGCAGGACGCGGGCACACTTCAGGCCTCTGATTTTACGCCTGGCCAATTCTCAAGGCTTTTGAATTTGCGCCATCCGGCGTCAGGTCTTGTCATAGTCGAGCACGAGTTCGGCGCTGACGGGGCGGGACTGGCAGGCCAGGACGAAGCCGGCCTCGACCTCCCAGGGCTCGAGGCCATAGTTGGTCGCCATCACGACCTCACCCTCGCGTACGTGGCAGCGGCAGGTGGCGCAGACGCCACCCTTGCAGGAATACGGCAGCTCGATGCCGTGCTCTGCCGCGGCGTCGACGACGTTGTCGTCGCTCGGATCCATGTCGAAATGCTTGCGATGGCCGTCCATGACGACCGTGACGGCGGCGCCCGTTGTTTCGGCGGCTTTCTCGGGCGCGGACCCCTTCGTTTTGCGCGGCACGCCGAAGCGTTCGGAATGTACGGCCTCCGGCGGCAGCCCGAGCTCGACGAGCGCCGCGGAGACGGCATCGATCATCGTGTCCGGCCCACAGACAAAGGCCTCGTCCGCGGGCGTGCCGCGACAGAATGCCGTGTAGAGGTCGCGGACCTTGTCGGCGTCCAGCCGTCCCGCGGCGATCGGGAACTCCTGGTCCTCCTGGCTGAACACGAACTGCAGCTGCAGGCGATCGGGGTAGCGATTCTTCAGCGCGAACAGCTCGTCAATGAACATCGTCGTGGACTGGCGGCGGTTGCCATAGAACAGCGCGAAACGGCTGTCCGGTTCGTCGCGCAGTATCGTCGCCATGATCGACAGGACGGGCGTGATGCCGCTGCCCGCCGCAAATCCGAGGTAGGTCTTCGCCTTGCCGGCGTCCGGCTCGGCGTGGAACTGGCCACCCGGCGGCATGACCAGGATCTCGTCACCGACAGCGAGCTCGTCGGCCGCGTACTCGGAGAACGCGCCGCCCGCTTGTACCCGAACCCCGATCTCGAGGGGCCAGTCGCCGGGCACCGAGCAGATGCTGTAGGTGCGTCGGAGCGTCTTGCCGTCGCGCTTGACGGAAACTGGCAGGTGTTGACCGGCCTGGAAGCTGAATTCGTCCTGCAGTTCGGCGGGCACCTCGAGTGCGATGCGCACCGAGTCCCGCGTCTCCGGGCGTTTGGCGGCAACCGTCAGTGGATGGTATTGCTTCACGTCAGATGCACTTGAAGTATTCGAAGGGTTCGAGGCATTCGTCACAGCGGTACGACGCCTTGCAGGCGGTCGAACCGAATTCGCTGACCAGCGACGTGGCGAGCGAGTCGCAGCGCGGGCAAGCGATCGCGCGACCGCCGCGCAAAAGCGCGCGCTTGCCGGCGCCCTCGGCGGGTGGCGCGATGCCGTAGGCCTTGAGCTTCTCGCGTCCTTCGTCGCTGATCCAGTCGGTGGTCCACGGCGGTGACAGCCGCCGCTCGATGGCGACATCGTCGAGGCCGTGTTCGCCCAGCGCGTCGACCACGCTTTGTTCTATCGCCTCGGTGGCCGGGCAGCCGGAATACGTCGGCGCGAGCGCGACGGTAACGGCGCCGCCGGACTCGTCGACGCGGACTTCGCGAACGATGCCGAGGTCGGTAATCGTCAGCACCGGGATTTCGGGGTCCGGCACCTCGTCCAGCCAGTGCATGACCTGCTCGGACGTGACGGCCGTGTTCACCAGGACGCTCCGGGATATGCGCGCTGCAGATGCTGCATCTCCGCGATCAGGAAGCCCAGGTGCTCGGTGTGTAGCCCTTGCCTGCCACCCGTCGCCATGAAGGTCTCGCCAGGGACCGCGAGCGTCGCCTCCTCGAGGACTTCCGTCACGTTGGCCAGCCACTGCTCGCGGAGCGCGTCGAGATCGGGACCGCGAAACTCGCTCTGAAGGATCGAGTCGACCTCGTCGCCGGCGAAGAACTCGCCCGTGTAGCGCCACTGTTCGGCCAGCGACCTGGCTACCCTGGCATGGCTCTCGTCGGTTCCGTCACCCAGTCGTACGAGCCACTGCGCCGCATGCCGGAGGTGGTAACGAATCTCCTTCTCGGCGCGCGCCGCGATCTCGGCGAGCCGCTTGTCGCGACTGTCGGCGAGCGCTTCGAGCTGCAGCAGGTAGAAGGACTCGAACAGGAACTGGCGGACGATGGCATCACCGAAGTGACCGTTCGGCTGCTCGGCGAGCAGGAAGTTGCGAAACTCCTGGGTGTCGCGGAGGTAGGCGAAGTCGTCTTCGCTGCGGCCCTCGCCTTCGAGCTCGCCCGCATACGTGTACAGCATGCGCGCCTGGCCGATGTAGTCGAGCGCAAAGTTGGCGTTGGCCAGCTCTTCCTCCAGCTCGGCTTCACCCGCGACCCGCTCGATCATGCGCTGACCCGTGATCAGCGCGTTGTCGGCTACCCGCAGGACGTAGGTCAGCAGCGCTTCGTCCGCGTTCACAGGTTCTCGACTCCGTCAGGCACCTCGTAGAACGTCGGGTGCCGGTAGATCTTGTCCTCGGCCGGTTCGAAGAATGCAGAGGTCTCTGCCGGATCCGACGCCACGATCTGGTCGGAGCGCACGACCCAGAGGCTCACGCCCTCCATGCGCCGCGTGTAGGTATCGCGCGCGTGATCGAGCGCCATCTGGTCGTCCGCCGCGTGCACGCTGCCCGCGTGTTTGTGCGACAGCCCCGAACGGCTGCGAATGAAGACTTCGTAGAGCGGCCATTCCTTGTTCATCGTGATTCTCCTCAGGCGGCCTTCGCGGCCTGCTTGGCGGCATACGCCTGCGCGGCCTCACGCACCCAGGCACCGTCGTCGTGTGCGCCCTGGCGCTTGGCCATGCGCTGGCGGTTGCAGGGACCGTTGCCGGCGAGCACGTCGTAGAACTCCTGCCAGTCGATATCGCCGTATCGATAGTGGCCACTGGCCTCGTCGAGCTCGAGATCGTCGTCCGGCACCTTGAGGCCCAGGAACTCGGCCTGCGGCACTGTCACGTCAACGAATTTCTGGCGCAGCTCATCGTTCGAGAAGCGCTTGATCTTCCAGGCCATCGATTGTGCCGAGTGCTTCGAGTCCTTGTCGGACGGTCCGAACATCATCAGCGACGGCCACCACCAGCGAGTCAGCGCGTCCTGTGCCATGGCTTTCTGTTCGTCACTGCCGCGGGTGAGCTCGAGCATGATCTCGAAGCCCTGGCGCTGGTGAAAACTCTCTTCCTTGCAGATACGCACCATGGCGCGCGCGTACGGACCGTAGGAGCAGCGGCACAGCGGAATCTGGTTCATGATCGCGGCGCCGTCGACGAGCCAGCCGATCGCACCGATGTCCGCCCAGGTCAGCGTCGGGTAATTGAAGATACTCGAGTACTTGGCCTTGCCCGCCAGCAGGTCGGCAACCATCTGGTCACGCGACACCCCGAGTGTCTCGGCCGCGCTGTACAGGTACAGACCGTGACCGGCCTCGTCCTGGACCTTCGCGAGCAGGATGGCCTTGCGCTTCAGCGACGGCGCGCGCGTCAGCCAGTTGCCTTCGGGCTGCATGCCGATGATCTCGGAATGCGCGTGTTGCGAGATCTGCCGAACCAGCGTTCGCCGGTAAGCCTCCGGCATCCAGTCCTTGGCCTCGATTTTTTCTTCGGCGTCGATCCGCGCCTGGAACGCGGCGAGCTGCTCGGCACTCTCTTCGACCGCCGCCGGTTTCGACGTTTGTCCTTTCTGGTCAAGACCTTGCGTGTACATAGGCGGATCCTCGGGCGTGCCGCTTCGTGGATCGCTAATGTGTCACGCTTTGTCGCCAGATTCAAGAGATTCTGTATCGCTTTGTAGGAGGCCCTCCGCCCGGCTGGCGGAGCGGCCGCGAAACAGGGCCACGCGTTCGTCGTCCTGGTTCAGGACCTCGACGGAGTACACGCCCGACCGACCACCGCGGTGCTCTTCGACCGCGGTGGCCGTCAAAACGTCGTCGCGGCGCGCGGGCTTCAAAAACTCGATGTTGGCGGCGGCGGCCACCGTAAGGCGATCGTAGGCGTTGCAGGCAAACGCAAACGCGGTGTCGGCGAGCGTGAAGATCAGGCCGCCGTGGCAAACGTCGAAGCCGTTCACCATGTCGTCGCGCACGCGCATGCTCGCGATCGCCTGCCCGGCCTTTGGAATCTCGATGTCGATTCCCAGCGCGCGCGATGCGGCATCGGCCGCGTACATCGTGTCCGCACAGCGCCGCGCGGTGTCGAGGTCACTCATTTCTTGCCTCCAAGGCCGCCGAAGCGATCAAGATACTCACGATCCGGCGGCGGCAGCGCGCCGTCTGCGTTCTGCATCGTCGCCGTGAGGTACGCGTCGCAGGGTTTCGAGAGGCGCCGATACAGCCTGCGGCAGATTTGGTACGCCTCGGCCCCGTGCCAGTCATTCGGCAGAAGCTCGTCCGGCATCTGCGGATCGCGCAGCAGGATCTTTCGATACTCCTGTATCAGCAGTGTGCGAATGAGGAACGCCGTCTTCGGCAGGACCACCGTGTCGTCGGCCAGGGCATCGTGCGCCGGCCGAAAGCGCTGCACGAATTCAGCATAGCGTTCGTCGAGTTCGCCGAGCTTCCAGGAGTCGGTGGCCAGCGCACGCATCGCCTCGTCGCTGTGCACGGTGTGGCCCGTAACGACGACGACCTCTGCCGCCACGCCGAGGCGACTCAGGGTCTTGTCGAGATCCTCGCGATTCGGTGCCGGGTGCGCGATCACGTTGGTGCTCAGCGCTCCGAAACCGAGCCAGCCGCACTCCCGCTTGACCAGGTCACGGGTCACGGCATTGAGCTGCGGCAGCAGCACGAAACACCAGTAGCCGTCCCAATCGCCTGACGGCTTGCCGTAGATCCGGTGCGTCGCACTCTTGAAGCGCTCGCGGCCATCCTCGGTCAGGCTGTAGTAGGAACGTCTTCCCTGCTGTACGGACTTGAGCCAGCCGTCGCGGGCGAGCCGGAACACCGAGGTCCGGACCAGCCGCTCGTTGATGCCGAAATCGGCCATGGCCGTGATCAGGCTGCCGAGCCAGACGGTGCCGCCGCGCGGCGCGATCGAATCGCCGAACACGGTTGTGATCAGCGAACCCGCGCGGATCGTCGGCCGCGACTGGAACTCGTCGACGAGGGCCGCGCAGGCATCATCAATGGTCTTGCTTGCTTTCACTTCGGCCCAACGTACAATTTGATACGGAATTATTCAATTTCCTGATTATTTTGTATCTTTCCGGCTGTTCAACCGCCGCCACCAGGAGCCCCCGCCATGAAGCTCGGTAATCTCGTTTTGGACCGCTGGATCGAAGGCGACGGCGACGGCAAACCGCTGGCGAGCGCTGTCGACGGCGAGACCGTCGCCAACATCACCAGCGCCGGCCTCGACTTCGGCGCGATGCTGGAGCACGCACGCAGCGTCGGCGGGACAAACTTAAGGCAGCTGACCTTCCACGAGCGTGGCGAGATGTTGAAGGCACTCGCCAAGTACCTGATGGACCGGAAAAGCGAGTTCTATGGGTTATCGACCCGCACCGGTGCGACACGTGCCGACAGCTGGATCGATATCGACGGTGGCATCTCGACGCTGTTCGTTTTCTCGAGCAAGGGCCGCCGCGAGATGCCGAACGATCATATTTATCTCGACGGCCCTCCGGAACCGCTGTCGCGTAACGGCACTTTCGTCGGCCAGCATATCTATACGTCGAAGCTCGGCGCCGCTGTGCATATCAATGCCTTCAACTTCCCGGTCTGGGGCATGCTCGAGAAACTCGCGCCGACGCTGCTCGCTGGCGTGCCCGCCATCGTCAAGCCGGCGTCGAGCACCGCCTATCTGACGGAGCTCGTCGTCCGCGCGATCATCGAGTCAGAGATACTGCCGGCCGGTTCGCTGCAGCTGATCTGCGGCGGTGTCGGCGACCTGTTCGATCACCTGAATTGTCAGGACACGATCGCGTTCACCGGATCAAAGTCGACGGCAGAGATGCTGCAGCAGCACCCGCGCGTGATTGCGGAGTCGGTTGCATTCACGGCCGAGACCGACTCGCTGAATGCCTCGATCCTCGGTCCCGATGCCGTGTCCGGTACGCCGGAGTTCGACCTGTACGTCAACGAGGTCGTGCGCGAGATGACCGTCAAGGCTGGCCAGAAGTGCACGGCGATTCGCCGCGTGATCGCGCCGTCGGCGATTGCCGCCGACCTCGTTCGTGCGCTGTCGGAGAAGCTGGGCGAAGTACGGATTGGAGATCCCGGTTCGAAAGAAGTCGATATGGGTGCGCTCGCAAGCCAGGGCCAGCGCTCCGAGGTTCGCGAACGCGTCGACGAGCTGGCCAGCGAAGCAGCCATCGTGCACGGCGGCAGCGACGACTTCGACGTCGTCGACGCGGATGCGAAACGCGGTGCCTTCTTCATGCCGACGCTGCTGCACTGCGAGAAACCGCTCGGTGCCGCGGCCGTGCACTCGGTCGAAGCCTTCGGCCCGGTCAGCACGGTGCTGCCCTATGACAATCTCGATGAAGCCATCGAACTGGCCCGCCTGGGCGAAGGCAGCCTCGCAGGCTCCGTGGTTACCAACGACAACGCGGTGGCGCGAGAACTGATTCTCGGCACCGCTGCCTATCACGGCCGCATGCTGGTCATTAACCGCCACTGCGCGGCCGAATCCACGGGCCACGGCTCGCCGCTGCCGCACCTCGTGCATGGCGGCCCGGGACGTGCGGGCGGCGGCGAAGAAATGGGCGGCGTCCGCGGCGTCAAGCACTACATGCAGCGCACGGCCATCCAGGGCTCGCCCGAGACGCTGAGCGTCATCGGCAATCGCTGGATTCGCGGCGCCGACCAACGTGAATCGGAAACGCACCCGTTCCGCAAGACCTTCGAGCAAATCGCAATCGGCGACACGCTCGTGACGGAATCGCGCGAGGTCACGCTCGAAGACATTAATCACTTCGCCGACTTCACGGGCGACACCTTCTACGCGCACACGGACGAGGACGCGGCGAAAAAGAACCCGTTCTTCGAGGGCCGGGTTGCGCACGGCTACCTGATCGTGTCCTTCGCGGCAGGCCTGTTCGTCGACCCGGATTTCGGTCCGGTACTCGCCAACTACGGTATCGACGACCTCCGCTTCCTGACCCCGCTCAACTACGGCGACTCGATGCGTGTTCGCCTGGCCTGCAAGCAGAAGACCCTGCGCGGCGACTCCGGCTACGGCGAGGTGCGCTGGGACACGGAAGTCACGAACCAGGACGGCGAGATCGTCGCGCAGTACGACGTTCTGACGATGGTCGCGACCGACGCACATTGGGCATCGGTGCAGTAAGGATCAGGCGCTGTCGCGCGACGCCTCGCGTGCTTCGAGACTCTCCAGCAGGGCAAGGTAGCGCGGCTCCTCCCTGAGATTGGCGAGGTCTTCGTCGTTGCGCATCCAGTCTGCGCTGATCATGCCCACGCGCGCGGCGCGTTCGAGATAGTCCAGTGATTCGTCGGCGTCACCCATCGTCGCGAAGTTACAGGCTACGTTGTACAACAGGATGGAATCATCCGGATCAAGTTCCAGCGCGCGTCGCAGCCAGCGCCTCGCCCGTTCCAGGTCTCCGAGTACAACGAGCGAACCTGCGCCGAGGTGATATGCGCGAGCATCGTCCGGGTTCCACTCGAGGTTCTTTTCGAGAATCGCGACGGCTTGCCTGGCTTCGTTCCTCGCTTCGTCGATCCTGCCCGTCCCACGGAGGATCTGTACCCGCAGACAGCGCGACTGGTACTCGCTGGGATCGCATTCGGCTGCCTTCGCGAACAGTTCCGCTGCTTTGTCCACATCACCCTGGTGAAAGCAGGTTCGGGCAAAGTAATAGTAAGCCTCGTACAGGTTCGGGTTGAGCTCCAGCGCGTTGCGAAACTCCCTCTCGGCGGCGTCGAAGTCCCTCGAAACGAGACTCGCGAGGCCGCGAGATGCGTGTGCCTCGGCAAGCTCTGGTGCGAGTGAGAGAGCCCGGTCGCTGGCATCCCTCGCCGTCGCCGCGTAATCGGGATCCGGATCGGCATACATCAGGAGGAAAGAGTGGCAGTCGGCGAATCCAGCCCAGGCCAGAGCAAAACGGGGGTCCCGTTCGATCGCGCGCCGGAACATCGCACGCGCGTGCTCGATGTCGACCTTGTGAAAGCGGCGGAAAAACTGTCGGCCCCGAAGATAATAGTCGTAGGCGTCAACGTCGGCATGCGGCCGGGCCCTGAGCGCTTGCTTCGTGCTTTTTGGCAAAGTCTCGAGCAGCGCCTCGGCAATGCTCATCGCGATTTCGTCCTGGATCGCGAATACGTCCTGGACCGGCTCGTCGAACGACCTCGACCAATGGTCGTATCCGCCGGAAACGTCGACGAGTTGTGCCGTCACGCGCAGCCTGTCTTCGGACTTGCGAACACTGCCTTCGAGTACCGCATCGACTCCCAGCGACCTACCGATCTCCTGGGCGTCTCTGCCGTCGCCGGAATGGCGGAACGACATCGACCTTGCAGCGACGCGCAAGCCATCGATACCGGCCAGAGTGTTCAGTATCTCCTCCGCGACTCCCTCACAGAAGTACGCCTGGTCGCCCTCGGCGCTCATATCCACGAACGGCAGTACGGCGACCGACGAGCGCCCTTCAGCTGCGAGTGAGCCATCGTCCACATCGGGCGTGCGGCGTACTCCGAGCGGCGTGATGTCGTACGTCCACGCAACGACGACGGCCAGTGGAAAACCGGCAACGACCAGCACGATAAGTCCGACCATCGCCACGTCGGGAAGACCGAGCGGTTCGAACGTTACTTCGGCAACCTGCAGGGCGATCCAGCTGACGACGGCATATGCGGCGACGACGGGATAGACCCGGCGCCGCCGTAATTCAGCCGTCAACGCGGACCAGGATGACTTGCGGCGATTGCTCATGGGCATCTGAATAAGATCCAGACCAGTATAGCGAAACGCCCCTTTGCATTGGCCGGGCCATCGGAATGTACGTACGCGCCTGATTGAGGCGGTCCAGCAATTTCGTCACTATTTGTTTCCTTGTCATGCGGCTGACACGTACTGCATCTAGACTAATGCGTTGATAAAAAGAACGCCCTTCAGAGAGGAGCCCCGGATGCACTGCCGCAAAACGCTGGCCTGCCTCGCCGTCCTGTCGGCGCTGCACGCCGGACCGTCGCTTGCCCACGATGGCGAGCATGATGCCGTCGACGAGGTCGTCGTCTACGGGCGGGCTCAATCCCTGCTTGGCACAGCACAGTCGGCGTCAGAAGGCCTGGTCGGCTATGCGGACCTCGAGCTCGCGCCGCTGCTCCGGGTCGGCGAGCTCGTCGAGGCCGTCCCCGGCATGGTGGCCACGCAGCACTCGGGCACCGGCAAGGCCAACCAGTATTTCCTGCGTGGCTTCAACCTGGACCACGGCACCGACTTCTCCGCCAGCGTCGACGGGGTGCCGGTCAACATGCGAACGCACGGTCACGGCCAGGGTTACCTCGACCTCAACTTTCTGATCCCGGAGCTCGTCGAGTCGGTCACCTATCGAAAGGGCCCGTACAGCGCGAAAGCCGGGGACTTCTCGTCGGCGGGCAGCGCCGCATTCGAGCTCTATGGCGAACTGGACGAGAACACCGTGCGCGTGTCCGTTGGCGAGTTCCAGCACATGCGCGGGCTCGCTGCCGGCTCCTTCGAACTCGGCGCCGCGGCGGTTACGGGTGCCTTGGACGTAACGAGCTATTCCGGCCCGTGGGAGATTGACGAGGATCTCGAGCAGTTGAGACTGCATCTCGGCGTTGCCACGCCGTTTCTCGGGCTCGTCGGCAAGCTAACGCTGCAAGGCTACTCGGGCACCTGGAATTCCACCGACCAGGTACCGCGCCGTGCCGTCGACGCCGGACTCATTGACCGCCTCGGCTTCATCGACCCCGACCTCGGCGGCTCGACGGACCGCTACAGCCTGACCGGTTCGATCAGCTCCGAAACCTGGACGGCGACGCTGTACGTCGTCGATTATGATTTCTCGCTGTTCTCGAACTTCACCTACCTGCTCGAAGATCCGGATGGCGGCGACCAGTTCGAACAGGTGGACAATCGACAGATTTACGGCGCGAAGCTCGACGGTCACTACCACTGGGCAAACCTCGCGTTGCCGACAACGCTGCGCTGGGGCGGCGACGTCCGCATCGACGACATCGAAGAGGTCGGCCTGTTCACGACGACGGCCCGCCAGCGTACCGGTGTTGTCCGCCAGGATGCCGTGGATCAGCGCTCGGCCAGCGCGTATGCAGAGCTCACTGTCGCAGTCACGGATCGCCTGCGAACCTCGATTGGCACGCGCATCGACTACTTCGACTGGGACGTCGATGCACGTCTGGCCGAGAACAGCGGTTCCGGCGACGACGCGCTGACGAGCCCCGGTATCAGCGTCGCCTGGCGCGTTTCCGAGTCGACCGAGCTGTACGCAAACTGGGGCCGCGGCTTTCACTCGAACGACGTTCGCGGCACGACGATCAGCATCGACCCGCGGAGCGGCGATCCCGCGAGCCGCGTAGCGGCGCTCGTCGCCTCCGAGGGCGCCGAAATCGGTGCGAGGATCGAGCCCAGCGAACGCTTCAGCGCGACGGCAACGCTATTCCAGCTCGACCTCGATTCGGAACTCGTATTCGTAGGCGACGGCGGCGCGACGGAGCCGAACGCCGCGAGCGAACGCGTCGGCCTCGAACTAGCGACCTTCGTGCAGGCGAATGACTGGCTCGCCGCCAACCTCGAGTACACGCGCGTCAACGCGGAGTTCGTATCGGGCGAGGAGATCCCGGGTGCGGTCGAAGAAACCTTGTCGCTGGGGCTGAATGCGGCCTTTGACAATCGCGTGTTTGCGAGCGCGCGACTGCGCTATCTCGGCGACGCGCCGTTGATCGAAGACGGTTCGGTTCGTTCGGACGATTCGCTGCTGGTGAATGCCAGCCTCGGCTACCGCTGGGATCGCGCCGAGCTGCGACTCGACGCGTTCAACCTGCTGGACTCGAACGACGACGACATTGCCTATTACTACGCGTCACGGCTAGCGGGCGAATCGGCCGCAGGTATCGAGGACGTGCACTTCCACCCGCTGGAGCCGCGCTCGCTCAGGCTGTCGCTCGCCTACCGCTGGTAGGCGCTGACTGGCGTCAGCGCGCGCGCCGGCGCAGGAGCGCGCCGAGGAACAGCCCGATTGCCAGCAGCGGCAGGATGCCCGGCTCGGGTACTTCCTGCATCGAGAAATCCCCGCTGCCGTCAGTCTGGAACCACCAGGTGCCGTTCAGGAAGGTGTCGAAGAAACTGCCGGTCGTCGAATAGATGTCGTCGACACGCAGCACGCCGTAATAACCCGTATTAATGTTGTTCCAGACGAGGAAGGTGCCGATGCCCATCGGGTCGACGTCGGCGTCGCCGACCGGACCGACGGAGTCGGCCGTGAAGTCGAAGATTGACGCGTCGGTGATCTGGGAGATATCGGTTACGCCAGTGGCGATGGCGACATCGCTGTCGCCGGTAAAGCCGCTGCCGTAGAAAAAGCCGAAAT
The DNA here is from genome assembly GCA_030066625.1 of Woeseiaceae bacterium. Taxonomy (GTDB): domain Bacteria; phylum Pseudomonadota; class Gammaproteobacteria; order Steroidobacterales; family Woeseiaceae; genus UBA1847. The sequence continues at coordinate 24,513 of JASJBG010000060.1, forward strand.
CGAGCGTGGCGATCGACCAGAACAGCGTGACGTCGTTGATGCCGTCGCCAATCGTGATATTCGGACCGGACTCGGGCCAGTCGACAATATTGCCGGTAATGACGTCCGCGTTCGCCGAAAAGGGCAACGCGACCAACAGGATCGCCAGGTACTTGCGCATCGCTCGTTTCCCTATGTTGTTGTTCGTTGTTCCAGCCACGGCGGGTCCGTATCTGGTCGAATCACGTTAGCAGACTCCTGCCGGCGCCGGAACGCGTTTTTACCTGTCGATTATTCTGACATCCGGCGGTCACTAACCCGAAAACCGGACCTCGGTCGCGGCACGCCCGGCGCGTGGTCGCTAGCATTGGCCGCATGTCATTGATCTCTTGGGCAATTGTGCTGATTGGTGCCGGCCTTTTCATGGCCGTGCTCTGGCAGACCGCCATCGTCTACTCCATGCGCCCGGAGAACTGCAGCAGCGCACGGCTGCGGTGGATGTTCGCGACTCACGGTCTGTCAGTCGCGGCGCTCGGCCTGCTGCTGTTCCTGTACGGCGGCGGCTACCGCGCGACACCGTTCGACGACGTCTTTGGCATCCTGTTCATGGTGGCCGGCCCGCTCGTCGCAGTCGAGGCGCTGCTCGTGCCGCGTGACAAGCTCGTCAAGCGAACGCAGCTACTGACGCACGCGTGGTGGGAGGTGGACCTCTCCGACGAGACGGAAGTCTCGCCAGCCGATCGCGTTCGCAAATTGCGCAATCGCAACTAACCGAAGCCAGCAAACAGGCTTGCGTGTGCATCGACGATGCGCTCGGTCTCGTCGGCCTCAACGTGACGCGTGTAGTCGCCCGGCTTGAACGTACCGCCGAGCAGCAGGACGTCGGAGCGCGGGAACATATAGAGAACCCCGCTGCCACCACCAAACGTGAAGTAATCGATGGCAGGGTCCGGTGGCAGAAAAACGAGCTGCCCCTTCGCCGCTGTCAACTCTTCATCGCCGAAGAGTTCGCCGGCACCGAGACCCGTGCAGTTGAAGATCACGCCTTCGTCGAGCGACAGCACGTCGCTCAGAGTCGCGAACTCGCGAACGACGAAACGGCCACCGGCTACCTGGAAGTCCTGCACGAGCCGTCTCAGCAATACGCCCGGGTCGATCTGCATCGTCACGAAGCGCTGCGCGTACCAGTCGCCGAACGGATGCTCGCCCGGCTCGAGGTTGGCCTTGTGCGCGAACAGTGACGCGATCTCAGCCCGGCCGTCGAAACCGTCGAACGGCCGCCCGCGCAGCGTGTAGCCCTCCAGAAAGCGTATGCCGTAGTCGGGGCCCGTCAGGTTGGTGTAAGCGTGGTGCGAAACGCGCGAGGCCCAGTCGAGCTGTGACAGGAAGGCCGGAGACGCCCGCGACCCCTCGTAGACGCTGTACGGCGCCCATTCGCCCGCCGCGACGTTCGAGGTCGTGTGTCGCCAGACGTCACGCGTGTAGATGGTGACGTTCCAGCCTGCGTCCTGCAGAAGTCGCGCGCTGGTCAGTCCCATGATGCCGCTGCCGATCACCGCGACGTCGCCGGGCTGCATCCCGACAGTCTCCCGCACCGCCAGCGCCGAAGAACCCCAGGACAGGCTCAGGCCGCCGCCACCGTGGCCATAGTTGTGAACGATGGTCTTCTGATCGTAGGTTTCGCTCTTCACGACGAATCCAGAAGGCCGATACGGACGATGGCCGACGATTGTCCGAATCACTGCTCCGCTCGACACGCGCGGTTTTGCCCAGGGTTCCCGCGAGTACGGCCGCGGGTAAGTCTTGCTTGCGACGGTTGGTACCGGCGCGCACGCGGCAACCGCCGCGCCTGCGGCAACCGAAGCAGCCGCTTTGAGTATGCTGCGACGGCTGCGCGGTTCTTGTTTTCGTTGTTTCACTGCTTCTCCCTCAGGTTCGGAATGGCAGCGCCGTGTCGGTCTTGATCTCCTTCAGGATGATGTTCGACCGAACCTGCGACACACCCGGCAGACGAAAGATGAAGTCGTCGAGAAATTCATTGTACGCATCGATGTCTTCGACGACGACGCGCAGGTGGAAGTCGGCTTCGCCGCTCGTCGAGAAGCACTCCAGCACCTCGGGGTGGCGCAGGACCTCGCGGATGAACATCTCGACGTTCTTCTGCTCGTGGCGGGCGAGCGAGACGTGAACGATCGAGGACAGGCCAAAGCCGGCCTTCTTCGTGTTGACGATCACCGCGTAGCGGTCGATGACGCCCTGCGCCTCGAGCTGTTTCACGCGCCGCCAGCATGCCGAGCTGGACATGCCCACACGCTCCGCGAGCTCCTGCATCGTCAGGCGGCTGTCGTTCTGAAGTTCGGCCAGGATGCGGCGGTCGCGAGACTCCATCTGTTTCCCCAAGTGCGGATTTTCGGCAAATTCTATCATTTTTCCGCAATTTCTCGAATTCTGTCCCGAAATATGCCCGTCTGGTGGGAAGATAGGCATCACTTCACGGCCCGCTTCTGCGACACTATGAAGTTCAAATGTCCCGAGCATCGCAATGGCCGCCACCGCCGACACCCTGACCCGCTACCCGCTCGACAACTACGAGCTTCTGGATCGCTACCGCCGTGAGTCAGGACGTGTCTTTCTGACCGGCACGCAGGCGCTCGTGCGAATCGCGCTCATGCAGCGCACGATCGACAAGGCGGCGGGGCTCAACACGGCGGGATTCATCTCCGGCTATCGCGGCTCCCCGCTCGGTGCCGTCGACCAGGAACTCTGGCGCGCGAAGAAATTCCTCGACGAGAATCACATCGAGTTCCTGCCGGCCGTCAACGAGGACCTGGCCGCGACGGCACTGCTTGGCTCGCAGCAGGTCGAGACGGACCCGCATCGCGAGGTCGACGGTGTATTCGGCATCTGGTACGGCAAGGGACCGGGGGTGGACCGGGCGGGCGACGCGCTGAAACACGGCAATGCGTACGGCAGCTCACCGCATGGTGGCGCGCTCGTGGTTGCCGGCGACGACCATGGCTGCGTCTCGTCGTCGATGCCGCACCAGTCGGACGTCGCGTTCCTCACCTTCATGATGCCGCATCTGAATCCGGCCAACGTGGCCGAGTACCTCGAGTTCGGCCTATACGGAATTGCGCTGTCGCGCTTCTCGGGCATGTGGGTCGGTTTCAAGGCGATCTCCGAAACGGTTGAGTCGGCGATGTCGGTCGAACTGCCGCCCTACCCGGAGTACGCGGCACCGGACTACACGCCGCCGGCCACAGGGCTGCACTATCGCTGGCCGGACTTCCCGGGCCCGCAGATCGAGGAACGACTGGAAGCCAAGAAAGCGGCCACGCTGGCGTTTGCCGCGGCCAACCCGATCGACCGCAAGGTCTTCGACATCACCGACGCACGCTACGGCATCGTCACGACGGGCAAGGCACATCTCGATCTCATGGAAGCACTGCGGCTGCTCGGCATCGACCGCCGCGAAGCCAGACGCATCGGTCTCGACGTCTACAAAGTCGGCATGGTCTGGCCGCTCGAAAACGAAGGTGCACTCGACTTCGTGCAGAGAAAGAACGAGGTGCTGGTTGTCGAGGAAAAACGCGGCATCATCGAGAGCCAGTTCAAGGAATACTTCTATGACTACCCGGGCAAAAAGCCCGAGCGGATGGTCGGCAAGGAAGACGACAACGGCGAACGGCTGGTGCCGTGGGTCGGCGAGCTCGAGCCCGTGCAGCTTGCCGGCATCGTCGCCCGGCGCCTGGACGCGGAGATGCCCGGACTCGATATGACCGCCCGCGCCGAGAAACTGCTGACGCGCGGCAGCAACATCATCGACATCCAGGGTGCGACACGCATTCCCTACTTCTGTTCGGGCTGCCCGCACAACACGTCGACGAAAGTACCCGAGGGTTCGAAAGCGCTCGCCGGCATCGGCTGTCACTTCATGGCGAGCTGGATGAAGCGCGATACCGACGGCCTGATCCAGATGGGCGGCGAAGGCGTCAACTGGGTGTCGCGGTCCAGGTTCAACGGCAACCGGCACATCTTCCAGAATCTCGGCGACGGTACCTTTTATCATTCGGGTTCGGTTGCAATCCGCCAGGCCGTCGCCGCTGGCACGAATATCACCTTCAAGATTCTCTACAACGACGCGGTCGCAATGACCGGCGGTCAGCCCGTCGACGGCCCGATCTCCGTGCAGGCGATCGCGCACTCGATTCGCGCCGAGGGTATCGACCGCATCGCGCTGGTCACGGACGAACCGGAGCAGTTCAGCCTGGCGGACTTCCCCGCCGGTACGACCCTGTCGCACCGCAGGGAACTCGACGCGATCCAGCGGGAGCTGCGCGACATCCCGGGCGTCACCGTGCTTATCTACGCGCAGACCTGCGCAACCGAGAAGCGCCGGCGCCGCAAGCGTGGCCTCATGGAAGACCCGAACAGGTTTGTCGTTATCAACGACCTCGTCTGCGAAGGCTGCGGCGACTGCTCCGTCGAATCGAACTGCCTGTCGGTCGTGCCGAAGGAGACGCCTTTCGGTCGCAAGCGGCAGATCGACCAGAACAGCTGCAACAAGGATTATTCGTGCGTCAACGGATTCTGTCCGAGCTTCGTTACGGTCGAGGGCGGCAAGCGGCAGGCTTTGGCCGCCGAGGTCAAAACGGCCGACGCCTCGGCACTGCCCGCACCTGACATGCTGCCGATCGACGACTGCTTCGATCTCCTCGTCACGGGCGTCGGCGGAACGGGCGTGGTCACGGTGGGCCAGCTAATCACGATGGCGGCGCACCTCGAAGGCAAGGGCTCTTCCGTGCTCGACTTCATGGGCTTCGCGCAGAAGTTCGGGCCGGTATTGAGCTACATTCGTATTGCGAACGAGCCGGCGGCGATCAACCAGGTGCGTATCGAGCAGGCCCGCGCCGACGCGCTGATCGGCTGCGACCTCGTCGTCAGCTCCGCGCCGAAAGCATCGACGACCTATGGCGCCTCGCGCACACAGGCCGTCGTCAACACTGCGGAAATGGCGACCGGCGACTTCGTCAGGCATCGCGACGCAAACCTGCGTGCCGACGAGCGAATCGAAGCGATCGGCCGAGCCGTGCACACGCTGTCGACCGTCGACGCGAACGCTCTTGCCGCGAAGCTCATGGGCGACACGATCTACGCAAACGTGCTGCTGCTCGGCTACGCCTGGCAGAAAGGGCTCGTGCCGGTCAGCGAAGCGGCGCTGCTGCGCGCGATCGAGCTCAACGCCGTCAAGGTCGATAACAACAAGCAGGCGTTCGGCTGGGGCCGTATCGCGGCGGCCGATCCCGACCAGCTCGACAGGGCACTCAACGGCGACGAACCGAGAATCACCGACGCGACGCTCGATGAGGTCATCGCTCGGCGGCGTGCATTCCTCGTCGACTACGACGGCGAGAACTACGCAGCCGAGTATGAGGAACTCGTCAGAGAGACGCTCGAAGATGAGCGACGGCTCGTTGACAGCGAGGAACTCACCGACGCGGTCGCACGCAGCTACTTCAAGCTGCTCGCGATCAAAGACGAGTACGAAGTGGCGCGGCTGCACACTCAGACCGGCTTCCTCGAATCGATACGCCGCGACTACGGCGACAACGCGAAGGTCCGCTTCCATCTTGCACCGCCGGTCCTGAACGGCAAGCGCGACGCTCGCGGCCGGCCGCTCAAGAAGCAGTTCGGCAGCTGGATGATCCCGGTCTTCCGCGTCCTCGCTGCCATGAAGCGCCTGCGCGGCACGGCCTTCGACGTATTCGGCATGACGGCCGAGCGGCGAATGGAACGCGAACTCGTGGGCGAGTTCATCGAAACCCTCGGCTACCTGATCGACAACCTGACGGTGGACAATCACGCCACCGCCTGCGAGATCGTCCATGCGTACATGGACATTCGCGGCTACGGACCGGTCAAGGAAGAGGCCGTCACCGAGGTGCGCGAACGCATCAAGACACTCATGAAGAGCTTCCTGCAGACGGTGCCCAAGGCCGCCTAGCACAGGGCCCGGCAAAGATCGACAACGCAGCCGCACGCGATCCGTGCGAGGATTCACGGATGCCGCGCGCCAACATCCAGTTCGAATTCGACGCGAAACCGGAACCCGGCACGGCCATGCCAATTGCCGACGGCGTGCACTGGCTCAGGATGCCGCTGCCATTCGCACTCGACCATATCAATCTCTGGCTTTTCGCGGACGGCGATGGCTGGGCTATCGTCGATACGGGCGTGGGCACCGACAAGAGCAAGGAGATCTGGCGCCGGGTCTTCGATGAAACGATGCTGGGCAGGCCGGCGAATCACATCATCGTCACGCACCTGCACCCGGATCACGTGGGCTGCGCAGGCTGGCTGGCCGAACACTTCGACGTCGACCTTTGGATGACGCGCGACGAATACCTGCTATGCCGCATTCTCGTCGCTGACACGGGCAAGCCCGCGCCCGAGGAAGGCGTCGACTTCTATCGCGCGGCCGGCTTTCCGGACGATGCAATTGCACACTACCGCGAGATATTCGGCTTCTTCGGACGCTACGTGTCGCCGCTGCCGGAGGCCTACAAACGGCTCTACGACGGTCTCAAGGGCCCGATCGGCGATCACGAATGGGAAGTGGTCGTGGGCCGCGGCCATTCGCCGGAACACGCCTGCTTTTTCTCCGGGGAACTGAACCTGCTGGTCGCCGGCGACCAGGTATTACCGTCGATCTCGGCCAACGTGAGCGTCTACCCGACCGAGCCCGAGGCCAACCCGTTGAAGGACTGGATCGACTCGCTAACGGCTATGAAGGACCGCATTCCCGCGGACGTGCTGGTGCTGCCTGCACACGGCAAACCGTTTCGCGGCGCGCACGAGCGTATCGACCACCTGGTCGGCGAGCATCGCGTTCGGCTCGATGCGCTGCACGACTACCTCGACGAGCCACGCCGCGCCGTCGACGTGTTCCCGGCGCTTTACCGGGCGAAAATTAGCGGTGACAATCTGATTATGGCGACGGGTGAAGCGATTGCTCACCTGCACTACCTGCTCGCCGACGATGTCATCACGGCGGAAGCGGATGCCGACGGTGTCATCTGGTACCGGCGGGCCTGAATTCTAAGGACGTTTCGTGCTCGAACTACGCTGGACCCTGTTACTCACCCTCGTTCTGACTCTTCTTGCCGGCTGTAGCGAGCCGCCTGCCGACCCGGCGGTCGAAGCGACGGATCCCCCGGCTGTCGAAGCGACGGAGGCCCCCGCCATCGAGCAGGCCGTCGACGAAGCCGTCGAACCGCGCGGCCCCGCCGCAGTGGCCACGCCCGATACGCAGAGTGCCCAGGTTGCCGCGGACATCCTGGCAGCCGGAGGCAACGCGGTCGACGCGTCGATCGCCGTCGGTTTCGCACTCGCCGTGACCGAGCCCGAGGCCGGCAATATCGGCGGCGGCGGCTTCATGCTGATTCACATCGACGGTGAAGCCTATTTCCTCGACTACCGTGAAACGGCGCCGCTCGCTGCGTACCGCGACATGTATCTCGACGAGAACGGCGAGGTCATCGAAGGCGCGAGCCGCGTCGGTCACCTGTCCGTCGGTGTGCCCGGCTCGGTCGCCGGCCTATGGGCGGCGCACGAGAGATTCGGCAGCCTGCCATGGAAAGATCTCGTCATGCCGGCCGTCAAGCTGGCGCGTGACGGCTTCGTCATCCACGATAAGCTCGCCAGCATGGGCGAGAACGGCGTCCGCAAGTTCGACGGCAAGACCAACTTCGCCGACTATTTCGCCTCGATGACAGCGGGCGAGGTCTTCAAGCAGCCCGAGCTCGCGGACGCACTCGAGCGGATCGCGAACGAGGGCCGCGACGGATTCTATATGGGCAAGACCGCCGAGCTGATGGCCGCCGAGATGGAGCGCGGCGGCGGCCTCATCACCCGCGAGGACCTGGCCAACTACGAGGCGATCTGGCGCGAGCCGCTGCGCGTCGACTGGCGCGGCTTCGAAATCCTGTCGGCGCCGCCGCCCAGCTCGGGCGGCTTCGCAATCGTCCAGCTGCTGAAGATCAAGGACCTGCTCGCCGCCGAGTTCGAGGGACTCGGACACAATACGCCGCAGTACATTCACCTGATCGCCGAAATCCAGAAGCGCGTGTTCGCGGACCGCGCCGAATACCTCGGCGATCCGGACTTCGTCGACGTGCCGATGGAGCAGCTGCTCTCGGCCGAGTACCTGGTAGAACGCGCCGCCGAGGTGGATCCCGTACGCATCACGCCTGTCGAGGACGTGTTGCCCGGGCTCGACTCCTTCGATACGACGCACTACTCCATCGTCGACGGCAATGGCAACGCCGTGTCGACGACGACAACACTGAACCTCAGCTTCGGCAGTGGCGTCGTCGTCGAGGGCGCGGGCTTCCTGCTCAACGATGAAATGGATGACTTCAGCGCCAAGCCTGGCGTGCCGAACGCGTTCGGCGTCGTCGGCAGCGTCGCCAACGAGATCCAGCCTGGCAAACGCATGCTGTCATCGATGTCGCCGACGATCCTGCTCAAGGACGGCGAGGTTGAGATGGTCGTTGGTACGCCGGGCGGCTCGACGATCTTCACGTCCGTATTCCAGACGATGGTCAACCTGCTCGATCACGGCAAAGAACCACTCGACGCCGTCGGCTCGACGCGCTTCCATCATCAGCTGCTGCCGGCGAACGTCATCATGTACAGCCGCGGCGTACCGCTGGATGACGAAGTACTCGCGGCACTGGCCGAGCGCGGCTACAGGACTGTGCCGCGCCAGTTCGGCGACGTCATGGTCATCGTCCGCGACGGCGACGGCTGGGCCGCCGCGGCGGATCCTCGCAATCGCGGCGAGTCCCGCATTCTCGAGTGACCAGTCGGCGGGCATCGCTTGTTGCGGCAGCGCTCGCGCTGCTGCTCGCCGCTGCCACCGCCGGCGCAGCGACCAGTCTCTGGTGGGACACGAGCTACGCACGGCGCTTCAACGTCACCGTCGCCACCGGGCCGAATCTGCCCGACCGCGGCTACCAGGCTTACACGGCACGCGTCGCGACGCTCGACACGCAGTCGCTCATCGCCGCCGGAGAACTGCAGCCTGACTGCGACGACCTGCGGGTGCTGTACTACGACGGCATAGGCTGGCAGGAGCTTCCGCGCCACGTCATCGACTGTGATTCCGCCAGCACGGATATTCGCTTCGCGCTCGCCGCCGACATTCCGGCGAACAGCAGCGATACGAACTACTACCTCTACTATGGCAACCCGTCGGCCGGCGCACCCGCAAGCCTGAGCCCCACCAACGTCTACCTGTGGTTCGACGATGCGAGCGTCGACCGGCAGGGCGACTACACGCGCGGCCGGGTCGATGCGTGGCACGGCACCGGCTGGGACAACTCGCTCACGTGGAACCCGTCTGGCTACTACACCTACGACACGGGCGACAACTTCACGAGCGGCTATCGGCGCGCGATCGACGAGCGCGATGTCTACGTCGAAGCCGAGTTCTTTCACACCGGCTGCTACCAGCTCAACCAGACAACCGGCCTGCTGGTACGCGGCATCATCCAGGGCGGCTCCGCCGGCAGCGAGCGTTCGAACCACTACTACGCCAGCAATCGCGGCCACTATCCCGGCTGCCAGGCGAACGGTTACACGCACGACGGCGACATTGTCAGGAACCAGCGCACGGTAACCGCCGTCAACGGGCCAAACCCGCCGCCCGTCGTTCCCAATACGTGGCGACGCCAGGGGGTCGCCGCCTGGCTCACGTCGCCGACGCGGCTCGCGTTTTGGGACGAGGACTCGACCGCGAGCTGGAGCGCGCTCGGCTGGCCGTCGAATGCGAACCTGCAGATCTCGGGCTCGGATGCCAACGACAACCCGGGCCGCGGTTTCGCGGCGATCATGACCGCGCAGGACCGTGCCCGCGTACGCAACGTCCTGATGCGGCGCTACGTGGCACCCGAACCCGTGCTGACGCTGTCGGCGGAGACGCAGCCGCCCGTCATCGTGCTGCAGAAATCCGTCAACGCGGTTTACGACCCCGTCAACAACACGAGCAACGCGAAGGCCATACCGGGCTCGTGGGTCGAGTACACCTTCGTCGCGACCAACTCGGGATCCGGGAGCATTGACTCGGAATCCCTGCTGGTAACCGACCCGCTGGCCGCTAACGTCGAGCTGTTTGTCGGCGACCTCGGTTTGCCGGGCAGCGGACCCGTCGAGTTCACGGATGGCATCGGCCCGGCCGCAAGCGGCCTGAGCTTCACGTACGGCGGCCTAAACGACCCCGGAGATGACGTCGAGTTCTCGACGGACGGTACCGACTGGAGCTATGTGCCGACGCCGGATGGCGCCGGTTTCGACCCGGCAGTTCGCTATGTGCGCATTAATCCGGGCGGCAGTTTCGCGGGCGCCTCGGGAACGCCCACCGAATTCCGGCTGCGCATGCGCGTCAGGGTGCGGTGAGGATCAACTCGTAAAGCCAACCGCATCACCCAGGTGAATACTCAGCACGAGGAACACTCCCGCAAGCGCGAATATCTTGATCAGCAGCGGACCCACGAAACGTACCCAGGCCGTATAGGGGATCTTGCCTAGCGCCAGCGCACCCATGACCAGCGCGCTCGTGGGCACGATCATATTCGTAAAGCCATCGCCGAACTGAAACGCCAGCACGGCCGTCTGCTGCGGCACGTCGGTCAACGTCGCCAGCGGCGACATGATTGGCATCGTGACGTAGGCCTGGCCGCTGCCTGACGGAATGAACAGGTTACAGACCGTCTGCACGAGTAGCATGCCGAGCGCGGACACTTCGGCGCCGGTGCCCTCGAGTGACTGCGCGATGTAGTGAATGATCGTGTCCATGATGTGGCCTTCGGACAGCACGACCTCGATCGTTCTTGCAAAGCCGACAATCAGCGCCGCGGCCGTCATGCCCGCTGCGCCGCGGATGAACGCGCGGCTCGTATCGCCCGCGGACAATCCGCCGATAGCGGCACCAACGAGGCCGATGCCGAAAAATACGGCGTTGAGCTCGGCAATGTACCAGCCGTAGTTTTTCGAACCCCAGACGAACAGGACGATGCCGAGCACGAATACGACCAGCACGCCGATGCGGCGGCCGTTCAGATCGTCGTCGTCCGGCGACTCGAAGCCGGTCGTGTAGTCGACGTCGGCGACGAGGCTCTGACTGGGATCCTTCCGGACGCGCATCGCGTAGCGATAGATGTGATGGAAGGCGAGCGCGAGAAAGACGAACATCATCGCGAGCCGCGCGCCGGAGCCGGACATCAGCGGCACACCGGCGATGTTCTGCGCGATGATGACGCCGAACGGATTGGTGCCGGCGCAGGCCCAGCCGATGCCGTACGGCACCCAGACCATGCCCATCGCAACAATCGCGTCCATGCGCATCGCCAGGCTCATGGACACGAGGATGGGTATCAACGGCACGTATTCCTCGCCCATGCCGATCGTGTAAGACGCGATGCTGAACAGCAACAGACAGCCCGCAATCAGGATCCACGGTCGGCCCCCAAGCCGGGCCACTGCACGGTGCAGACCCGCATCGATCGCGCCGGTCTCGCGCAGGATTTCGATGATGCCGCCGACGATGAAGATCAAAAAGATGATCTCCTGCGCCGACTCGAAGCCCTTGGTTAGCGATAGCAGGAATTGCCACGGCGCCATCGTGACCTTCGACTCGGCATCGGCCGGGTCGTAGGTGCCGGCAACCACCTGCATCCGGTTCGGATTGTCGGCAGACGGTTCACGATCGAACTGCCCCTGCGGGACGACGTAGCTCAACAGCTGAGCGACGATAATGATCGAGAAGATGAGCACGAGCGAGTCGATGGACCAACCGCGCGATTTCATAGGCTGCCTTTATTGTTCTTGTCTGCGGCCAAAGACTAGCGCAGCACCGCAGGATTCGCACATAAAAAAGCCGGCGCGTAGCGCCGGCTCAGGTTCGTCAGGAGGCGTGTGCGGGGGGAGATAAAGCCTATTGACGATTTTGTCTGCGATCCGTGCGTCGGTCGAGCTTGCGATTCGCGCGCTCGCCGCGGCGATCGTTGCGCGCATCGGCCCGGTCGCCCTTGCTGTCGAGTCGACGGTCGACGCGGTCGCCGGTTCGCTCGAGGCGGTTTGCCGCTCGCTCGTAACCGGCCGCCTCGGCACGGTCCGACTTGCGGTCCAGGCGGTTCTCGATTCGGTCGCCGCGATTGTCGAGATGCGTTTCGATCCGGTCACCGCGGTCGTCGAAGCGCTCCTCGACGCGGTCGCCGGCGTCGGCGAATGCCGCGTCTATGCAAAACAGCAGGCCGATGACGATGAGGATTCCCTTCTTGATGTCCATATCCTTAACTCCTTGAAAATTCGGGCAGATTCACTAGCTGTTCGGTACTATCAACGCGCGCGGTCGGCATCGGTTGACGCGGGAGCCGGCAAAATGTGCGCATTATGTAAATCCGCTGGACGGAGGATGCCGTGAGACGATTCCTGGGATTCATCAAGACGACCGCGCTCGGCGGACTGCTCGTCATCATTCCCATTTCCATCGTGCTGTTCGTGTTGGGGCAGCTGTTCTGGGGCCTGTACGGGGTTTCCACGGCGATTATCGAGTCTCCTGCCGTGCAGCGATTCGACCTGGGACTCGATGACGCTGCCATCATCGTCGGCGTCACTCTCGCCGCCCTGATCGGTCTCTGCTTCTTCACCGGGCTCGTGGTCAGAACCCGCCTGGGCGAAGCGCTCAAAGGCTGGTTCGGCCGCAATGTTGCACCGAAGATTCCGTTGTACCGGGCCCTGTCGAACCTGACCAAGCGCGTAGCCGGCGTCGAGGGTCACGAGTTCGCGCCCGTTGAGATCGACCTGTACGGCTCATCGGCGCGGGCGCTGGGTTTTCTCGTCGAGGAGATCGACGCGGACCGCTGCGCCGTCTTCGTACCGACCGCACCCGTAGCCACGGTCGGCAACGTGTTCATCGTCGCGCGCGAACGGGTGACTTTTCTCGAGGCGAGCGTCTCCGACGCGGTGGGGATCATCACGCAGTGGGGCGTCGACGCGCAGGATCTGTACAGAAAGAGAAAGGCAGCGCCCGCGTCGTAGATGCCCGATATGAAAACGCGGGCTCGAGGCCCGCGTTGCCACCGATTCGCCGGACGAGCCCTAGCTGTGTAGTGTAAAGACCGGGATTTTCGCCTCCCGCAACAGGTACTCGGTCGTGCCGCCAAACACCTTCTCGCGCCAGCGGCTGCGCGAGTATGCGCCGGAGACGAGCATGTCGGCACCGACGTCCCTGTAGGCGCCCATGAGCTCCGCCTCGATGTCGCGGCCGCGCGTGTCGACACGATCGGCCTTCACGCCCCAGTGCTTGAGGTAGGTCGCGACCTGCGTCGACTTGGGACCGGGCCGATCCTCGGAACCGCAGGTGATGATCGTGACCTCGTCCGCGGTGGTCAGCAACGGCAATGCCGCCCGAACCGCTCGTGCCGCCTCCGAGCTCTGGTTCCAGCCGATGGCGATTCGCCGACCGATACGCCGGCGAGACGCCTGCGGCAGTATCAGCACGGGACTGGCCGACTCGAGCAGCGCCGCGCTCAGAAACATGTCCGCAACAGTCCCGGACTTCGCCGGCCGTGAAACGACCACCAGGTCGGATACGGGACCGACGATGCCCATCAGGATCTCGGGCGAGCCCACCTTCTCCTGCCAGAGTGCACCGGGTTCGACACGCGCACGCTTGATCAGGTCATAGCCGTGCTGCTCAGCGACGCCCTGGTACAGGCTCTTCGCCGCGTCAGGTGCCTTCTTGGTGCTTTTCTTGCGCCACGCTGCGTCCGCGAACGCCGTTCCCAGCGATACCTCCGAGTAGCGATGGGGGCGCATATGGCAGCCGCTGACGCAGGCGCCGACTCGCTTGCCGATATCGAACGCCGTCGCGAGCGCGCGGGCGCACTCGGGTCGGTCAGCGACAGGTACCAGGATAACTCGCATGATCAGGCCTCCGGGGGCTTAGTTTTCAATTTCACCTTCACGAACGATAACCGAGAAATCGCCGAAGTCGTATTCGCGGTTGCCGTCGGTTTGAACGTAGTCACCACTACCGGCAGCAATGGTGTCGAACGCAGCGTCGAGTTCGGCCAGGTAGTCGCTCGACACAACTGGCACGTTGTGCGCGGTCATCACCGTATCGACGTCCGCCGCCAGCGCGGCGAGTCGTGCGGCCGTATCGGCGTAGGCCGAATAGTCCGATCCCTCGATATGCGTGTACAGCGGTGCAAGGTAGAACGTATCGCCGACGAACAACAGCCGGTTGCCGCGATCGATCAGGCACAGCGCGTCGGGCGCGTGGCCGGGCGTCAGGAGCACCTCGAGCGTCCGCCCGCCGAGATCGATCGTGTCGCCCTCGCCGACGATCGTCGAGATGTCGAACGGCCTGATTCGATACGTGTCGGCGTCGAAACCCTCTGGCAGGTCTTTCCAGACCCAGCCCGGGCTCAGGAACTCGGCGACAGTGGCCGTATCGGTGCCCGCGGCGCGAGCCTTTGTGTACCCGGTATCGCGACCGTAGATGGAATCGAACTGGTAGTTGCCGCCGATGTGATCGTAGTGGGTGTGTGAATTGAGGACCGCCACGTCGAGGTCGGTCAGCTCGTCGACGACAGCGCCGATGTCGCCGATGCCGAGGCCGGTATCGAACAACAGCGCCCGCTCGTCGCCCTCGATCAGGAAGGAAATGACTTCCTCGAACTGCCCCGGCTCGTAGATCGCGTAAACCCGGTCACGCACGCGGTAGACCTCGAACCAGTGGCCGGCCACATCGATGCGTTCGAACGCCGACCATTCGGGCCGCGGCAGCGCATTCCACCAATCGTCTTTGCCGGCGCCGCGGTTCTCGACCTGATCGTTGTCGACGACTGCGGCGGGACCGGAAGCCGGCGACGGATCATCGGACTGGCAGGCCATGCAAGTGAGCATGATCAGCAGCATCAGGGGCATTCGCATGCAGCGGACTTTAGCAGATAGCGTCCGCGGCTGTGGTAGATTGGCGCGCCATGAGTATTCGATCGCTATGCATCACCGAGGGCGCCGACCGGCCGACAACCGCTACGTTCATCGGCATGCACGAGGCCGGTATCGGGGTCACGGTCGTGTGTCCCGAAGATCATCCGAACTACCGGATACTCAGCGATGCCGGCGTACCGGTTATCGACATCCGGCTGACAAAGAACTTCGACGCTGAGGGTGCACGGGCACTGCGCGAGGAACTGGAGCGCGGCGGCTACCACCTGATACACACTTTCAACAGCCGAGCGCTGACCAACGGCCTGCGAGCTGCCAAAGGACTGCCCGTCAAGGTCATCGCCTACCGCGGCATCGTCGGCAACCTGAGCTTTCTCGACCCGATGTCGTGGAAGCGCTACCTGAACCCGCGCATCGACCGTATCGTGTGCGTCTGTGAAGCAATCCGGCGCTGGTTTCTCGAGATGCAACCGGCATTCCTGCGCATGCCCGAGACGCGCCCGGTCACCATCCACAAGGGGCACAAGCTCGAGTGGTACACCGATGCACCGGCCGACCTGGCGAGCGCCGGCATTCCGGACGGCGCGTTCACGATCGGCTGCACGGCGGCGTACCGTCCGCGCAAGGGCATCGAGTACCTGATCGAGGCGTTGGAGGCGCTGCCTGACGAGATCCCCGCGCACCTCGTGCTGATCGGCAACATGGATGCCGACAAGCTGACGAAACGTATCGAGCGAAGCCCGGCGAAGACCCGTATCCATCGCGTCGGCTTCAAGAGCAACGCACCGGCCTGGACCGCAGCCTGCGACGCATTCTGCCTGCCGTCGACGAAGCGCGAGGGACTCGCGCGCGCGATTATCGAGGCGATGGCCTACCGCGTACCGCCGGTAGTGACCAACAGTGGCGGCAGCCCGGAACTCGTCGTCGACGGTGAATGCGGCTACGTCGTGCCGATCAAGGACGCCGCCGCACTTGCCGAAGCGTTCGAGAAGCTCTACAGCAATCCCGATCTGCGGCGGCGGATGGGCGACGCGGCGCGCGAACGCATCGCGACGCACTTCCGCAACGAGGACACGGTCGCGAAGACGATCGCGCTGTACAAAGAGCTCGTGCCGGAGCCGGGTACCTAGAGCCTGAGAGCGCCGTCGACCTCGATGCAGCGGCCACTTACGTAGTCATTCTCCAGGATGAACTGGACGGCGTGCGCGATCTCGTCCGGATTGCCGACCCGGCCGGCCGGGATCATCGAGGTCAGTTTGTCGCGGGCCTCGGGCTTCATGGCCATGACCATCTCGGTGCCGATGAAGCCTGGCGCAACCGACGCCGCACGTATTCCATAGCGCGCCAGTTCCTTGGCCCAGACAACGGCCATTGCTTCGACGCCGGCCTTGGTTGCCGAGTAGTTGGTCTGCCCCATGTTGCCGGCGCGTGAAATCGACGCGATGTTGATGATGCAGCCGCGGCGGCCGGCCTCGATCATTTTCGCCGCCACTTCGCGGCCGCAAAGAAATACGCCGGTCAGGTTGATATCCATGACCGTCTGCCACTGTTCGAGTGTCATCTTCGACAGCTGCTCGCCATCCCGGTATTTGACGAGCAGCGCATCGCGGGTCACGCCCGCATTGTTCACGAGCCCGTGCGGCGCACCCTGCGCCTCGACGATGGCATCGAACAACGCTTCGACTTCGGCTTCAACGGCGACGTTGGCCACGTAGGTCTGCACGCCTGCGGCGCCCTCCTCGCGGCATCTCGCCGCGGTTTCCGCCAGCGCGGCCTCATCGAGATCGACGAGTGCCAGATCAGCGCCGGCCGCCGCGAGCCGCGTCGCCATTGCGGCACCGAGTCCACGTGCACCGCCCGTGATGACGATGTTTTTTCCCTTGATATTCATGGCGCCATTATGAACCCATCTCGAGGTCACGCATACGTATCCTCCGACATTGCGAATAGACAGCGGATGTTCGAGGATCGCAGTGGGGGGTACCGCATATGACGGAAGAAA
>JASJBG010000225.1 GCA_030066625.1 Woeseiaceae bacterium
TGAAAGACCCGAGCTTCGAAGAAAAGCTGGCCGCGGACGCTGGCGGCTGGCGCCTGTTCGAGGTAAGCAGTTTTTCCACGGATCAGGCGCGGACCGGGCGCCAGTCGATGTTCAATGCGGCGCTCAGCCGGACCGTGTCCTACCCGCCATATTTCGTCGGCTCGGTCTCCGGCAGCTACCAGGAGTTCCCTGCGGCACCGGGTTCCCGTTGGCAGCTCACCGGCTACGGCCTTGCGGCCGTCGAACTCGAAGGTACGCCGGCGTTCGGCATCGTGCAGATTTCGTTTTTCGATGCCGACGGCAATGATCTCGGTACCGTCGAGACAGCCGGCCAGGACACCCTTGCGAAGCTCTCGAAAGAGATCAACAACCAGTCGCCCGTCGGCGAGTGGATCCTGCTCGATACGGGCGTCGCCACGGCCCCCGCAGGAGCCGCTGCCGTACAGGCCTTCACGCTTTACGTCGATTTCTCCGGCTCCAACCGCTCCCAGGGCGTCTTCTTCGACGACCTGAGCCTGTGCGAGCTCGAGGACGGCGCAGAGGGCTGCGGCGGGGAATAGCGCCTCCGAGGCCCTTTCCGGCCGAAATTCGCTGACATCTCGCTGAAATCTGTGCGATCCGTCGCAGGCGCCGGGGCGCCGCGCCGTCATACTGTCGTATCGACGTGAGGAAGCGGATTGAGCGGAGCAGGCCTACAAATTCTCCTATGTGCCGTCTTCGGCATCGGTGGCGCTGTTGCCGGCTACATAGTTGCAGCTGTAATCGGTACCCGTCGTATCCGAGAGGTTACCGAGCTCAGCCAGAAGAACCTCGACGAACTCGGCGCCGAGAAGGAAGAATTCGCGGCGCTCTACTCGAAGGCACACGCCAAGTTCGAATCGCTGCGCGCCGAGGCCGAAAGCGCCATCGCCAAGCGCAAGGAGGCCGTTCGCAAGGCGAAGATCCTGGCGCAGAACGTCCAGACACTGCGCACAGAACGTGAGACAACGAAAGCCAAGGTCAGCACCCTGCAGAGTTCACTGACAGCCGTTCATGAGCGCACCAAAGCACTGCAGCGGGAGTTTGAGAAAGCCGGCGTTTTCTACAAGCGCGAACTCACGAAGTCATTCAACAAACGCAAACAGCTCGAAGAAGATCTCGTCATTGCGCGCTCCGCACAGGAAGAATTCCAGAAGCGGGTCGAAGCCTCCGTCCTCGAGCACGGCTCCGAGGAGGAGATGGTCGTAGCGGCACAGCTCCGGCTTGGTCAGATCGACGTACTCGAACGCAACATCGGCAAGCTCGAGACCGAGAACGCCGAGCTCCGCGAAGAAGCGAAGCAGACCAAGAAGGACTACGACGCGATTCAGAAAGACCTGTCCGAACTCGACGAGCTGAAGATTCACAACCAGCAGCTCGTGCAGGCCGTCGAGGCGCTCGAGCGCAGCCGCAAGCAGCACGAGGACGAAGCCGAGCAGTTCCGCGACAAGGCAGACGAGTCCGAGCAGCTATCCGAGACCCTGCGTATGCGCCTGAACGATCTCGAACAAAGTTTCGCCGCCATGGAGGAGCAGCAGGACCAGGCCATCCAGCACGTCCGCGACGCCGCCGCTTCCGCGGGCCCGGCAGCGAACCAGGACACGGGCGACTCGCAGATAACAAACCTTACCGGATCTACTGGCCGACGTTAGCCTTTCCGACTACCAGCGGAAGACCACGCCCAGCGTCGGCCCGCTGAAATTGATGTCGGCGACGACACGGGTCGAATCGAGATCCCACTCGAGATGCCTGTAGATCAACGCCACATCCCAGGCCTCACCGGCCTGGAATCCGACGCCGGCGGTAGCCTGCCAGGTAAAGCTCGACTCGCCGGCGCCCATGTCGAGGTGGTAGCGGAAATGCCACCGATCGGAGGGGTCAGTCCGGCCCCGCATACCCACGACGGCGTCCCAGGCGGTCAGCGACTCGTCAATCGTGCGCGACTGGCCGGGACCTGAACCGGCCCGATCGGAATACTCACGTCTACCGTCTTGCCGGCACTAATGTCCATAAAAATGACATCAGTCAGTATCGACCAGTCGTTTTTGCGCGCCGAAAACGCGCCCATAAAGGCAAGCTCGAGATTGTCGACCAGGTCGCTGAAACCGACCTCCACCTCGGAACCGCCAAGCGTACGTCCACCGATGCCGGCACCCCACAGGTACACCGCTCCGGCGTATTCCCATCGGTTTGATTCATCCGACTGAGCCTGCGCGGGTCCTGCGAGAGTCAGCATAAGCGCGATCAAGCCGAGCTTCGAGATCATAGCTGTCTTCATTCGACGGATTCCTTGTTTCGACTAAGCTGACTGTTGCGCCACTACCGTATCGATTCTCCCCGTCCGGCTTAAAGCTCGATTCCCGCGATTCGCAAGACACCGTACGCCAGCGCCAGTGCGCCCCAGTAGACGAAGAAGCCCCAGTAGTAGGTGTAGTACCTGAGCGGTCCACGCGTCGGGTAGACGTATTCCTTTTCAGTAAACCAGAGAATGATGTTGATGTAGAGGCTGCACGCACCCGCGGCTGCAAAGAGCGCATAACCCCACGCGTGTCCCCGGAGCATGCCGACGCTACCGGCCACGAACATCGGCAGGAAGAATAACCAGTCGGCCCACGCGGCACCCAGGGCAATCCGGGAGTGGGTTCGGTCGCGCCACTCCTCCCCTTCGCCAATGATGAGGTCCCGGGTCTTTCGTCCGTCCAGCCTCGTCAACATCGACGACTGCGCCAGGAACAGCGGCAACAGCGTTATGGCGCCAAAAACGACAAGCGCCCAGGTAACGAACGTCGGCTCCATGCTCAGAGGACTTCGATCAGCCCGAGCCCGATCGCGAGCAGACCGATGATGATGAAGTAAGCAAACACGCCCATCGCGAGGTTGTGCTCACTTTGCGAGCCGGTGCGAACGCCATGTTTCCGCAAGCCGAGTATCTTCGCCGCCTCGCGTCCACCCGTATCAACCCACGCGCCGCCGCCGATCATCGCCGCGTACGGCCACCACTCGTGATTGATCAACATCAGGATGCCCGCCGCGGGCATCGTCCATAACCACAGCAGGTCCCAGGCCGCCGCCCTGAATTCCATCGGCTGGAGCATCGGGTCCGCGCTGTCGGCCGACTCCTGGAGCCCGAGGCGTTGCGCCAACGGGAAGTTCACCACCGAGACCAGCTGACCGATGTAGAGCAGCCAGCCCAGCAAGCTCAATACGCCGACAATAGTTCTCATCCAAGGCACCTCCGACAGCACTATGCCGAATGCGGCTGCGCCATTGAATGCGGGGTTTCCGAACGCTGTGGACCGGGTGTCGGCGGCTATAGTTGCTCCACCAAACCGTCGAGTTCCCGCATTTACGTGCTCGTCATTGTCGTCCTGGTGTTCACGGTGCTCAGCGTGCTCAAGGTTCCGCTGGCTGCGTTCGCCTTTATTTCGGGTGCCATCGCTATTGGCGTCGGATTCGGCGCACAGAACATCATCAACAACTTCATCAGCGGCTGGATCCTGATGTGGGAACGCCCGATCCGGATCGGCGATTTCCTCGAGATGGGCACGATGTTGGGCACCGTCGAGTCCATCAATACACGTTTCACGCGCGTACGGCGTATCGACGGCGTGCGCCTGATGGTCCCCAACAGCCAGTTCCTCGAGAACACGGTGATCAACTGGTCCATCGTCGACCGAAAACTCCGTTCGAGCGTCCGCGTGGGCGTCCCATACGGCTCCGATGTACAAAAGGTCAAGGAACTGCTGGACGAATTGATGGCCAACAGCCCGGATATCCTCGAAGACCCTGCACCCGTTGTCATCTTCGAGGACTTTGGCGACTCGGCCCTGGTATTCGATGCCTTTTTCTGGATCGAGTCATCGCCGACATGTACGCTACGCGGCGTGCGCAGCGCCATGCGCTTCGAGATCACTGAACGCTTCAAGAAAAACGGTATCGTGATCGCCTTCCCGCAGCGGGACGTTCACATCGACGGAACGCTGAAGATCGAGAATTAGGCCCCCAACCGGTCCCTACTTCGCGGCTGCCAGGGCCTGGTCGAGGTCAGCGATGATGTCGTCGATGTGCTCGATACCGATGCAGAGGCGAATCATGTCGGGCGTGACGCCAGCCGACTCCAGTTCCTGTTCCGACAGCTGTCGATGCGTCGTCGATGCCGGATGCGCCGCCAGCGACTTGACGTCGCCGATGTTCACGAGGCGCAGGAACAACTGCAGCGCGTCGTAGAACTTGACGCCCGCATCAAAGCCGCCCTTGATGCCGAAGGTGAGCAACGCCGACGGCTTGCCGTTCGTGTATTTCTGCGCAAGGTCGTAGTACGGGGAATCCGGCAGTCCGGCGAACTTTACCCATTCCACCTGCGGGTGCTCGTTGAGGTGCTTTGCGACCGCGAGCGCGTTGTCGCAGTGACGCTCCATCCGCAGCGGCAGCGTCGCCAGTCCCTGCAGGATGTTGAACGCGTTCATCGGGCTAAGGGCCGAGCCGGTGTTTCGGAGCGGCACGGTGCGTACGCGACCGATATACGCGGCCGCTCCGAGCGCCTCCGTGTATACCACGCCGTGGTACGACTCCTCCGGCTCCGTCAGCATGTGGAACTTCTCCGGGTAGTCGGCCCAGGGAAACTCGCCGCCGTCGACGATGACGCCGCCCAGCGAATTGCCGTGGCCGCCCATGTACTTCGTCATGGAGTTGACGACAATGTCCGCGCCCCACTGGATGGGTTTCGTCAGCGCCGGCGTGGCGACGGTGTTGTCGACGATCAGCGGTACGCCGTGTTCGTGCGCCATATTGGCCAGCGCCTCGATATCGACGATGTTGCCGGCCGGGTTGCCGATCGTTTCGCAAAAGACCGCCGTCGTCTTGTCGTCGATGAGTCCCTGCATCGCCTCGACGGAGTCGTCCGCGGCAAAGCGCACGTCAATGCCCTGCCTGGGCAGCATGTGCTTGAACAGCGTGTAGGTGCCGCCATACAGCAGCGGCACGGTCACGATGTTGTTGCCCTGCTCCGCGATGTTCAGTATCGAGTAGTTGACCGCCGCGCTGCCCGCGCTGAGACCGAGACCGGCGACGCCGCCTTCCAGCTCCGCGCAGCGCTGCTCGAGCACGTCGACCGTCGGATTCATGATGCGCGTGTAGATGTTCCCCGGGACCGCCAGATTGAACAGGTCGGCGCCGTGCTGCGCGTTGTCGAACTCGTAGGCGACGGTCTGATACACCGGCACCGACACCGCTTTCGTCGCGCTGTCGAACTTGAAGCCGGCGTGTACCGCCAGGGTTTCGTCTTTCATCGTTGCTTCCCTTCGTGCTGCTGCCGGCCGGACCCGGCGGAGTGGATTCCGAGCGGATCCTCGGGATCCACGCCGGACATGAACTGTTTCCTGCGATCCAGATTGGTGAATTGATACACCAGTCCGAGCCAGTTGTTGACGATGGCCTTGGCCGTGTCGCCCCAGGTGTTGTCGAGGTGCGATTCGATTGCTGTATCGTCGAAGACCGGGGTGTCACCGGCCTCGCGGTGTCTTGCGGCCAAATCGATCCAATCGCGCGCTATCGAGGCGGCATCGGCGTCGAAATAGTGCTCTGGAAATGGGGGCGGATCGTCGATCTCGCGTCGTGCATATCGAACGAGCTCGCGTTTGAACTCCTTCAGCAGGCTGTTGAAGTCGTACTCAGGATGACCCTGGAAATAGATCACGCGAAACTGGTCGGCACTCGCCGCGACGTGCACGCCGCCGGCTTCACTTTCCGCGAGAACCGTCAGCCCGGCCGCCTCGAACTGCTCGCGCGAGATATCGTTGTATCGCGAGTGCGGCGCATCGAACCTCGTATTGATCTCGCGCAGCAATGGATGCCCCGGCGCTTTGACGCGGTGACTGTAGACGCCCCACTTCTTCTGCGGCATGGGCCGCCTGTCGATATCGTGAAACAGCTTGAGCAGCGCATGTGTAGCCAGGCAAGAGCAGAGAATCGAGGTGACGTTGCCGCGCGCCCACTTGACGACGTCGACCAGTGGTTCCCAGAAAGGCTCCTGCGGCAGCGA
>JASJBG010000226.1 GCA_030066625.1 Woeseiaceae bacterium
CGGCAGCGATTCGTCACCCTGCACGACGGAGGTCATTTCGAATACGGACTGATCAAGCTGCTGCTGGGCAAGGCCGACGAGGCGCGGGTAATTTTTGAGGAACTGCAGCTGCGGATGGAAGCACCGGAAGTGCAAAACGACGGCCGCGCGCACGCCGGGCTGGCAATGGCGTACTTCGATCTTGGCCGGCCGGGTGAATCGGACGCGCAGCTGGCAACGCTGATCGACGGATTTGGAAACGCGGAGCCACGCTCGGTTGCCATGGTCCATGCCTGGCGCAATGAGAAGGACACGGCATTCGAATGGCTCGATCGGTATGCCGCACAGGACAACCCCGGGCAGACCCTGCTGCTCCTGGATCCGGCCTTCAGGAACCTGCGTGACGATCCGCGCTGGCAATCGCTGCGTGAATCAGTCGGTTTTTCTGAGCAGGTTCTGGCAACGCTCGACTTTCCGGTCGAGTTGCTTGCCCAGTATCGCGACTAGCGACAATCGCCGCTGTCGTCAGTACCTTAGCGCCAGCCGCAGCGTGTAGGCGCGGCCGAAGACGTCGTACATCTCGGTATCGGTGTTTGCCTGCTGGCCGTTATCCGCCATGAATGCCGGGCTCTCGTCGAGCAAATTGGCGACCGTCAGACCCACGGTCACGTTCTCGGTAAGGTTGTGGCTGATGCTCAGGTCGAGGTAGCTCCTGGAGCCAATTGACTCGATTGCCGGATTGATGAACTCGACCGGGATAGCAAACGCAGGAGCCGCATCGCGCGCCGAATTGTCGGTACCTTCGATCCATCGCCAGGCCAGGATTGCCTGCCAGTCCACCGCGTTCCAGGCGATGTTCGTTGTCACCCTGTTCTCGGGAAACACCGAGTCGTTGCCGAAAAAGTCGCAGGTAAAGCCGAATTTACCGACGCACTCGAACGCTGTCGTTGCCGGGTCAGCCTGTATCGAATTCTCGAGCACGTGCGTCCAGATTACGCTGACATCGAGATCTGCACTGCCAGTACCCAGCGCAGCCCAGCCGGTCAGCTCGGTTCCGAAATTAAGCTGCGTGTCGACGCCCTTGGTCCGAAGCTTGCCGAGGTTGGCATTCCGCTCGTCAACCGCGTTGATATCGAAGGTCAGTGGGTTGCGGTCGATGCTGTCGCAGGTCACTCGATCCGTATTAGCGGGGTCCCAGCAAACCAGCATTGGGTCCGAGTCGCCGATCGTATCCTCGACGTCGATCTCGAAGTAGTCGACGGCAAGCGTCCATGTATCAAACGTCGTCAACACGACGCCGGCCGTCAACGTCTCGGCGATCTCCGGAGCCAGATCCGTATTGCCGCCGCGCGTGAACGTAACCGGGGCCGCGATCGCCGCCTCGAAGACGCCGAGCTGGTCGGCGGGGACCCCCTGCTCGATGCAGACGTCAGCAAACCCGTTGGCGACCGGGTCGGCCGATGCCGAACACGGATCTTCGCGCGGATCGAAGCCTATTACCGTGCCGTTCTCGTCGAACGGAATCTGGAAGGCTTCGCTCAGGTTCGGTGCTCGCGCGCTGCGTTGGAACATCGCCCGGAAGCGAACGCCGTCAACGGGCTCCCAGTCCGTTCCAACCTTCCAGGTCTCCAGTTGGCCAGCTTTGTCATAGCTCGACAGACGGCCGCCCAGTTCGAGACCGAGGTAGCGAGCCATCGGCACGTCGCTCAGCAAGGGCACGAGCGTCTCTGCATAGACTTCCGATACGGATTCGGTGCCGACGACGTTGGAATCGGCACGGAATCCCAGCGTATCGCCCGAGAACAGTGCTTCATCGGCAATCAGGTCGCCGGTATCCTCGCGCCATTCGACGCCGATGGCAGCAGACAGCTTGCCGGCAGGCAGCTCGAATGGCTCTCCGCGGACGAACGCGCTGACCAGCGTCTGCTCGCGATCGACCGTCGTCACGTAAGGAGCAGCGCGGATGAAATCCGCGCCGGCCTCGGAAAGGTTGCCTTCGCCGAAGATATTCAACGGCACGCAGCCATTCGACGGATCCAGACAGGCGCCGCTTACGGGGTCGACGAGCAGACCCTGCTGCAGCCGCGAAAACGAACCGTCGTTACGCTCCAGGTTCGTTTCCTCGCCCTTGGTATAGCTCACCCAGGCATCGAATTCCCAGGTCGCCGTCAGCTCACCGCGCAAGCCGACGAGGAGTCTGGTGTAGTCATCTTCGCTTTCGCCGACGCGCGGACCAAGCTCGGAGAGCCGGCGCGACAGGCCGATGCCGACCAGGCCCGGTCCTATCGGGAACGCGTTGTCCTGCAGGAACTGTGCGTTCGCCGGCGTCAGTACCGGGTTATCCGTGTTGATCTGGACCGCCGCACCGAAGGTCCCGGAGGGCGCCAGGCTCTGCACCACTTCGTTGTGCGTGAACATGAACTCGCCGTAGATCTCGGTATTCCCGGTGACCTCGTAGTTCAACAACGCACCAGCCGTATAGCGCTCGAGCGGGACCTGCAGATAGTTGACCGGTGCGTAGTCGTAGCGATCATCCGGTTCGATGAATTCGCGCGGGTCGCCGTTCGTGTCCCAGGTGGTCCGAGCCGGCCCGTTTCCGAAGTCGACACGCGGGAACGAGATGACGCCTGCGGGCGTCGTCGGGCTGCCGCCCTGCTCCAGCATTCCTGTAAACCAGTTGTCGCTGATCGTCTGTGCGGAGAAGCTGCGTTCGGACTGGAACAGACGCTCCCTGTCGAGATAACCGCCGAACAGGGTGATGTTGCCTTTGCCGAAGTTGTGCCCCCAGGTGACGTTGATATCCAGGACCTCCGAGTCGCCGCGCTCGGTCGAGTAGTAGCTGGTCTCGAGCCCGAATCCTTCGAAGTCGTCGCGGGTGATGAAATTGACGACGCCGGCAATCGCGTCGGAGCCGTACACAGTCGTTGCGCCGCCCGTGATGACCTCGACGCGCTGCATCAGGACGCCCGGCAGCGTGTTGACGTCGACCGCACTGCCGATGCCGGCCGGTGCGACGCGGCGGCCGTTCAACATGACCAGCGTCCGGCCCGGCCCGATCCCCCGCAGGTCGATCCTGGCGCTGCCGTCGCCGGGATTGTTGCTCGCACGACTGAAATTCGGCTGCGCCTGCGGGAGGTTGTTGAGCGCCGTTTCGAGCGTTGGCTGTCCGGAGCTCAGGATCGTGTCTCTGTCGATGCTGGTGATCGGACTCGGCGCCGTGAAGTCGCGGCGGACAAGTCGCGAGCCTGTGACGACGATTTCCTCGACGGTCTCGTCACCGCCATCCCCGCTTTGCTGGGCCTCGGCAACACCGGTCGCCAGCGCTATCGCAACTGCCGCGGCAATGCTGGTGATCGGCATGATCGAGTCTGGGTACTTGTTCTTCGTGGTCATACCTACCCCACAAGGTCGACCGTTTGTTGTCGTGCGATTGTAGCAGTGTCGGCTCGGCCCGGGAGAGCCGTCCTTCTTGACATATCCGGCAGCCGAAAAAGCGCTAATTACACCTGAATAGTCGATCTTTTCTGGGCCGGCATAAAAAAGAGCCGAAATAGCGCACGGATCTATTGCATGACTTATATTTCATGCTTTAAAATTCATGACACCTTAGGCAATGTTAGTCCGCTTTGGTATGCAATCGGGTTGGACATTCCTCACGAATCACGCGCACGTGCTCTTGAGCCTGGCGGCAAATCCTGACGCCACGCTTCGCGAAGTTGCGGAGCAGGTCGGGATAACAGAGCGCGCGGCGCATCGAATCGTGAGTGATTTGGAAAACGAGGGCGCGTTGACACGTTCGCGCGCCGGGCGTCGAAACCACTATGAGATTCGACGGGATTTTCCGCTGCGCCACCCGATTGAGAAACATTGCTCGGTCGGCCATCTCCTCGAGATGGTTGCTCTGGAAGAACAGAATTTTGGAAATCAAATTGATGGAGATCGAAAATGATGGCAATCACTGAACAGGAACTGGTCGACGCACGCAAAGTATGGGGCGACGCACTCGTCGCGGTTTCAAAAGCCTTCGAAGAAGGCGGTATCGACGCTGCAACCGACGTTGCCAACGGCGCGCTGGATGCCGCCTACGGCTACAACCTCGGCCCGGTACTCTTTAAGCCGACGCTCGCGAGCGGCGAGAAGACGTTCCGCCCGACGCGCGAAGGCGCCCTGGCCTACTTCGTCGGTCACAGCGATGACTATCCGCTCGACGGTGGTTTCGGCATCAAGGGCTGGCGTAACGTCGAGTCTGAGACCTCCGCCAGCTTCATCGAAGGCGACGTCGCCATGTGGATGGGCTGGGTAACCTTCACCGACAAGGACGGCAACGTCGTCAAGGTCGACAAGAGCTGGGGTTACAAGAAGGACGACGACGGCAACCTGCGCATCGTCCTGCACCACTCGTCGCTGCCGTACCAGCCCGAGTAAGGCGCTCCTAGGCAAGAAGGAAGAAGGGCCCCGGTTGGGGCCCTTTTTTGTTCCGTTGATTCACTTTTCTTTGGCGTCAGGCTTCTCCGCAGCGTCGGATTTGTCCTGCTTAGGTTGCTCTTGCGTTGTACCGCGTTTGGGCGGTTGTGGCGGCATGCGCTTTTGCTTCGTGCCGAAAATTCGACGGCCAATAGAGTCAAGTCGTATTCCCATAGATCCTCCCTAACGTGCGAATGCACCTTTTGATCGTCGATATCGCCACCAAGCCAATGCAAATATACCAGCACAGCCCGGAAAACCGTGATGTGCCCTACGTCGAAATAGTTGTTAGAACCACGCGCATATTGGGGGTAAGCTAAGTTTCGTATTGAGCAGCCTATAAGGACAGGCACATAAGCCTATAAGGACAGGCACATAATACCCAGAACAAACGACAAATGAGTGCTGCGCTGCGGGCTCCCGGTTGCCAGACTTGCCTGCATGCCACGAGCCCGCAAGCACATCGTCTGCATTTCCGCCACGCCGTACTACCACGTCTATTCCCGCTGTGTCCGACGCGCCTTTCTGTGTGGTGTCGATCAACATAGCGGCAAGAGCTACGAGCATCGTCGTGGCTGGTTAGAAGACCGGGTACAGGTGCTCTCATCGGTTTTCAGCGTCGAGCTTTGTGCCTACGCAATTATGAGCAACCACTATCATCTGGTCGTGAAGCTCAATCCGAACCTGCCCGAGGAATGGTCTGACGACGAGGTACTCAAGCGCTGGACCGCCCTGCATCGCGGCCCCGTGCTCGTGCAGCGCTTTCGGGCCGGGCAAGACCTGAGCGCTGCCGAACACGAGGCCGTCCGTTCGATGGCCGCCGTATACCGAGCGCGCCTGGCGAGCTTGAGCTGGTTCATGAAGTGCCTGAATGAACCCATTGCGCGTAGGGCCAATGCCGAGGACGGCTGCAGCGGGCATTTCTGGGAGGCACGATTTCATTCCCAGCCACTGTGCTCGGAGAAAGCGTTGCTGACGGCCATGGCTTACGTCGACCTGAACCCTGTTCGAGCGGGGATTGCGGACACGCCCGAGGAGTCCGTCTACACGAGCCTACGAGCGCGGCTTCGTAGTCGCTATAACCGTACCGTGCAACGCGCCGTCGCCCGCCTGATCAGGCGAAAGGAACTCAATCACTTTGACGTGCCGGTGCGAGCGCTGACGCCGTTTGCCGAACGTGCGACGACAAGCACGGACATGTCATTAGCGATGACGGAATCGGAATACCTGAAACTCGTCGACACGACGGGCCGAATCATCGTGCGCGGAAAGCGGGGACGTATCGACCCAGCGTTTGCGCCCATTCTGGAGCGGTTGGGACTAACGACCGACGATTGGACCGATGGCGTTACAGCGTTTAGTCAGCACTATCGAAACGGCGATCTCAGGCCGACAAAAACTGCCTGATTGGCCGGACGCCAGGTAGCAGGTCGTTGACCTGAGAAACGACCGTGCGCGGCATTTCCATGCCACATCGCCCTAAACCCTAAGAAAAAAGTCATTGCCTTGCGGCCCTTGACTGCGTCGACCTAGTTCAGCGTGTGCCTGTCCGTATCTCGCGCGTGTGCCTGTCCGAATCTCGCGAGGCCGTCCGTTCGATGGCCGCCGTATACCGAGCGCGCCTGGCGAGCTTGAGCTGGTTCATGAAGTGCCTGAATGAAC
>JASJBG010000227.1 GCA_030066625.1 Woeseiaceae bacterium
GAAGCGGACAGGCGGGCGAAATGAAAGCAGGATCGTTCCTTGCAGGCTGTGCCGCGCCATTGCTGGCGCTGCTCGCTCTGTCGGCGCACGCCGATGCCGAGCTCGACGAGCTCCTCCGCAAGCTGAACCGGGGGCCGACTGATGAGGAAATGCAGTTCCTCAACGATGAGGCGACCAAGTTCATGCCGGGTGCGCAGCTGATCCATGAAATCAAGACGCGCGATCCCGAAGGCCTCAAAGCACTGATTGCCGACCTCATGGCCCTCGCGGACGAGATGCGCTACGACCCCGAGCGCGACATGGGCGCGACACCACTCAATACCGCGTCGAAGCGTTTCAACGGCGGCACGCTGCCGACGCCCGAGCCGCTGCGCGAGCAGGAGCGGACGCCCGGGCCCTTCAGCGTGCACCGCTACGTGTACCCACAATCGGGCGTGCCCACGTTTGCAGGCGCCAGCGTCGCCATCTTTCCGGAGGACCTGGTCGCGGGCGAGGTTGAAGTCGCGATTATCGGGGTTCCGAACAACGCCAGCAGCGGCCGCCGCGATGCGGGCAACGCACCGAACGCCATGCGCGCCCTGAATACGATTGCCATACGCGACATGCAGACAGGCCTCGACCCGCACGATGCGTTAACGATCGTGGACTACGGCGACTTCTCGGTCGACTGGCTGACGACGGAACTCTCGGTCGGCCACGTCACCGATATGGTGGCCGAGACGGCGAAGACAGGAGCAATTCCGATGCTCGTCGGTGGCGACACATCGATGCTGTATCCCGGCGTCAAAGGCGTTGCGCGCGTCCATGGCGTGGGTTCGTTCGGGTTACTGCAGCTCAATGCGCATCCGGATGCCGATCGCCACGGCGACCACACGATCTCGGACCGGCAGTCTATGTACGTGCTGCTGCATGAGGGCATCGTTAATGGCCGCGACACGATCCAGTTCGGCCTGCGCGGCCCCGACGTCGACGGCGCCACGCTCTCCTGGCTTCGAGACCAGGAGGTGCGGTACCACACGATGGCGGAAATCCAGCACCGGGGATATGACGAGGTGCTGAAACGCGTGCTGCGGGAAGTCGATCGCGGGCCTGACGCGTTTTTCGTCGCCGTTGACGTCAGCGTTCTGCACCCGTCGGACATGGTGGCCGCAGGCCGTATCGCGACCAGCGGCCTCAGAATCGACGACGTGACTCATGCCGTCCGCCATGTCTGTGCCACGAAAGACATCGTCGGCTTCGAGATTACGGACCTGGCGCCGATGCTCGACTTCTCGCGTTTGTCCGTACTGCATGCCAACGCCGTGCTCAACGCCTGCATCAACGGCATGGCGGCGCGCAAGGCCGGCGTCAGTCCTGACTACGTCAATCCGCTCTTGCTGGACCATGGCCAGCGCTAGGAGGGTTGGGATGAACGCAGTCGATTATCGCCTTGCCCTGATCGGCCTCCTCGCTTGCGTGACGACAGCACTCGCCGAGGACGACGTTATCGAGACCCCCGAGCACGTCACCGGCGACGATCCTTACCCGTTCGACTCGGCGGATCCGCGCGAGGAGGACCCCGAACCCATTGAGCTGCCGGACGAGGTGACGCCGAAACTCGTGCTGCTGACCGAAGGGGAGATCGCGTTTCTCCAGAGCGGCAAAGCCGGCGGCAAGAAAAGCACGGTCGAGGCACTCGAGGAGAAGACGCCCGAGGAAGTCAAAGCCTGGGTCGCAGCACAGATTATGGTTGAAGAGCACAACCGCTACGTCGAAGGCCGCGACGCGCGCAACATCCCGTTGAACACCGACTCAGCGCACTTCAACGCGTGGCGCCTGGAACGGCCACGCTCCATGGACCCTCCCCGCGAGGCCGGACCCATTGCGCTCGGTCGCTACGACGGCTGGGGCGGTCCGCCGACGTTCGGCTACTATCCGCTCGCGCTGACGAAAGAAGACCTGATCGCCGGCGAGGTCGATGTCGCAATACTCGGAGCACCGCTGAACATGGGTTCCGGCTGGCGCGACTCCGGCGCAAGCGCCACGGTCGAACTGCGCCGGCTCGGCTGGCCCATGGGCAGCTCGGACCAGTACGTGCAGGTTGATGCGTCGAAGGTCCTGACCGTGGTCGATTACGGCGACGTCGCCGTCGACAACAACAGTACCGAGCGCTCGATGCAGCACGTCCGGGACAAGGTGCGCGAGATCGCGAGCACCGGTGCCGTGCCCTTCATCGTTGGCGGTGATCATTCACTCGAGTACCCGAACGTGGCCGGACTCGCCGACGTGTACGGCAAGGAGAAGGTCTCGGTCATCCACTTCGACTCGCACTATGACGCGTGGTGGGGCGGCACGCATCTCATCGGCCACGGCTACCCGGTCTACCGACTGATCAACGAAGGCCACGTACGGGCTGCGGACTATATCCAGATGGGCCTGCGCTCCACGGGCCCGGAAAAAGAAGGCTTCAAATGGATGCGCGAACAGGGCATGCGCTATCACAACATGGCGGAGATCGAGGCACGCGGCTGGGACGCCGTGCTCGACAGGGTCGTCGCGGAAGCCAGCGCCGAAGGTCAGAAGCTGCACATCTCGTTCGACATCGACGTACTCGACCCGGCGTTCACGCCGGCCACTGGCACTCCCGTACCCGGCGGCCTGACGATGCGTGAGGCGATTACGGTCGTGCGCCGCCTGTGCGCAGAGTCAGACGTCGTCGGCTTCGACCTGGTAGAACTGCACCCGGCCCTCGACCCGACCTACAAGACCACGCTGAACAGCGCGCACATCATCAAAGCATGTCTGACGGGCATCGCCATGAACAGGGAGGGGCTGACAGAGAAGCACTACCTGAGCCCGCTGTCATCGGAACACGCGATCGACGATTACTACGGCGACCAGCAGGAATACCTGGACGCTACCCGCGCAGAAGAAGAATCAGAGGAATCGGACGACGAAGACTGAGCGAGTCGTCGCCTATCCGTAGTTGTTGATCAGCACCCAGACCAGCGTCAGGAACGCAGACTGATTGAGCAGCGGTTCGCCCATCAGCACCAACAGCATGCGCTTGTCACCGATATAGAGCGGCCAGGCGCCAATGCGGCTCGAACCGTACGCGTCGACGGCCGCCCATCCGTGCGACGACAATCCCAGGTGTTTTTGCAGGCGCTCCGAATGGCGCTCCTGTACACCGATGAGATCGGCGCTCAGCGCGGACAACGCATTGGCCATCTCGTCGTCAACACCACAGCTCGCAAGCGACAGCCCGTTCCAGTCGACGATCAGCCCGGTCTCGACCGACGAGAGCTGCGGCAGCAGTTTGTGCAGCTCGTCGCCGACTCCAAGGCCGGGCACGTTGTGCGGCTCCTCAAAGCCCTCGATCCAGGCGAGCGTTTGCGCCCGAAACAGCACCTCCAGCGCCTCCTGTTCATCGGTTGTCCCTAGCCACTCGCAAAGACCCGACGTGCTGACCTGCGGACTTTCGCGATGCCGCAGCAGCGCAAGCACGAGGCGACGGATCAGGCTGTCCTCCGGCGTCGATACCGCGTGGTAAGCGCCCGCCGGCGTCGGCAGCAGGAACAGGTCGCCGGCCAGCTCGAACTCGCTCATCCCTTCGATCCCCGTCGGTGATTACTGCCGCTCATCGGGCAGTTCCGCCGCCAGGTACCGCCAGATCTCCGGCAGCGCCAGCTGCCGGCCGAGTGATGCCGAGTACGTACGCAGCAGGCTCTTGCGTAGCCCGTTGCGGCTGTAGAGGCCGAGCAGTTCGCGGCAGGCCGCCTCGTTGCCCGGATCTCGTTCAACGATCCCTTCCAGCAGGCTCTGTGCGTGTTCGTCATGGCCGGCAGCGATCGAATCGCGGGCGAGTTTCACCGCCTCGATACTCGCGGCGGCGTCGCGCCGCTTCACGATACTCACGGAACCGGCTCGCTGCTGAGACAGGCGCGAGTGCGGGATGTCCTCCGTGATGTCGGCGGAACGCAGGCCGGCATCGAGATGTTCGCGGAAAAACCGGCGCTGCCCGGGATCGAGCTGCGGCGACGCATACACCAACAGCCGCCGCCGAAGCTGCCGGCCGCGCGAGCCGAGCACGAGAAACAGGTCAACCAGTGCACCGTTGACGCTCGCCGCGTCGCCGGTTGCAACCTCCATCATCACGCGCCGAACGTGCGCAAGCAGGTCGCGCGGATTGCGTTGAATCCGGTGCTGCTGGAACGCGAGGTATCGGGACTGCATTCCGGCCACCGGGAACTGCGGGGAAAGGCGCCGGGTCGCTGGCAGGAGGCTGCCCTCCACCTTGTCCAGATCGACATCGGGCCATGCGCGAGCGTCGCTGGACACCGCCTCATCGGCCGAAGGCCAGAGCCTTGCGCTGATGATCTCGGCGGCTGGCTCGGGCGAACGCGTATCGCGGTCTTTCCGTGGATCAGGGTGTTGTTGTTTTTCCATTGCTGTCGACCGTTCTTTTTGGTGTTGTTTGCGTCGTGCAGGGGATCAGGGCCTGAACATATCCCGGATGCGCTCCATCAGCTGCAGTACCTGCTTCTGCGCGCGACCCGTATCGGGTGCCGATGCCGTTGCCGCCGGAATCCTGCGAACCAGGCCAACAGCCTCGCACGCATTGCAGAAGCCAATAACCGTATCCATCTCGACGCGAGTCGCCGACGCTATCTGCAGCAGCGTCGCGTCGTTTGCCAGCATATATCTCGCAATGTCCTTGTGCTCCGCGATGTGCGGAATGACGTTGAAGTTCGGCCAGTTCACCAGCCCCAGGCGGTCGTCCGGATTGCAGTTGAGCAGCAGCCGCCCTTCTGACCCGAACAACGCTGCGCTGTAAAGCAGCGGACCGATAGGCCGGCAGGATTTGGCCGCCACGATTTCGGCGGCGGTCGTCTCGGGGATCTCGCGCATCGAGAAGTGCAGTGCCGACTCTCGAAACAGCGTCGGCAATCGCAATACGTCTTCACCCGATGCATATCGACGATCGCCGGGGAACAGCTGCACGTCCGGAAAGCGCGCGTGCGTGATGTTGATCGGCCGGCCCTGGCGAAGCACCTGCCGTACCAGGCCGATGAAGCGGGTGCCTTCAACGAAGCGTCGCGCGGGACGCGACTTCTCGAGCAGCAGCGACTCGGGCGCCATGACCGGGCCTTTGCCCGCCGCGGGAGCGGGCGGCACCGCATCTATGCTCGGCGGAGCCGGCGGTCTGGGCTCGGCCGGCGGCTTCGAAGGCTTTGAAACGGGTTTCGAGGCAGGTTTCGTAGCGGGTTTCGAGGGCACGAGGCTCGCGTCATGGAGTTCGCCTTCGATCTCCTTGAGCATCGAGATGAGCTCGGCATAGCGAACCGGGCGAGTTAGCCCGCGGCCGTCGATTGCTTCAGATGCCGCCGTGAAGGAGACGACGATTGGCACCGCGAGGTCCGTCGATCGGCTTTCGTCGTCGAGCAACTCGTGGCGACTGCGTTCGGCGTCGACGAGGAGAACGTCCGCCCGATACGGGTCTTCAACGAAACGCCAGGGCGCGATTTCGATTCCCGACGCAATATTGACGGTCGTCTGGACGAACTCCGACTCCCATCGAGTGAGCCCGAGCATCGATATGCGTGGCTCCATTCGGTGCGCCCTCTACCAGATATGCGTGAACGTGCTCTGTATAAGCCGTAATTGTGCCGTGCGAATCAATATTGGTACGGTCGATGAGCGCCTGCAATAAGAGGAAGCCGTAATGAGCCGACAGAGCGAATATATGTCCCTGGTCAGGCAGCTACGCGAAAACGTTCCCGACATCAGTGGTGCGATGGTCGCGACGGTCGACGGCCTGTCGATCTGCACCGATTTTCCGGAGAGCGAAGCCGCCCGCATCGCTGCGATGGGAGCGTCGTCGATCGGGCTCGGCAACCGTATCTCGACCACGACGGACCTCGGTTCACTGAGCCAGATGATGATCGAGGGCAAGAGCGAACTGCTGATCATTTACATGGCGGGGCCGGGTGCGATTCTCGCGCTACGCGCGCCGATTCGTGCCAACCTGGGCCTGATTCGCCTGGAAGGTCCGAAAGCTGCCCAGAAAGTCGCCGAACTGGTCGTTGCCTGACCGGCAGACAAC
>JASJBG010000228.1 GCA_030066625.1 Woeseiaceae bacterium
GCACGAGACGGTCAGTGAGCGAATCATGGTCTCTCTCCCGGTCATGCTGTACGAGTAGTCAGCATCCCGGAGCGGGGAGACGATGCCTTGATTCAGCCCTGATTGATTCCTGATGGTGTTCTCGGGGCCGCTATTTCGGCCCCAGGCGGCGCACGTTGTCGGGGTCGTGCCAGTCGCGCAGGCATTCGGGGCATTGTTTCGCCTTCGCCGTGCGCAGGTGACCGTTGCAGTAGGGGCAACGGTAGTTGCCCGCAAGGGCCCGGACGAGATGCTCGATGCGGTCAGTGTGTCCGAGCCACTCGGACTCCCACCTCAGCCACTCGGTCGAGAGTCGGCGAATCGTGAAGGCACTACGGCCGGCCTTGCCATAGTCCCCGGCTTCGACTTCATTCGCGAGATCCGCCGTCATGGCGGCCA
This sequence comes from Woeseiaceae bacterium, assembly GCA_030066625.1. Lineage (GTDB taxonomy): Bacteria > Pseudomonadota > Gammaproteobacteria > Steroidobacterales > Woeseiaceae > UBA1847. Next base: position 418 of record JASJBG010000228.1, read on the forward strand.
ACTGGCCGTAGCGGTCCGACCCGGATTCCGCACGCGTATTGCGCTCAAAATAGTCCGCAAGTCTCGCGATGCGGTTCATAAGATCCTGTTTTAGAGTGTATTTTTCGGTCATAGCCGGTTTCTCTCGCTTAGGGCTTGACTTAGTGTATAAATTACACGTATAGTTCGTGTCAAGTTTACACCAACAGGTCTGGACATGAGCTATACCTACGAATACCCACATCCCGCCGTCACGGTCGATGTTGCCATCTTCTCGATTCGGCACGATGCGCTCAATGTCCTGCTGATCAAGCGGGCGCTGGCGCCGTACCAGGGAGAGTGGGCGCTGCCGGGCGGTTTCGTCGAGATCGACGAGGCGCTCGAGCACGCGGCGGCTCGCGAACTCAAAGAGGAGACCGGCGTGGATGCCGGCTACCTCGAGCAGCTGTACACCTTCGGTCGTCCGGACCGCGACCCTCGCGAGCGGGTCATCAGTGTGACCTATTTCGCCCTTATCCCGTCGGACAGGCTGGAGATCAGGGCGGCGTCCGATGCAGAGGGAGTCGGCTGGTTCCCGGTAGCCAGTTTGCCTGAGCTCGCGTTCGATCACGCCGAGATACTGGACACCGCCTTTGAGCGGCTGAAGGCCAAGCTCGACTACTCGACGATCGCGTTCCAGCTCATGCCCGCGACCTTCACGATGCCCGAACTCAGGCACGTCTATGAAGTCATCACGCGCGAGGAAATCGACAAGCGCAACTTCTCGAAGAAGATTCTCGGGCTCGGTGTCATCGAGCCGACGGGGGAAGAGAAGCGGGAAGGGGCACACCGGCCCGCGAAGCTCTATCGCGTCATCGACCGAAGCAAGGTCGATGTCATCAAGTAGGAATGTTGCCAAGGAGGTGCATCATGATCGTCAACTACTACAAGGGTGAACCAAACACCTACACCGTGTGTTTCCGCGACGGGAAGGTGAAGAAGCACGGCGCGGGCATCAATTTCTTCTACATGCCGTTGACGACTTCGATAGCGGCAGTGCCGCTCGCAAGCCTGGAGTCGCACTTCGTGTTCACGGAAACGACGGCGGACTTCCAGGAGATCACGATACAGGGATCGTTCACCTATCGACTGGACGACCCGCTCGAGGTCGCGTCGCGACTCAACTTCACGGTAGAACCCGGCAAGCATCGCTACCGGTCACAGGACCCCGACAAGCTCGTACAGCGTGTCGTCAACGCGGTGCAGGGACACACGCGTACCCAGGTGAGCCGACTGTCGCTGGAAGCGGCGCTCGGTGAAGTCCGGGATCTCGCGCAGCTCGTCTACACGGGCGTGCTGCAGTCGCCCGAGCTCAAAGCGCTTGGTGTCGTCGTCGAGGGACTGCATTTCACGAGCGTCCGTGCGACCCCCGAGATGCAGAAGGCCCTGGAGGCCGACTTCCGCGAGTCGCTGAACAAGCGGGCGGACCAGGCGATCTATGACCGCCGCAAATCGGCTGTCGAGGAAGAGCGCAAGATCCGCGAGTCCGAGATGAACACGGACGTCGAACTGGAGAACCGCCGCAAGGCGCTCGTGGACACCCAGGCACGGAACAGCCTGACGCTGGCCGAGGCGGAGGCAAAGGCCGAGGAACTCAAGCTCTCGCCGTACGGCAACCTGCCGGCGCAGGCGCTGGTCGGCCTCGCGCTCAGGGAATGGGCCGCGAACGCCGGCACGATCGACAACCTGAGCATTACCCCTGACCTGCTGACCAAGGTCGTCAACTACGTCACGGATGGCGGCGACGCACGGATCGCGTCGTAATGGCAAAGGAGAGGAACGATGGCCGCTTTGTTCGAGAACGTCGTAATCGTTACGCGCAAGACCGAGCTCGATGAACTCGTCTACCGCTTCAACACGAAGGCACAGGCGAAGTTCTATCTCGAACAGGGCGGTCATTCGTTCGCCGATATCGAGGCCGCACATGACGCTCACCAGGGCGTGCTCAACGCGGTTCGCGAAGCTATTCCGCGCGGTACCAAGCGCCAGCTCATCGACCGGGAGGTCGTGCCGCGGTTCCTGTTCGGCGAGGACGACCTGGTCGTAACCGTCGGGCAGGACGGACTCGTTTCAAATACGGCCAAGTACCTCAACGGCCAACCGCTGCTCGCTATCAACCCGGAGCCGGCCCGCTTTGACGGCATCCTGTTGCCGTTCCAGCCCGACAGCTTTGGCTCCTACCTGCTGCGAGCGCTCGGTGGAGACATGAACACGAGAGCGGTCACGCTGGCGAAGGCAACGTCGTCGAACAACCAGGAACTGCTGGCTTTCAACGATTTCTTCATCGGCGCCCGCAGCCACATCTCTGCACGCTACGAGATAGAGGTAGGCGGCCGTCGCGAGAACCACTCCTCGAGCGGCATCATCGTCTCGACGGGCGCCGGTTCGACGGGCTGGCTGCAGAGTGTCTATGCCGGCGCCGCCGGCGTCGTGCAGGCGCTCGGCGGCAAAGTGGTGCCACCGCCGGACAGCGGCAGGCTGCCGTGGGATACCGATCGGCTGGCGTTCTCAGTGCGCGAACCGTTTCCCAGCCAGGTCACGCAGTGCTCTCTCGTGCACGGCCTGTTCTCGGATGACGCACCGCTCAAGGTCACGTCGAAGATGGCCGCGAACGGGGTCATCTTTAGTGACGGTGTGGAGGCCGACTACCTGGACTTCAATGCAGGTACGGAACTGGTCATCCAGACTGCGCCGGTCCGGACGCGGCTCGTTGTGAGGTAACAAATCATGGTGGACGATATCGTGGAAGTACTCGAGGCCTGCTTCGAGGAGCATCGCTCGATGGAGCTGCACAGGCTGCTCTATGCTGTCGATGCGCGGCAGCACGCGATTCCGAACCTCGACGAGATCAACGCGGCCCTTTCGAGAGTCGGCGCCGGCCTCAGGCGCGGCGACGTTGTGCCGTGCGTATCCATGGAAGCTGAACCCGGCGCCTGTGTGGAGCTGCTGGATTTCGCCAAGGCGGTGTTGGCCTACCGGGCGACGTGGGGCAGGAAGCCTGTTTTTCGCGCACCGGGAAAGTCGATAGACTAGGCTGGGAGCGACGAGTTCGTGTCGCTCAGATCCAGTAGTCCATTACCAGTCCGAGGTCACTTATGGAGTCTCTTGCGGCAGACCTGCGCCAAATGCGCAGAACGCCCCTCCACGACAAGCACGTCGAGCTGATCCGCGAGGCGGGCAGCGAAATCCGTTTCGAGAAAGGCGACATGGTCGCCCGCGTTGGCGATCGGGCGGATCGCTTCGTCTACCTGCTCGAAGGCGAGATCGAGGTTGTGCATCCCTTGACCGGGGAGCGCTACCTCGATGCATCACTCGGGCCGACGCAGTTTGCCGGCGAGATATCCTTCCTGAGCGGCGGCGCCATTACGCTGGGTTTGCGTGCCGCGCGGGAAACCCGTGCCATTCAAGTGCCGCGCGAGGCGATGCTCACCCTGATGTCGCAGGTACCCGAGATGAGCGACATCATCATCACGGTTTACGCAGCCCGCCGACGCCGCCAGCTCGAGGACGAAGACAGCAGCCTGACGCTGATCGGTGCGGACGTGGACCGGAATATTCGCCGTATCGCCGCTTTCGCGGCCCGCAACCGCATCCCGTTCCGGTCCATTGACCTCGGTACCGAGGAGGCGAAACGAGCGGCGGATGAGTGCTCGATACTCCCGAATCATCCGGCCGTCATCTTCGGGCTTAATCAGCAGATTGAGGATCCGACGCCGGCCAGTGTGGCACGGATTCTCGGGCTCGATCTGTCACTCGCTGAAAACGAGGTCGTTGACGTCCTGATCGTCGGCGGCGGCCCATCGGGGGTTGCTGCCGCGGTATACGCAGGCGCCGAGGGATTGAGTGCGCTGGTCGTCGAGGAAACGGCCATTGGCGGCCAGGCAGGCACGTCGTCGCGGATCGAGAACTACATGGGATTCCCGACCGGTATCTCGGGTGCGGACCTGGTCTGGCGCGGCGAAATCCAGGCGATGAAGTTCGGTACCCGCTTCGCGATGCCGCGCCGGGTCGAATCGCTGACGCGGCTCGAGGACGGACTGTTCTGCGCCGAACTCGACGATGGCTTCCAGGTCCGTGCGAAGGCCGTGATCATCGCGACGGGCGTACAGTATCGTCGGCTGCCAATCCCGCGCCTCGATGAATTCGAAGGTAACGGCATCTATTACGCTGCGACGGAAACCGAGGCCCGTTACTGCCGGGAAACCGACGTCGTGGTCATCGGCGGTGGAAATTCTGCCGGCCAGGCGGCGATGTACCTCAGCCGGACGGCCAATCATGTGCATGTCCTGGTTCGCGGCAGTTCGCTGGCTGCGTCGATGTCCGACTACCTGCGTAGTCGCCTCGAAGCCGACCCGCGCATTACCATCCACTACCAGACACAGATTTCCGCGCTTTCCGGCGACGACTCGCTCGAGTCGGTCACCGTCAACGACAAGCAGGCCGGGTCTGAACGGAATATCGACTGCCGGGCCGTGTTCGTTATGGTCGGCGCTGCCCCGAATACCGGCTGGGTCTCGGATCTGGCTGAACTGGACGACAAGGGTTTCGTCCTGACCGGGCAGGCGGTTGGCCGGTCGTCGCCGTTCGAGACCTCCTGTGACGGTCTCTACGCAGTTGGCGACGTCCGCGCCGGTTCGGTCAAGCGCGTCGCGTCCTCGGTGGGCGAGGGCTCGGTCGTGATTTCGCAGGTTTGGAACTACGTCAACGAAGAAGCCTGAGGCGGGCGCTCAGGCGATACCGCCGAGCAGTTTGCCCATATCGGTGACCAGGTTCCGCAGTGTGCCGCTCTCCAGCACGAACTCGGCGTCGAGCCGTGCCAGCGGATCGTCGCTGTCAGTCAGGTCCGCGTCGTCATCGAGAAACCGCAGCTTCGAAACGACACCTTCCTCGCTGATGACGCAGTTCATGACGCTCGCGTATTCGACCGCGAGATGCGTAAGCCGCATGCCGTCGGCCACGTGATTGCGTATCGACGGCTCGGCCAGGTCGAAATCAGTCCAGCGGACGACTGAACGGCGATCCTTCAGGTCCTGCATCCGGCATTCGCGGCCCGCGATGAACTGGCGCGGTGCGTCGCCGAAGAAGACCTTGGTCAACAGTTCCTCGACCGGCTGGCGAAACTGCAGCGGCCGAGGATTGAGGCCGTTCACGGCCGCGGACAGTCGCCGCAGCAGCCGCTCGGCCACGGCCTCCTGGCCCGTGCCGACCGCGAGCAGCGCCTGCTGCGGATCCGCGAAGGCCCAGATCCTGTCGGACTTGAGCAGCGCCTTGGGCATGAGCTCGTCACGTGCTTCGGCCTTGAGCCTGCGTTTCTCGCGCGCGCTGGGCAGCTCCTGCATGCGCGCCCGGTAAGCCTCGATACGATTGTCGAGCTCTTCGTTGACGGCCGCCGCGGGCAGCACCCGGGACTGGGTCCTCAGCCTGAGGAGATCCATACCGCCGACGCGGCGAGCAAGTCCATCACCGGCGTCCGGCGCCACGGGCACGAAGCCGGAGCTGCGCTCCGTGAGCGGGCCGCAAGGTTCGAACGCGGCTGCTTCGAGCGCCGACGACAGGGATTCTTCGCTGTCTGGCCAGGCGCCTTCGAATCGGTACAGGCGGAGATTGCGGAACATCGACAGGGGGCTCGTCACTGAAGAGGCCGCGCAGTATCGGCGAAACGGCCCCGCAAGTCAGTATTGATTTTTTCAGGTGGCCGCGTTCCTGAGGGT
>JASJBG010000002.1 GCA_030066625.1 Woeseiaceae bacterium
GAAGCTCTCTACGTGGGAGGCCATCCACTCGGCCAGCCGCTCCTCGTCGAACTTCAGCGCGTCCCGGACGTCCGTCGTGCCTGTGTTCTGTTGCTGTCGGTCGGTCAAGAAAGCGCTCGATGACTACATACGGAAGATGCCCAGCGGCGACTCCGGCTCCGCCGGCGGATTCGCCGCCGCGGACAGCGCGAGTGATAGTACCTCACGCGTGTCGACCGGATCGATGACGCCGTCGTCCCAGAGGCGGGCACTCGAGTAGTAAGGGTGGCCCTGGGCCTCGTATTGCGCCCGGATCTTCTCCTCGAAGGCAGCCCTGTCCTCGTCCGCCCACTCCTCGCCGCGCGCCTGCATGCCGTCCTGACGCACCGTTGCGAGCACGCCAGCGGCCTGCTCACCGCCCATGACGGAGATGCGTGCGTTGGGCCACATCCAGAGCATGCGCGGGCTGTAGGCGCGCCCGCACATCGCGTAGTTGCCAGCGCCGAAGGAGCCGCCGATAACGACCGTGAATTTCGGCACGCTGGCCGTCGCGACCGCATTGACCATCTTCGCTCCGTCCTTGGCGATGCCCGCGTGCTCGACGCGCTTGCCGACCATGAAGCCGGTGATGTTCTGCAGAAACACGAGCGGAACCCGCCGGCGATTGGAGAGCTGCACGAAATGAGCACCCTTCTGCGCCGATTCCGGGAACAGGATGCCATTATTGGCGACGATACCGACCGGGTGGCCATTGATGTGCGCAAAGCCGCAGACGAGCGTCGCACCGTAGAGCTTCTTGAACTCGTGGAATTCCGAGCCGTCGACGAGCCGCGCAATGATCTCGCGGACGTCGTACGGATACCGGTACTCGCGGGAAACGATGCCGTAGATATCCTCGGCCGGATAGGCGGGGTCCTCCGCGGCGCGCATTCCCGGGGAGCCCTGCTTGCGGTGGTTCAGGTTGTAGACGATGTCTCGGGCGATCGACAGCGCGTGCGAGTCGTCGTCGGCAAGGTGGTCTGTCACGCCGGAGATCCGCGAGTGCACGCTGCCGCCGCCGAGCGTCTCCGCGTCCACCACTTCACCGGTGGCCGCTTTCACGAGCGGCGGACCGCCGAGAAAGATCGTGCCCTGGTTGCGGACGATGATCGCTTCGTCGCACATCGCGGGTACGTAAGCGCCGCCCGCGGTGCAGGAGCCCATGACGGCGGCAATCTGCGGGATACCGCGGGCCGACAGCTGTGCCTGGTTGTAGAAAATACGGCCGAAGTGATCCCGATCGGGAAACACCTCGTCCTGCCGCGGCAGGAAAGCACCGCCCGAATCGACCAGGTAGATGCAGGGCAGGTTGTTTTGCCCGGCGATCTCCTGTGCGCGCAGGTGCTTCTTGACCGTCAACGGGTAGTAGGTCCCGCCCTTAACCGTCGCGTCGTTCGCGACGACCATGCAATCCGTGTCGTGGATGCGCCCGATGCCGGTGATGATGCCTGCCGCAGGCACATCGTCTTCGTAGACCTCGTGCGCCGCGAGCCGGCCGACCTCGAGGAACGGCGAGTCCGGGTCGAGCAGAACCTTGACGCGGTCGCGCGGCAGCAGCTTGCCGCGCGCCAGGTGTTTCTCGCGCGCACGATGTGAGCCGCCGGCCATGATCTTCTCGTCGAGTGCGCGCAGGTCCCGCGCCAGCGCCACGTTGGACTCTCGATTTTTGTCGAAGTCGGTGGAGCCGCGGTCGATCTTGGTCTTTATTCTTTTCGGCATAGCGCCTCAGCGTGTGGCTTCGAACAGCTCGCGCCCGATCAGCATGCGGCGTATTTCGCTCGTCCCGGCACCGATCTCGTAGAGCTTGGCATCCCGCCACAGGCGACCGGCCGGATACTCATTAATATAGCCGTTGCCGCCGAGGGCCTGTATCGCCTCACCGGCCATCCAGGTCGCCCTCTCGGCCGCAAGCAGGATACAGCCTGCCGCATCGAAACGGGTAGTGTCGTTGCGGTCGCAGGCTTGCGCGACGGCATAGACGTAAGCTCGGCAGGCATTCATCGTCGTGTACATGTCCGCGATCTTGCCCTGCATGAGCTGGAACTCGCCAATCGGCTGGCCGAACTGCTTGCGATCGTGTACGTAGGGCAGCACCAGGTCCATGCAGGCTCGCATGATCCCGAGCGGACCGCCCGCGAGGACGAGGCGCTCGTAGTCGAGGCCGCTCATCAGGATCGCCGCGCCCTTGCCTTGCTCGGCCAGCAGATTCGCGGCCGGCACCCGGCAGTCCTCGAACAGGACCTCGCTCGTATCCGACCCGCGCATGCCGAGCTTGTCGAGTTTCTGCGGCGTCGAGAAACCCGCCATGCCGCGTTCCACGATGAAGGCGCTCAGCTTGCGGCTGCCCGCTTCCGCGTCGGTCACGGCGTAGACGATCATCGTGTCTGCCTGCGGCGCGTTGGTGATCCACATCTTCGATCCGTTGAGGACGTAGGAATCACCGTCACGAACGGCCGTAGTCCGCATACCCATCACGTCCGAGCCCGCCCCTGGCTCGCTCATGGCCAGCGCACCGAGGTGCTCGCCCGATATCAGCGCCGGCAGGTACTTCTCCCGCTGTGCGTCGCTGCCCCAGCGATAAAGCTGGTTGATGCAAAGATTGGAGTGCGCACCGTATGACAGGCCGACCGACCCGGAGGCGCGGCTGATCTCCTCCATTGCGACGACGTGGGCGAGGTAGCCGAGTTCGGCGCCGCCCCACTGCTCCGCCACCGTGATGCCGTGCAGGCCGAGCTCACCGATCTCCGCCCACAGCTCGCGGGGAAAGACGTTGTCGTGATCCGTCTTCTCGGCAATCGGGGCAATGCGGTCGGCGGCGAAACTCTGAACCGTGTCGCGCAGCAGCGCGATGTCCTCGCCGAGACCGAAATCGAAGTCGAACATGCTCTGTTCCTTCAAATGCGATTCGGCCCCTATTGTCCTCCAGTGCCGCCGGACGCCTGTATACCACGGGGCTGGTAGGCGTCAGTCGGTTTCGTCCGCCAGTGTGTCGATGAATCGCGAGAAGAGCTCGTACTGCGAGGTGATCCTGAGCTTTGCGAACAGGTTGCGCTTGTGGACCATGACGGTGCCGGGCGCGATGTCGAGGCGGCGCGCGATCGCCTTCGTCGAGAATCCCCTTAACAATAACTGCGTCGTTTCCCGCTCGCGCTGGGTCAATAGCCCGTCGCCGAAATTCTCGAAGCACTCGGTTAGCCGACGGTGCACGCTCCGGCGCTCGTCTGCGCTTTGCTGTCGTCCCGGCCAGCGCTCCCAGAGTGCGCGCATCGCCGCGTGCACGACCGGCCGAATCTGCCGCAGGCGGTCGATGTCCACCTTGCGAAACGGCCGCTCACGGCGTGCGACCACGAGCGCCAGCGTCGTGGCATCGGCAACGTCGACCAGGTAATCGATCTCATCGCGAAGATGCGTACGCTCGCAGTACTGTCGGTAGTACTCGGACGAGTGGAAACGGTCGGGCGTTTCGTCGCGGTATCGACACACGCCGGGTTTCTCGGCGCGCAGGGCGAGCTGGTAGAGCGGATCCAGCAGGTACGGGCCGGCGAGATAGCGGTCGAGATAGTGGGTGGCAGCATCCGGCTCCAGCGTGTGATGCAGCACTTCCGGAGGCGCGAAGCTGTGGAACGCGAGCAGGCAGGTGCCCTCGTGTTCGACAACCGAGCCCACGGCGTCGATGAGCGCATCGGCGGTAGCCTCGCCAGCGTCAGCCGAAATCAGGCTGGCGACGCTGTCGAACCAGCCGCTGGATACGAACGGTGAGGACATTCAGGGCTGATAGAGCGCGGCAAACGAACCGCCCGGGTCCTCGACAACGCAGAAACGCCCGCCCGCAAGGCCGCGGGGTTCGATCACGAGACGGCCGCCATTGGCCTCGCACGCTGCGGCGCTTGCCTCGACATCGGCCACGGTGAAATAGATCAGCCATCCGGCCGGCAGCTCGGCGTTGCTGCCGCGAGCATGGCAAATCCCGGCAACGGCCTCGCCGCTTGCCGGCATCTTCATGTTGTAGTCGGCATAGTCGCCCATGCTGACGTCCTCGCTGTCGAAGCCGACCACCGCCTTGTAGAAGTCGCGAACGTTGGCGGCGTCCTCCGTTGTCATGTCGATCCAGCCGATCTTGCCAATGTCATCGCTCATCGCGGACTCCTAGAACGAGGTGAGAAACGAGGCGGCATTGCCGCCGATGGGGCCGCTGCCGGCACGCGCCGACGCGAGATACTCTTCGCCCTTCGGATAACCTTCGGGCTGCGGATTGTAGACCCGCCGGACACGGTTTGCGTGGTACAGCCTGAGCGCCGACTTGAACGGTATCACGCGTTCGGGATCGCCACCGGTCAGCTCCCGATGTAGCTGAGGCAGGCGGTACCACGGCATGTTCATGTTCGAATGATGGGCATTGTGAAAGCCGAAATTCAGTACCAGCCAGTTGAGCTTTTCGAACCTGAGCGACAGCGGGTTGGAGAACGTGTGCGCCTGCTCCCAGGCACGGTCGCCCTTGTGCGGCGATGGCTCATAGCTGAACAGGGTCAGGTTGTACGGATAGTCATGCTGCAGCATGTCCATGAAGCGCAGCACGTGCATCATCAGGAGGTAGGCGACCACGTAGAGCAGGAAAGCTTTGGGCGACAGCATAAGGACTGCGGCCAGCGCGCCAAAGCGAATAAGGATGACGGTCACGTTTCGCAGCCGCTGCTGCCGTCGCTCCGGAATGACGAACGACGTGAACACCATGATCGTGTGCATCAGCATGTCGTGTGCGGGAACGTACAGCCGCTCCAGCCTACGGACGAGATTCGTGAAGCGTGGATGCCGTTCGAAGAAACCATCGTAGTCGAACCAGACGATGTCGTCGTTGTCGACGTGGTGGCGGAAGTGCTTGTACCGCATGTCCTCGTAGGTGCCGTAGGCGGCACCGCACAGCCAGCTCATTGCCCGGCCCAGCCACGCATTGCGGCGGCTGTCGGCAAACACGGTGTTATGTCCACACTCGTGGATCATGTAGGCAGCGATGACCATGCCGTGTGCGAGCACGAGCGTCGCGACGGCGTTGACGAGCCAGTGGGTGTGAAACAGCCCGATCCAGCCGGCCACGTAGGCACAGACGGCGTACAGCACGGCACCGCCGTGGTAGTACGCGCCGTCGGAATCACGAAAGATGCTTGCGTTCGCGGTCATGGTAGGCGGCGCCGGCGCGGGGACGTACCTACACTTGGCGCCGGCGGATTGCTAGCATATCGCATCCGCTGCCCAGGAGTCTGCCCGCATGAAGCTCGTAACCGCCATCGTCAAACCGTTTCGCCTCGATGACGTCCGTAACGCCCTGGCAGAGGTGGGCATCCAGGGCATGACGGTCACGGAGGTAAAGGGCTTCGGGCGCCAGCGCGGCCACACCGAGCTCTACCGCGGCGCGGAGTACGTTGTCGACTTCCTGCCGAAGGCAAAAATCGAGGTTGCCGTCACCGACGACCTCGTCGAACGGACCGTCGAAGCCATTATCGATAGCGCCAAAACCGGCAAGGTCGGCGACGGCAAGATCTTCGTGACCGACCTCGAGAAAGTCTGGCGTATCCGGACCGGTGAGACTGACGACGGCGCACTTTAGCCGACGGCCGCGATTAGCACCCGCGCCAGCATGAACCACAACGCTGCCGCGCCCAGCACGTAAAACACGAACCTGAGCATCACGACGTTGATCGTGCAGTGCACGAGGCTGTGCAGCACCCTGAATCCGAGAAACGCCCATGCCGAGATTACGTGCAGCGGGTCGACGCCATTGGTGACGAACAGGTACAGGCAGAGCGCATAGAAGATGACCGGTAACTCGAACAGGTTGCGCAGGTTGTTGGCCGCACAGGCGACGTCTTCGCTGAAAATCTCCGTCGCCCGCTCGGGAGTACGCAGCCGCTCTGCGCCGATCCGGTTGACGTGCATGAAGTGAATGCGGCGAACATACATGTAGGTCCAGACGGCAAACGTCAGCACGCACATGCCGATGAATGGCGCGAATATCCCGTCGCCCGCAGTAGCCTGCATGGTGTCAGCTCCCGACCATGCAGAACGCATTGAGCTTGTTGCCGTCGAGGTCGCGGAAATAAGCTGCATAGAAACCGCCATTGCGCTCACCCGGCGGACCTTCGTCCGTGCCGCCTAGTTCAAGCGCTTTCGCGTGGACGGCATCGACCAACTCCGTCGAACCTGCGGCGATCGCGATCATGACACCGTTGCCCACTGTCGCGGGCTTGCCGTCGTAAGGCGTGATCACCGAGATGCCCGGCTCCTGCATGCTGCGGCCCCAGGCAATATAGTTGTCGCCCTCCATGAGCCGCCCTGCGCCGATTGTTGCGAATAACTCGTCGTAGAAAGCCGCCGCCCTGTCGATATCGTTCGTACCGAGTGTGATGTAGCCGATCATTGCTTGCCCTCCCCTGCCGGCGTACTAACCGACCAGCATGCTACGCCAAATCCCGAGCTTTTTGTCGAACGGCATGGCCGCGTGCGCGGGGCTCGTCGACGGCAGGCCGACGAGGATCGGCGCATCGTCCGACAGCGTATCGGCGACGAAACGTCGAAACAGCTGCTCCGCTTTACGGCCGTTGAAGAACACGCGTGTGACCTCGGGGTGGCCTGCCAGGAAGCCACGGAAGTCATTGGCCTGCGCGGTGTCCATTGCGATGTCGGCGTCGAGGCTGCCGGGCCTCACGGAGCTCGCCAGAACGTCCCAGAGTGCGATTCGCTGCTCGGTGAGCTGCCGACAACGCTGCTCGTAGTCGCCGCCGATGCCGTAGAGCTCCTCCATGATTCGCCAGAAAGCGTTACGCGGATGTGCGTAGTACTCCTGCGCGGCGATCGAGCGCTCGCCCGGCAGGCTGCCCAGTATCAGCAGCCTTGCATCGCTCTGCGCGACCGGCGGAAAACCGGCGGACGCTTTCCTGCCCTCAGATCCGGCCATCGAGATAGGCACGCCGGCGGCGCTCGGGCAGTTTTTCGATCGCATAGCGCAACATCGTGCGCGGCATGTCCCGGTAGTGCCGGCCGAGAAACGCCTCGAGAGCATTGCGATCACGATTGCCAATCTCGCGCAGCATCCAGCCGGTTACCTTGTGAATGAGATCTTCGTCGTCGTCGAGCAGCTGCTTCGCGATCCGCAAGGCGTCGTCGAAATCGCCGCCACGTATGAAATGGTAGGTCGCCATCATCGCGATGCGCCTCTCCCAAAGGCTCTCCGACGCGGCCAGTACATCGAGCGCGGCCCGGTCCCGGGTTTCGAGCCAGGCTCCGACGATCTTGTGCGCCGAACTGTCGACGATGTCCCAGTTGTTGATATAGCGCGTATTGGCGAGATACGCGTCGATGACGCGCGCACGCGTCTCCTCGTCGCCGCGCTCGAACATATCGACGAGCATCAGCACGGCGAGCAGTCGCTCCTCGTGATACGCGGACTTCAACAGCGCCAGCGTCGTCCTGAGCGACGTATTGCGAAAGCGCCGCGCTATTTTGCGCGTGACCGGAACGCGAATCCCGAGGAACCGATCGCCCTCGCCGTATTCACCCTTGCCGGTCTTGAAGAATCGCGCCGAGTGCTCTGCGATGGCGGCATCGCCCAGAGGGCGGAATTCCGCCCGGATCGATCGCAGCGTCGGTGTGGCGTCGTTTCTGGGCATGGCAGCAGGATATGCGCATCGCTCGGGTTGCGGCCGCCGAGTATAAATCAGGCTTTGCGAGGAGACTCCGTGATGATCAAGAAACTGCCAGGGATGGTGCTCGTCGGCATTGTGCTCGCGACCAGCAGTGCAACCGAGGCGAAGAGCAAGTGCGACGAGGCGGCCTGCGCCGACGTCAAGGCCCAGATTCGGGAGATCCAGGACCGCATGCGCTCGGGATATACACGCGCGCAGGGCGAACGTTACGAGGCGCGATTGCGAAGGCTGCGCGACAAGCGCCGGCGTATCTGCCGCTAGCCCGAGTTGAGATGCAGCATGCGCTTGGCCAGCGCTTCCATGTCACCGTGGTCGCGGTGCCGCATCACGGGGTCATCGGCCGTGATGTTCATGCCGCGAACGACCTTGCGCAGGACCTTGCCGTCCCCGCTCACATCGAAGTCGATGATGTTCAGGCAGCAGGTCGCCTGGTCGATGAGCCCGAAGCCGTCAAGGCCGACGCCGGTTACCCAGCCAAGCACCGCCGAATTCGTGCCGCCGTGCGCAAACACGGCAAGGTTGTTCCAGTCGTCTTCGGCGAGAACTGCCTCAATCGCGTGGACGATGCGCGCGTAAAAGTCGCCGTAGCGCTCGCCCCTTAGAAACGTCGCCTCCGGGTCATGAGCCCGCCAGTGTGAGAAGGCGATATCGCTGACGATATCGTAGCCGCCCGCAGACTCGCCCTTCTGCGGCCGGATTTCTTCCAGCGATGGCCGACGTTCCAGCTCGACGTCCCGCGAGCCGAGCACGGCCTCTCCGGTCTGCACGGTTCGCGGCAGCCCGGAGCAGATGGCCCGATCGACGTGCACCCCGTCGAACAGCTTGGCCATTGCGGAAGCTTGCACAACGCCGCGCTCGTTGAGCGACACGACATCGGGATCGGGCACCCAGGCACCGCTGGCGTCGATGTAGTCGACCGAGCCGTGCCGGAACAGGTACATGCGCCGGCGGCGCGCGCCATCGAGAGCGGTACGATTGACCATCTCAGTAACCTTGCTCCGGGTCGACGACGTTCAGGAGCGCATCGCCGGCCACGTAGCGCGTGAGGTTCTCGCGCAGCAGGGCCAGGTGGCGTTCACGCTGGCTCGCGGCGCCGGCGACGTGTGGCGTAATCATCACGTTCTCCATCGTCCACAACGGGTGCGCCGACGGCAGCGGCTCAGGGTCGGTGACGTCGAGGCCGGCGGCCGAAAGACGGCCGTCCTCGAGCGCCGCTACGAGGTCGGCCGTTACGACAGTTTTGCCGCGACCGACGTTGATGAAGATGGCGCCCGGTTTGACGGCATCGAAGAACGCCGCGCCGAACAGGCCCGTCGTCTCGGGTGTCAGCGGCAGTGCGTTCACGATGACGTCGGCCTTGGCGGCGAGTTCAAGCAGCTCGTCGGCGAGGCCGACATACTCGACGAAATCCGGACCGGAGCGTGAGCTGTTGCGCGTGCCGTAGACGGTCATGCCGAGCGCCGACGCACGGCGCGCCACCTCCGTGCCGATGCCGCCGAGGCCGACGACGAGCATGGTGCGGCCGCCGAGAGCAATCATCTCGAAGCTGTCCGGCCGCCGGTTCCAGCCCCCTTCGGGCATGACCTTGCTGTACTGCACGATACCGCGGCTCAACGAGAGCGTCATGGCGATCGCGTGTTCCGCGATGACGGGTGACGACATCTTCTGCATGTTGGTCAGCACGACGTCGCCATTGCGGACGGCGTCGACAGCCAGGCAGCGTTCCGCCCCCGCGCCGAAAATCTGCACCCAGTTCAGCCGCTCCCCGGCATCAACGAGGTCGCTGGAGCAGAACCCGATCAGCGCGTCGGCCGTGGCAATGTGCTCGCGCACCTGGTTCATTGTCGTGACGCGAACGATCTCCACGCCGGGCAGCTTGCTTTCGTAGTCGGCATCGATGCCCGGAATGGGGCGGAGGACGATCTTGGCGGGCGGTCGCCAGCCCGGCCGGTCACGCATCGGTACCCGTCCGGCCTCGATCCCGGAATCGTCGATGAGTTGCTGGATGTCGACATCGGCCAACGCCGGCGACGTAAGAACGAACTGGGCCGCGAACAGCACGAACGCAACTCGGAGCATGGCGATTCCTGGATTGATAAACGGTCGCACAGGATACGGTGTTTCAACGGCGGGGTCTCGCCCAATGAAAAACGGCCCGACGAGAGCGCCGGGCCGCTATCGAATCATTGGCCTCAGGCCGGGAAGAAGTCGATCGGCTTCGTTGTCGTAATCGGTTCGACGGAACGCGACTCGAAGCGGAACAGCTTGACGCGCTGCACCAGCTTCTGCTCGAGCTCGGGGTCACCGAGTTCGCTGGAGACGATCTCACAGGCTGTCACGCTGCCGTCCGGCGCAATCGTCAGACGCAGAACAACCTTGCCCTGCAGCGACGGGTCGCGGCGAAGCGCACGATTGTAGAGTGCGAATATTGCGCCCTTGTTCTGGTCGAAGACCAGCTCGATTTCCTGGCGCGAGCGTGCAGCACCGCCCCCGGTGCCCTCGCGACGCGCGCCGCCGCCGGCGTTCTGGCCGATTCCGGCTACCGGGCTCGCGACCTGGGTCGTGTTGCGGCCGACAATGCCCGTGCCACCGGTGTTGCGGCTCATGTTGGCGGTGTTGATGCCGCCGGAGGCCGCGCCGGCCTTCGACGTGATCATGGAGCGTTCGTTGCGCTGCGCCTCACCGACCGACGCCGTCAAATCACGATCGTCGGCGACGCTGTCCAGCAGGTCGTTGTCGACGAGACTCGACAGGTCCTCGGCGAAGGTAAAGGCTGCCTGTGCCTGTTCACGCGCGACCTCAGTCTGGTCGGGAACGGGCTCCGGCTCGGGAATGGGTTCCGGCTCGGGCTCGGGCTCGGTCTCCGCGACCTGCTCCGGCTCGGGCTCAGGCTCGTCGGGTTCCGGCTCTGGCTCGGGCTCCGGCGGCGGCGGCGGCGGCAGCGGCTTCTCCTCGAGCATCAGCTGCGCGATACGCGGCGGAATTTCAATAACCTCGTAGGGATCCGGCTCGGGCGTCGGGATGAACGGCCAGACCAGTCCGAGCACCGCACAAATGACGAATATCGTCCCGAGCAGACGCTGGAACTTGCGCTCCTGGTCGTAATCGGACGTCCAGGGCAGGTCGTACTCTCTGAAGAACGGTAAATCCACGCGCGACTCCTAAGCCATTCCCTGCGCTCTAGCGCGACGCCTGCAGGCTGTCGAGCTTGTCCGAGCTCTTCTGCAGGACCGCCAGCGATATCTGCCCGTAATCCGATGCCGTACAGGTCGCCATAACTTTCTTCAGCAGGCTGTACGGGATGTCCTTGTCACCCATGATCGTGACTTCGCGTCCGGCGATGTCAT
The DNA here is from genome assembly GCA_030066625.1 of Woeseiaceae bacterium. Taxonomy (GTDB): domain Bacteria; phylum Pseudomonadota; class Gammaproteobacteria; order Steroidobacterales; family Woeseiaceae; genus UBA1847. Next base: position 11,063 of record JASJBG010000002.1, read on the forward strand.
CCTGGGCCTCGCGGCGAAGCACGCGATCGTTTTGCGACTTCAGCGCCTGCCGCAGCGGCGCGATGTCGTTGTCTTTCTGGGCCATGACGTCCGCGATCTTCGCGACCGGCGTGCCCTGCACGATGATGTCTTCGCGGCCAATCATGATGACGACCGTTTCCTTGGCCTTCTCCTCCGCGATCGACTCTGGCAGCTTCAGGTCTTTCTCGTTCGGTAGTGTCTCCACGTCCGACGAGTTCACGAGCAGGAAGAACACGAGGATCGTGAAGATATCCATGAGCGACACCAGGTTCAGCGCGGACGAACGGGCGTTGCGCTTGTGGTGTTTCGCCATGCGTTTGGCGCGGCCGGATTTGACCATCAGGCACCTCCACCGACCGGCGCATCGCCGACCGAAATGTTCGGGAACAGCTCGTTACGGACGATCGTGTCGCCATCCACTTCCTGTTCGAGGCGAACCCGGTCGAACACCTGTACCAGCGTGTCGTAGGGGATGTCCTGCTCGAACAGGATGGATGCGTCGGTCTTCGCCGGGTAACGTTTCTTGAGTTCCGACAGCTTGACGCTCAGCGCCTCGTAGTCGTATTCGCCATCTGCGGTGTTCGGGTAGATCCCGAGCAGCCCCTGGTTGCGGTCGCCGACTTCAATCTTGTTCTTACGAACGATGACTTCCAGCTGGAACGTCTGGTCCTGCGGCTCGACGGGCTCGGTAGAGGAGCCGGGCAGATTCAGTTCGAGAATCGCCAGGCGCGAGAACACCGCCGTGATCAGCAGGAACGGAACCAGGATAACCATCAGGTTCATGAAGGCCGTGATGTTGAGTTCGGCCGTCTCCGTATTGTGGCGACGACCGCCTCTGCGGCGACGAATCATGGCTTATGCTCCAGCCGACTTGAGCTGACGTTCGGTTACCGCGTTCAGGAACTTGACGCTGGCCATCTCGAGGCTGTCCACGAGCTGGTTCGTCTTCGTCTGCAGCAGCGCGTGAATCAGCAGCAGCGGAATAGCCGCCATGAGGCCGAACGCCGTCGTGTTCATCGCCGTCGAAATCGACGCCGAGAGCATGTCGGCCTTGTCAGCCGGGTTGGCGTTCGATACCGCCGTAAACGCCGAGATCAGGCCGATAATCGTACCGAGCAGGCCGAGCAGCGTTGCGATGTTGGCAAGCGTCGCGAGATAGTGCGTGCGCTTCTCGAGGCGCGGCAGCACTTCCATCATGCTCTCCTCCATCGCCTTCTCGATGTCGTCACGGCGGCGTGCGCTTTTGACGCGGTACAGGCCGTAGGTCAGGATCGAACCGATCGCAGCCTTCGACTTTGCCGTATGCGCAGCGGCTTCCTGGAAGTTACCGGCTTTCAGGAACGGTACGATCTTCTTCCAGAGCGAGCGGTTGCTTGCGCCCGATACGGTGAGATACATCCAGCGTTCGATGGCGATTGCCACACCGAACGCGAATACGAACAGGATCGGGTACATGAACGGCCCGCCTTCCTGGAAAAAACGCACGATAGTGCCCATTTGATTGCTCCTCTACTTTCAATCAGCAGGCCGTCTTCTCACGGCCCGGTGTCCAATTACTCTTCGTCTTCGCCATACAGCTCGCCGTAGTAGTCCACGACGCGCACGAATTCTTCCCGATCGATCGGTGCCAGCACCTCATCGAGCAACGTGTTGACGGGCTTGCCCATCAGGTCGCCCGGCGCAGCTTTCTGCCAGGGCACGATGTACATGACCGTCGGTAGCTCCTGGTTGCCGGTGATCTCGATGCTTGCGAGATCCATCCGGTCCATAACGCCGCTCGACGTGTAGCTGCGCGATACCTGCTGCGCGACGACCGCATCGGGCTCCACCGCGGAGGTGTCTACGGCGGGTTCCAGTGAATCAGCGGAGGTATCGACAGCCGGTTCCGCATCGAAGGCCAGCGAGTCCGCCGAGGTATCGACCGCCGGTGCCAGCTCGTCATCCGGTACTTCCTGCGAAAAAGCGGCAAACGATGCCAACGTCGTGGCAAGCATGAATCGGGCGCCGAGTACCGCAAGTTTTGAGGTAGTCATGTCCGTCAATCCGCCACGTTTGCCGTGCGCTGAGACGCCGCTACGCGCCGCCTCAGGTCCGCAATCCACTTCTCAACCTGCTTGTCGTCACCGACAAGCCCCTGATAAAGCTCGAAATGTTGCAGCGCCTTATCCAGACGCTGCAGATATAGCTCGTTCAGTACACCCAGGTTGTAGTGTGCCAAGGCGTAATCCGGGCTGACTGTGACGGCCTTCAAATAAGCGGCTTCTGCCTCAAAGAAATTGCCATTTCTGCGAAGTAGCATGCCCAGCTGGTTCAGCGCCGGGGCGTGGTCGGGGTTGACCGCAAGCGCCGCATCGATCGCTTCTCTCGCTGCCGCATCGTTGCCGTTATTGGTATGGATGATCGCGAGATTGACGTGCGCCCCCGGATACGCCGGGTACTGCAGCAGGAACTCCTTGAAACGGAGTTCCGCATCGAGATAGTCGCCGGCCGCCATGACGGCCGTCGCCTGCTCGTACATCGTCATAGCCTGCGCGGGTACTTCCTGCGCGGGCGCTCCCCCTTCGGCGGGCGGCGGCACGTTCTTCCCGGACGGCCGCGGTCCTGACGCGCAGCCGGCAATCGCCAGCATGAGCACGGCCAGGGACAAACCCTTAGTAAAGCGCTGTAACAACATTTTCGCTGCGCTCCGTTTTTGCGTATCGAGCCGGCATCAGTCCTGCCAGCCTGTTAAAACTCTTTTGTACCCATTCGTCGTACACGCCATCGGCGGCACGGTCCGTGTTGGCCTTGTAGAGATCGATCGCTTTTTCCTCGAACGGGTAAATCTGCTCTTCGAGCAGCAGCTCGTACTGCTCGAGCGCGAGCGCATCGAGGTCGGCCGGGCGCTCCGACTGCATCAGGTCGACGCTGAACGTCTCGTAGACGCCGGCGAGACGGAACGTCGCCGCCGTCGTCACCTCGGCCACCCCGTAGTCTGCGGCGTCCGAGTAGACCTTGATCACGTCTTCCATGAGCTCGCGCTTGAGCTTCACGCTTTCTTTCAGCGGCTGCTTGAGCTTCATGACTTCGAAGCGGCGGCGCACGGGTTCGGCAAGCTCGATCGACGCTTTCGCGGCGAGGTAGCGGGTCCGGTCGCTGCGCTGGCTGCCGGCGCGGCGGTCAACGTCGACGAGGTCATTCAGGATACGAATGCGTTCGTTGTTGTCGCCGGTCTGTTCCGCGATCTCGAGCATCCTCGATCGCGCTTCGATCGACTCGGCGATCGGGTTCGGATAGCGCGTAACGATCGCGAGCAGCACACGCTTCTCATCGCCGATGGAGCCGCTCTTTTCGTAGAGTTCCGACGCTTTCCAGAGCGCTTCGCGGCGGATCTCCGGCTCCGACGCCTCGGCGGTCGCGATGCGCTCGAACTCCCGGGCGGCTTCGACGCCACGACCGGACTCGAGGTAGGTGACCGCGAGTTTCTGGTTGATGTCGTCGGCAAACTCGCTGTCCGGGTAGTCGTTACGGAATTTCTCGAGGACACCGGATGCGCGGTCCCAGGCCTGCATCGAAATGAGCGCTGCCGCCGCGTCGTATTCGGCCGTCGCGCGAATGTCCGAGTCGGGGACGACCTGGCCGAGGCGCGTGAAGTGACCCACGGCCGTATCCAGCGCTCCCGCATCCCGCGCCATCTCGCCCTGCTTGTAGATCGATGAGGCAATGCGGTCCTTGATGTCCTTCGTAGCCTGCGCGTCGTCGGTCGGTGTAAACGCCCGCAGCTGGTAGTACGACTGCTCGGCCGAGGCGAAATCGTTGGTATCGAACTGCGAATGCGCGATGACCGTCCAGGCCGTGCGGGCCAGCTCCGGCTTGACCGGCGGCTGCTTCGCGACGACCAGCTGGCCGACCGCAAGCGCAAGGTCGAACTGGTTTTGCTCGAACAGGTCCTCGGCAACCAGCGTCAGGACAGCGCCGGATTCCGGGTGCTCGGGATAGGTCTCGGCGAAACGCAGGCCGCTGTCGAGGTAGGCCTGGTGCCAGGTATTGCGCGCCGTGGCGTCCTCGAGCGTCTCTTCGTATGCCTGGTACGACAGGAGCGCTGCGTAACCTGCCTCGGCCGATCTCTCATGCAGCGGGTATGCGTAAGCAGTCCTTTCGTACTCGGTCGTGGCGAGTTCGAAGTCCTTGCTCTCGAACAAGATCTCGGCGAGCAGGAAGTTCGTGTTCGCGCTGTCCGGGTCTTCCGGGAAGAAGGCCAGGTACTTGCGATACCAGCGGGCCGCCTCCTGGTAGTCGGAAATCTTGCCGTTCGCCTGCGCCTCGGCGTGGTAATACTGCGCGAGATCGGTCAGGTTGGTCTTCAAATGACCCTTGACCGCGGTGTTCTCGTCGGGCGAGTTGCGCACCCAGAACTCGCCGTCCATGCCGTAGCGCTCGACGAAGCCCTTTTTGCCTTCGAGTACGAGGTCCGGGAAACCGCCTTGCTTGTAGGCCTCGATGACTTCGACCTGCAACAGCGGCGCCTTCGGGTGGAACGGATCCTGGCCGACAAATGCCTCGTAGGTCCTGGCGGCATCCGAGAAACGTTGTTTCTGCAGATAGAGATCGCCCAGGTTCATATAGATGACGAAGGCATACTCTGGCTGGACGCCACGCGCCGCCATGTACTTGTCGATCGCTGCGGCGCCTTCCATGTACGAGAACGCGATCGAGAGTACCCGGAACGTGTCCTCAACGAGTTCGCGTTCGGCTCGCTCCAACGATTCGAGGCGGTCCTCGCCATCCTTGAGTTCGATGCCGCTGAGCTTGCGGTCGAGCAACTCGAAGAACGGTTCGAAACTGTCCTCGTACCAGGCAAGCTTGAATTGGGACCAGCCCAGCTTGTACAGGGACTGCTCGTAGAAGCGCGACTCCTCGCCGTAGTTGACGACGGCGGCATACGCGACCTCGGCGTCGTTGTAGTTCTTGCGCAGGAAGAGCATCTCGCCGCGCCGGAACTGCACCTCGTCGAGCATCGGCGTATCGGGAAACTTTTCGACCAGCCGGTTGAGGACAACCAGCGCTTCGTCGTTTCGGCCACCGATCTCGTAGCCACGCGCCAGCTGGTACAGCACCGTATCGTTACGGCGATAGTCCGGGTAGGCCTCCAGCAGCTGCTGGTAGAGATCGACGGCGTTGTCGTAGCCGTCGAGGCCTTCAATGTTGTCCGTCAGCTGCTGCGCCTCGGTCGCCTCGAGCTCCAGGTCGCCCAGTCGGCGCATGGCTTCGGCCCGCAGGTCCGGATCGTCGGACACGAGGTCGAGAAACGCACGGTAGTTGTCGCGGGCAAGATCGTTCGAGTTGACGATGACGTTGCCGGGACGTACCTCGACGGTCTTGTTCTCGAGGCTCTTGATCGTCTCCTTCTTTTTGACCTTGCGCGCGTCGGCGTCTGCCGCGACGAGCAGGCCGGCAAGGGCAACAATGAGGAGCAGCAGGTAGCGATGCATCAGTCCGAAACCTCGCTAACCGTCGCCGCCGTGTCGTAGATAGCGGCAAGCGCAAATCGTGCCTGGATCGTGTACGTATCGAGGCGCGTTTTCTGCGCGCTGAGTTCGCCAATCGCGATCGCCTGCAGGTAGGCGACCTGCGCCTGCATCTCGTCCTCGACCCGCATCTTCATGCCTTCGAGCCGCGGCGCAAGGCCGTAGACCCGGTCGTCATAACTCGCGAATTCGAGCGGCTCTCGGCGAATGGATTCGTCGATCTGGCGGCGTGCACGCTGTGTTTCGACCAGCGCCTCGCCGGTCTGGCGGAGGTCGCGACGAATCCGCCAAAGGCGGTCGCTGAACTGCTTCTCAAGCTCCCACTGCAGAACACCCTTCAGGAGCGCAATCTTATCGCGCACCTCTTCGGCCTCCGGAATGTTCGCCGCGAGCGCCGGCGTGGCTTCCAGGCCGGTGATCTCGCCCCACATGGCGAATTCCGACTCGGTGGCGAGTGCCAGCCAGTCGTTGCTTTGCTCGATGTCGTTCAGCAGAGCATCGAATTCGAGCTTGCGGGCGACCATGTCGTCGATATCCGCGCGGCCGAGTGCCTCCTGTACGCGCGGCAGGCGCTCGTCGAAGGCCTGCTTGCGGGTCTCGAGAATGCTCGCGAACACGTCGACACTGTCCTGCCAGGTGTCGAGGTTCAAATACATATAGTTGAGGTCGCGGTAGTTCTTCAGGCCTTCCTGGAACTCGTGCGTCGACAACAGGTGAAACAGGTAACGCGCCTGCGGGCCTTCGGGCAGGTCGTCCAGACGCCAGTACCAGCCGGTGCTGTCGAGCGGGTCGTCAGTCAGGAACTGGTGGAAGAACTCACCGGACTCGAGATGCAGGATGGTCTGGTCGATCCGCGCACTCTCTTCATAGAAGGCTTCGATAGCGTTCAGGTAGTGGTCGGCCGCCTGGCTGATCGAATCGAGCTTGGCCAGCGCGAACGGGATGGCGAGCATCGACTCCTGAACGGCAGAGTCGAGCAGATCGCGGTTGCGCAGCTCCATCCACGGCACGAGCGCGCGGCGGTAGGACTCGATTTCGGCGTCGGCCCAGCCAACGCCAAGCAGCGCCTTGTTGGAGAACGGCCCTTCGAGGCGGACGCGTTGCAGGATCGGCTTCGCGGCGTCGGGCTGGCCGTCTTGCAGCAGCGCGTAGCCGAGCGCCAGGTTCGCTTTGTCGCGGAGCGACGTCAGCTCCTCGTTGAAGGGGTCCATGTCGCCGAGGTCGGCGAGAATCTCAGCCGCTTCATCGACGCGGCCGCTGCGCACCAGCGCAACGCCGAGGTTGAATTTCGCGTAGCTCGCCCACTCGGTTTTGCCCTTCCAGTTCTCGAGCAGCGCGATGGCCTCGTCGTATTCGCCACCGTCGATGAAGATCTGCGCGCGGAGCATCAGCGCCTCGCGCTGAAGATTCTTGGGCAGCTTGCCCTCGATGCGGTCGAGAGCCTGCCGCGACTCCGCAAGGTAGCCGCGCTGCTTCCAGATTTTCGCGAGGAAGAACCACGTGCGGTCGCGGATCTCCGGATCGACGTTGTTGGCCAGCAGCCGCTCGAAGATCTTCGATGCCTCGAGATGGTGGCCGTAGGAGAGGTACAGGCCGCCGAGCAGGAGCTCTGACTCGTCGATGTGGTCTTCGACCTGCGACTGGTTCTGTGCCGCGAGCAGTCGGACGATCGCCGGGAAGTAGTCTTCCTGGTAGAAGTAGAAAAGCACCTCGCCGTAGTGCGGATCCTCTACGACGATCGGCTCGCGCTTGTCGGCCGCGGTGGCGACCGATCCGAGCGCCAGCGTCAAGCAGGCGCTAAGCAGCGCAACGATGGAGCGACTGCGGACCAAGGACTACTCCCACTCCTTGATTTCGAATTCGGGCTGCTGCTTCTGAACCCGGTCGGTAATCTCGAGTTCGAGGTACTTGGCACCGATGCCCTTGTCGATCCGGATCGTCGCGCCGCGACGATAGTCACGAGTGTGCGGGCCCTGCCCGGTGAACGTCGCGATCAGCTCGTGCTCGCCGGTCTTCAGGTTTGCCATGTGCACACGATGCACGCCACCGCGCAGTAGCGCATCGACTTCGCGGTCCGTGTACAGGTAATTGGCCACTTCCTTGCCGTCAATCTTCAGGCTGACCGAATCGAGCTTGAAGTACTCACCGACGTCCATCGAGATGAAGAAAGCAACCTGCGAGTTCGCGGGGAACAGGAGTTCTTCCTCGAGCAGGAACAGGTCGCGGTTGAGGTCCAGGACCTCTTTCTTCAGCGACTGCACGTCCTTGTCGAGTGCACGAAACTTCTCGCGCGAATCCGATTCGACCGCTGCAACCAGGTTGGCATCCGATTGCGCCGCGTCGGCGTCCATAGGCGCCGCATCCTGCGCCGAAGCCGTGAAGGCCGCGGCCAGCACGAAAGCCAGCGTGAGGCTCAATAGCTTTTTGTGTTTCACCTTGTCTCTCCTGCGAACCACCGGCTCGGTGCCTGCAGCCGCAGGCACCGGCCGCAAGGGATTACTCCCTTAACAGTGTGCGGATCTCGTTCAGGTACTTCTCTTCGTACCCCGGCTTGTAGCCCTGGTGCACGTACCGAACGGTGCCTTCGCGATCGACGATGACCGTGACGGGCATGGCATCGACGTCGTACATCTTGCTGACTTCCTTGCGGTTATCGAACAGGACGGGGAAGTCGACGCCGAGCTCGCGGATCATTGCCATGGCACGATTCGAGTCATCGTCAATATTGACCCCGAGCAGGTTGAAACCGACGCGCTGGTAGCGCTGGTACAGGTCGTCGAGGAGCGGCATTTCCTGGCGGCAGGGACCGCACCAGGTTGCCCAGAAATTAATCATCACGACGTCGCCGCGATATTCCGACAGGCGCATGTTTTCACCGGTCGAGCTCTTCAGCGCAAAATCCGGAGCCGGACGCCCTGCCAGCCCGGACGAAGCCAGACTCGTCGCTGCGAAAAGCGACAGCGCGAGGGCTGCAAGCAGTTTCCTGATCTTCATCATGTCGTTCCTTGTAGTGTCAGCCTGATTCCTTTCGTGTCGTGCAGGCGCGCGCCGACGTCGTCACCCTGTGCCTGAATCACAGACGCAGTGCGGCGTTGCGCCGAAGTCGAATGGTGACAGCCGGAGGCCGGATGGGCCGTGATTATCGTCACACAACCCGGAATGCCTCAACATAATCGCCGTCCTGGCAAAAGCGCCGAAGCTAAGCAAAAACGTGAGCAGATTACGTTAACTTGCTTAAACTGCTTGCGTTTCAGCACGGCGGCATGCGCCCCCGTTTCCGTGCCAACGGCTGGCGTCGAAACGCCCGCCTAGTGCATTTCATGATAGGCGTATGAAGCTGAATTTAAAGTGAAAATCCGTCGCCTTTCGGCGACAAAACGCGGTTTTTTTCAGAGCGCCCCGGCGCGTTGGGAACGCATAGCGCGGTGCTTATTCAGGCGTCTGCAAACCGTCTGAGTAATAGATGCGACCGTCCGCGTCGATAACGATGCTCTCGTAGTCCGGCAGACCAGCGATGAGTCGCAGCCCCAGGTCGACGCCCATCACAAAAACGGACGTCGACAAAGCGTCGGTCATCACTGCGTCGGGTCCGAACACCGTTGCACTGTGCACACCCGTTGACGGCATACCGGTGCTCGGCTTGAGAATGTGGTGATAACGCACGCCGTCTTCCTCGAAGTACCGTTCGTAGTCACCCGATGTCGAGATCGCTTCGTCTTCCAGCGGCACGGAGATAGCAACCTCGCCTTCGACGCGCGGATCGCGGATGCCGATCATGAACGGCCGGCCGCGTCGATCGCCGAGCAGGCGGGAGTCTCCGCCGGCCGTCACGATGGCATGTTGGACGCCGCCGCGCCTGAGGATCTCGATACCGCGCTCGACGACATAGCCTTTGGCGATGCCACCGAGGTTGATACGCACGCCGGGTTCGAGGAATCGAACGGTCTCCGTTACCGAATCGAGTTCGATCAACCGGTAGTCGATGCGGCTGCGCTCCGCTTCGACCGTCGCGGTGTCGGGACGCTGCCGCTTGCGGAAGTCGTAGTGTTGTCCGACGCTCTCATAGGTGATGTCGAAGGCGCCGCGCGTCAGCACCGACATGTCCACGGATTGCTGGATCAGTTGGAACAGTTCGCTGCCGGCGTCGACCGGCTCGTCGGACGCGCGCCGATTGATGTCGGAGATCCGGCTCTCTTCTATATACGTACTCATGAGCTCATCGATGCGAGTTACTTCCGCATAGACCTGGTCGACCAGCTCGCTACCGCGCTCGGCATCTTCGTACCAGAAATATACGCTGATTTCGGTGCCCAGCATCGGCCGCGAGTCACCGATCCACTCTGCCCGCACTGGCATTGAAATGAGGAAAATCAACACCATAGCTAGAGATAGCGCGGCCTGAGAGCTATGCTTACGCCTCGAAACCCTTGCATAGGAGCGGGACAGTGACTTCATTCGTGGTTTTCCTCGTAATCGTCGGCGTCATTGTGTTCTGGGCGATCGGAATGTACAACCGACTCGTTACCGAACGCGTTCGCGTCCGCAATGCCTTCGCCCAAATCGACGTCCAGCTGACTCGTCGCTACGACCTGATCCCGAACCTGGTCGAGGCCGTCAAGGGCTATATGAAGCACGAGCGCGAAACGCTCGAAGCCGTTATCAAGGCACGCAACACCGCCGTCGCCAATCTCGACGCCGCCAAGGCCGACCCGGCCAACGCCGAAGCTATCCGGCGGCTGGGCGAGTCCGAAGGCGCACTCGGCAGCATCCTTAGCCGGCTGTTCGCCCTCTCCGAGGCATACCCGGACCTCAAAGCCAACCAGAATATGATGCAGTTCCAGGAGGAGCTCGCATCCACGGAAAACAAGGTTGCGTTCGCACGCCAGGCATTCAACGACTCGGTCATGGGATACAACACGACCGTGCAGAGCTTTCCCAACAACGTCATCGCCGGCATGTTCAGTTTCGAGAACGCCAGCTTTCTCGAGATCGATTCCCCCGAGAAGCGTGAAGCGCCTGACGTCTCCTTTACTTGAATTTCTTTGAGGCGCAGGACCGTGCACGACGTGCCAGCAAGTGGCTGGTCGTCGTGTACCTCGTTGCAACGGCGCTGATCGTTCTCGGTGTCACGTCTATCGTCGGCGCGGCGATCTACATGCTCTCCGAAAGCCACAACAGCGTCGAGCAGTTCGTCTTTTACCAGTCGCCGACGCTCGTCGGCACCGCGATCTTCACGGCGCTGTTCATTGTCGGCGCGACACTCTACAAAACCGCGGCGCTTGCCTCGGGCGGCGGCCGGGTGGCGGCAGCACTGGGCGGCACCCAGGTTTCTGCCGACACGACGGATCCTCTGCGGCGGCGACTGCGAAACGTGGTCGAGGAAATGGCGATCGCCTCGGGACTGCCGGTACCGGAGATCTACGTCCTGGAGGAGGAACCCGGCATCAACGCGTTTGCCGCCGGCTTCTCTCCCGGCGACGCGGCAGTCGCCGTGACTCGCGGGGCGCTGGAACTGCTCGACCGCGACGAACTGCAGGGCGTCATCGCCCACGAATTCAGCCACATCCTGAACGGCGACATGCGGCTCAACATTCGCATGATGGGCGTGCTGTTCGGCATCATCGTCCTCGGACTGATCGGGCGCCTCGTCCTGCGTGGCGGTTATCACACAGGGGTCGGCCGCCGTGGCCGTGGTGCGCCGGTCGTATTTCTTGTCGGGGTGGGACTTTCGTTGCTCGGCGCTATCGGCGTCTTCTTCGCCCGCATCATAAAGGCGGCCGTTTCGCGCCAGCGCGAATACCTCGCGGACGCTTCGGCGGTACAGTTCACCCGCCAGTCCGCGGGCATTGCCAGCGCGCTGAAGAAGATCGGCGGTTTTGCGCCGGCAAGCTATATCACCGCCGCTGACCCCGAAGAGGTGAGTCACATGCTGTTCGGCAGCGGCTCAAAGCTGTTCGGCCCGTTCGCGACGCACCCGCCGCTGACCGACCGCATCAAGGCACTCGACCCGTCTTTCAAGGAGAGTGACTTTCCGCGCGTCGATCCGGTCGCCGCCCGTCTGATCGGCGAAGTCGCGGCAGCCAGCGAGCGTGTGGAAGGTGTGACATCAGCCCTCGCCAGCAGCGGTACCGTCGTACTGCCCGAGTCGATTGCCGATACCGTCGGGCAGCCCGACAGCGAGCATATCGAATACGCCCGCGGCCTGCGTGCCGCGATACCGGATTCGCTCTACGATGCGGCCCACTCGCTGGAACTGTCATTGCTCCTCTGCATCGCTCTCGTGCTCGATCGAGACGGTCGTTCGCTCGAGTCGCAGCTGCGCCTCGTCGAAGAGCGGCTCGGCGCCGATCGCACTCGCCAGGTAAAAAGCTACTTCAACGAACTCGAGGCAACCGGCGCCGAGTTCAGGCTGCCGCTGCTGGAGGTCGCCTTCCCCGCGCTCAAGGCGAGGCCCGCGCCGCAGCTCGCCTACCTGCTCGAACTCGCCAGCCGCCTGATCGAAGTCGATGGTGACATCGACCTTTACGAGTATTGCTTCTATCGACTGCTCAGGATCAACATTGGCCAGTCCCTGGGCCCGGTCAGCAGCAGCAAGCCACGACGAGCGTCGAAGAGAGCCCTGCGCAAAGCGGCAATCGACTTGCTCGCCGTATTGGCGGACCAGGGCCACGATGCCGACGCGGACAAGCGCGCCGCCTTCGCGGCGGGGCTCGAGGTGTTCGGCGAATGGGCGGCCGGCACGGCGTTCTCGCCGCCGGAGGCACTTGTCAGGACGGCAACGCTCGATGCAAGCCTCGACCTTCTCTTGCGGCTTAACGGCAAGGCGCGACGCCAGCTCGTCCGCGCGATCAGCGCTGTCGCCGGACACGACCGGCGTCTCACCGTTACCGAGGCCGAGCTGATCCGCATTGTCTGCGCATCACTCGAGTGTCCGTTGCCACCGCTGTTGGTCGATCCGGACCAGCTGATAGTGAACGCGCCGGCAGAGTGAGCGTCAAAGCAATATGGCGTATCATTGCCGCACCTCTGGAGTGGAAAAAACCATGCGTATTCAACGAGCGATAGTTTCAGCAGTCATTCTGTTGTCCCTGGCCGCAGCACTACCGGCCAACGCCTCGAGCCGGGAGGAAGCGCGCGTCGCGGACGCGTCGGACGTGCTCGACCAGTTCCTGCGTATCCCGGAACAGAGCATTCCACCTTCCCTGCTCTCGCGTGCCTACGCGATCGCCGTGGTGCCGAACGTCGTCAAGGTCGGCTTCGGTGTCGGCGCGCGCCGCGGCAAGGGTATTCTCGTCGTCCGCCAGGACGACGATTCCTGGAGCAATCCGGCGTTCATCGCGCTTACGGGCGGCAGCTTCGGCTTCCAGGTCGGGGCACAGTCAACAGACGTGATTCTCGTCTTCAAGACGCGGCAGGGCGTCGATCGAATCGCCAACGGTACGTTGACGCTCGGCGCCAATGCCTCTCTCGCTGCCGGCCCGGTCGGGCGGCATACGGGGGCGGCGACGGACTTTCGCTTCCAGGCGGAGGTACTCTCATACTCGCGCAGCCGCGGCCTGTTTGCCGGCGTTGCGCTCGAGGGTGCTGGCGTCACGATGGACCGCAAGGCGAACGCCGCCTTCTACAGCGATCCGTCGATGACGCCGGAACGCATTTTCGCGAGTTCGCCGAATATCGCCCCCGACGTTGCCAATACGTTCGTGCAGATGCTGACGGCACAGACCAACCGGCTGCCAGGTACTCCCGGCATGCGTACCGCGAGCGCGGCGCCGGTCCGTAGCAGCGACGAAGGGACCGGCGAATCCAGCGTCAGGACGTTCGGCCTGCCCGACCCGAGTGAAGACGAAGAGGAAGAGTCAGAGTAAGGCTCCGACGACGAAGAGGCTTGTCAGAGGCGGTTCTACTGCGGCTGGTTGCCGTCTTCGTTGCGACGCTTCAGTTCGTCGCGGATAGACGCGAGGTCATTCGCCGGTGCCTGTTCCTCGGGCACCGGTTCCTGGACCGCCTGTTCCACCGGCTGCGGAGCAACCTCGGCGGTCGGCGCGTTGCCGGAAGGCGGCGGCGCATCGAAGGTCACGTTCACGCCCGGCTCGGGTTCGACCTGAGTCTCGACCGGATCCGGAATGACCGCGAGCGGAGCGTTGCCGCTCGGTAGCGAGCGGTCCTCGGTGCCCGGCGGCAATTCACCGAACTGCGCGAGGTACTCGGCTTCCTCGCGCTGGCGCTGGGCTTCTGCCGCGCGACGACGAGCCTCGGCCGCAGCCTGCTGGGTCCGGCGCAGGGCCTCGCGCTTGCGCTGCGACTGCGCCTCGAGTTCCTCACGGCGTGCGGCTTCCTCTTTCGCCTCGATCAGCTTGACCGCCTCGCGGGCATTCACGCACTCGGCGTCATAGCGGGTCTCGGCGCGGTTCTGCGTGCAGCGCACCAGCGCAGCCTCGAGCAGGATCGGATTGTCCATGAATTCACCGACCGAACGCGGCGGCGGCTCCTCGGCACAGCCGACGAGCAAAAATCCTCCAGCAATCCAGAGACTTAGGCGCTTTAGACCGGTTGTCATTCGGCGTGATCCGATAGCTATCTTGGCTAAGTGGTTAAAAAATATGCACGTTTTCAGGGGGAATCTTACCCCGGTGTCAAAGGCCAAAACCGTTCTGAGTTCGCAGTTTTCGACACTTGGCCGAATTCGCTGGAGCGCCGGTCGGCGGTGCTATAGTGGCGCGAGCCGGACGCAGGGATTACGCATTACGTGGCGGACAACAGCCAGTTCAGACTGCTTGGACAGCGACGATTCGCCCCGTTCTTCGTCACCCAGTTCCTTGGCGCCCTAAACGACAACGTTTTTCGCAACGGTTTCCTGATCCTCGCGACCTTCCAGGGGATACAGCTCTTCGGCTGGGACGAGAGCACGCTGGCCAACGCGGCCGGCATCGCCTTCATCCTGCCCTACGTGCTGTTCTCGGCCACGGCCGGACAGATTGCCGACAAGTACGAAAAATCGATGCTCATCCGCCGCATCAAGCTGTTCGAGATCGCGCTGATGCTCATTGCCGCCGCGGCATTTCTCAGAGGCGGCTATGCCCTGCTCCTTTTCGTGCTGTTCCTGATGGGGCTGCAGTCCACGCTGTTTGGGCCCGTCAAGTACGCGTACCTGCCGCAGCACCTCGACACCACCGAACTCATCGGGGGCAACGCGCTCGTCGAGGCCGGGACCTTCACGGCAATCATCATCGGCCTGATCATTGGCGGCGTGACGGTCGGCGCAAGCCCTGACAACGCGCTCCCGATCGCCACCTGCCTCGTCGTGTTCGCGGTCGCGGGCTACCTGGCGAGCCGGCAGATCCCCATGACCCGAGCTGCCGACCCGCAACTCAGGCTGAGCCTGAACGCGTGGCGGGAGACATGGCGAATCGTCGGTTTCGCACGCGAGAGCAAGGCCGTGTTCCTGTCCATCCTCGGGATCTCCTGGTTCTGGTTCTACGGCACGGTCATGACCATACAGGTGCCGGCTTATACGCTCGAGATACTGAACGGCAACGAGTTCGTCACGACCTGCCTGCTCGCAACGTTTGCAGTCGGCGTCGGCATCGGCTCGATGCTCTGCGAACGATTGTCAGGGCACCGCATCGAGTTGGGCCTCGTACCTTTCGGTGCGATAGGCCTGACCGTGTTCGCGATCGACCTCTACTTTGCGCAGCCTGTGGCGAACGGCACACCGGTCACGACGCTCGCCGAGTTTCTCGACCGGCCCGGCACGTGGCGCGTGCTATTCGACCTGACGATGCTCGGTGCGTTCGGCGGCATCTACAGCGTGCCCCTGTACGCGCTGATCCAGCAGCGGTCGAAGCGCCAGCATCTGTCACGCATTATCGCGGCCAACAACATCATCAACGCGTTCTTCATGGTAGGCGCGTCGGTGCTGTCGCTTGTCCTGCTGACGGCCGGGCTATCGATTCCGCAGCTGTTCTTTGTCACGGCCGTGCTCAACGCGGTGGTTGCGATCTACATCTTCTCGCTGCTGCCGGAATTCCTGATGCGCTTCCTGGCGTGGCTGATCATCTCCTTCCTGTATCGGATACGCACGCAGGGTGAGGAGAACATTCCGGATACCGGGGCGGCCGTCGTCGTCTGCAACCACGTCAGCTTCATGGACGCGATCATCCTGGGAGGCTCGATCCGGCGGCCGATGCGCTTCGTCATGTACTACAAGATCTTCGAGATCCCACTGCTGAGCTTTTTCTTCCGGCACGCCAAAGCAATCCCGATCGCATCGGCGAAGGAAGACGAAGTACTGATGCACGAGGCGTTCGAGAAAGTCGACGCCGAGCTCGCAGCGGGCAACGTCGTCTGCGTGTTTCCCGAGGGTGGAATTACCCGGGACGGTGAAGTACAGCGTTTCAGGCCGGGCATCGAGAAGATTATCGAGCGACGGCCCGTGCCCGTCGTCCCTGTTGCGCTCGGCCGGCTGTGGGGCAGCTGGTTTAGCCGCAACCGCGACGGCGCGCTGAAGAAGTTCCCCGGGCGCCTGTTCGCGCGCGTGCCGGTCACGATCGGCGAGCCGGTCCCTGCACGGGACGTGACCGCTCCGCGTCTCGAATTGCTGGTAAGGACGCTGCGCGGCGACGAACGCTAGTCAGTGGCTGGTTCGAGCGCGTTGTAGCGTTTCAGGATTCTGAGCAGGTCGTCGACCGGAATGGCGTCGAGACGGCCGCGGGAACTGGTCACGGTCGTCGCCTTGAATATCGCGTTGTAGATCGCCTCCTCGGTTGCCTCCGAGGTCGCGGCGAACAGCGGTGACATTGCTGCATTCACGAGCGCCGGCGCAGTAACCGGCACGTCGCTTTCGCGCGGACGGCGGACATCGGCATGCGTGGAGAAGGCGATGACGTAGTCGCCGGATCCGTTGCTCGCGAACGAGCCGGTGCGGGCAAGCCCCATCATGGCGCGCATTGCGAGCCTGTCGAGACTGCGTGCGTTGAGCGGTGCGTCGGTCGCGACGACCATCATGATGGAGCCATCTTCCTGGCGGTCGTCGTCGGCAGCCGAGTCCTCGAGATCCTTGCGAAACGAATAGGTACCAAGTTCCTGGCCGACCGGCGCGCCGTTCATCGTGAGGATGCCGCCGTAGTTGGTCTGCACCAGCACGCCGACCGTGTAGGCGCCGAGCGACTCGGGCAGCACCCGGGAGCTCGTGCCAATGCCGCCCTTCCAGGCGAATGCCTGCGTACCGGTGCCAGCGCCGATACTGCCCTCGTCTACCGGCCCGGAGCGCGCACCTTCGAGGGCGGCGAAAACGTGTTCGCGCTGCACGGGATCGGCCCACATGTCGTTGACGCGCGAGTCGTTCGTCTCGCCAACGACCGGATTCACCGTGTGCTCACCCATGCCTGGCTGTTCGTACACCCAGTCCTTCAGCGCATTGGCTGCGCTCCACACGCACAGCGTGCACGTGAGCAGAATAGGCGTTTCGATCTCGCCGAACTCACGAACCTGGGTTTCGCCAATGAGCTTGCCATAGCCGTTGCCAACGTGGATCCACGCAGGCATGGGATGTGTGTAGAGATTGCCCGGGCCCGGAACGATCGCGGTAACGCCCGTGCGAATGTCATCACCCTCGATGATCGTTGTGTGGCCGACACGAACGCCCTCGACGTCGGTGATTGCGTTGAACTCGCCCGTCGGGAATACGCCGACCACGACACCGGCGTCGCGTGCGCGCGGACGATCGTCAGCAGAGACGCTCCCGGCCACGGCCAGCAGGAGCAACAAGAAGCATCGCATACTGATCACTGTGTTTCCTCGACAGTCGTGGTGTCGAAGGCGAGTCGTTGCTGCCACTCGTCGAGCAGCGTATCGCGATTTCCGAACAGGCCAGGCGACGAAGCGTCATCGAACTGCAGGCGCTGCAGGTTGACGATGCCCTCGCGAGCCACTGGCAGATAGAACGCCTGGCCGGACGAAGCCCTGCCCGAATCGCTGCCGAAAACGATTCGTGAGCCGGCGAGCGAATCCGGCACGAACATCGCCTGCAGCCAGATCAGCCCGGACGGCGATGAACCGACGCGATGGACCCAGCGCGACGTACGGAACAGCACGCGCGAACCGTTCGGCGAAAACGTAACCTCCTGGACGGGTGACGGCAGCTGCAGCGAGAGTTCACCCGTGCGGCCGTCCGCGAGCACGAACTGCTGCGCCAGGTTGTTCTGGTCGACCAGCACCAGGAAACGACCGCGTGGCGACAGCTCCAGCCAGCGTATCGGCGCTTCACCTTGCCAGAGCCTTCGCAGGCTCCAGACACCCGAGGCATCGCGCGTCATGACGTTGAGCGCGCCGCTCAGTGAACCGAGATACAGGCTGTTATCGAAGCCGAAGGCCAGGTCCGAGTGGGTCTCACCGAGTTCCAGTTCCGCGGCGATATCGCCCGTTGCCGTGTCGATGATATTGACCGTGGTTGCCGACAGGACGCCGACCAGGCTGCCGTCCGGTGAAAACGTGATCCGCTCGATCACGTTGCCCGGGAGTTCCGCGATGTAAGGTGCCGGCAGGCCGTCGGCCGTACTCCATACCCGCAGCGTATTGTCTTCCGCAACGCTTGCCGCAAGGCGACCGTCCTGGCTAATCGTCAAACCGCGGACCGCGGCGTTGTGCCCGAGGAAGCTGACGTCCTCGCGGGCCTTCGCCAGAGCCTCGGCGAACGACTCGACCGGCAGACGGTGCACGTTGCCGCCCCGGTCTGCAATCAGTACCGCGGACGCGTCGGGAAGCGCCGCAACGACGGCATCGGCAGCCGGAGTCCAGATCGCGTCACCACCAGGCGGCGCCTGCGCACCTTTTGTCGTCACCGGCAGCTGCCAGAAACGCACCCGGCCCTGCAGCGAGCCCGTGACGACAACGTCCTCTCCGGCGTTGAAGGCGAGCAGGTCACCGGCTTCTCCCGGCGCGGAGATCCCGATTGCCGGTCCGATGAGCCGGCCATCGACCGCGGCGTGCAGCTCGTAGCCGGTCCGCGGCCGACCGACGAGAACGCGCGCTCCCGATGGCGAGAAACGGAGCCGCCAGGCGCCGTCGCCGAAGCGTTCGAGCAGCGGCGTATCGGGACGGTTGACGGCCCAGAGCGCGACACCCGACGATCCGTAGACCATGCCGAGGGTCTCGCCTCCCGCACTCAGGCTCACCTCGCTGGGCTGCTGCGGGAGATCGAACTGCACAAGCTGCTCCCCGCTCTGCAGGTCCCAGACACGTACCGCGCGGTCGTAGTCGGCAACCGCCACACGCTGACCGGTTGCGTCGAATGCCGTAAGCGCCGGTACGCCGGCGATCGTCAGCTCGCCGATTCGAGCAGCGGTTTCGAGATCCCAGACCTCGATTCGCGTCTCGACATCGCTGCGCGCCTGGACGACGAGACGCCTGCCGTCTGCCGTAAGGCGCGCCGTAGCGCTGGCCGGACCAATGGGCAGCGTCGTTTCCCGCTTGCCGGTCGTCGTATCCCAGAGATTGACCGTATCGAGCGTCGCCGTCACGAGGCGTCGGGCACCGCTGTCGACACCGACAAGCTGTTCGGTCTCCGTCACAGCGAACGCCGACACCGGCTTGGCGAAGGCAAGATCCCAGAGCCGCGCACTGTCACTTTGGGTCGCGCGCGCAACCGCGTAGCGGCCGTCTTCGCTGGTCCAGAACTGCGGTGCCTCACGTTCGATCGGATCGGGTATGCCGATGCCGCGCTGGAAGTCTTCGATCAGCGCCTGCGAGTTCAGGGTCAGGTTCCAGCCGGCCAGGTAGCCTGCAACGCCCGTCGCTTCGTCGCGAATACTGATACTCCAGGTGCCGGGAAGCGCTTCGCCCTTCAGAGGCTCGAGCTGCGCGGCCGGAATTCGAATGTCGTCCGCGCTCGATGCGCGCTCGCGGCCGAGGTCGACCTCGACCGCACGTCCCGACGGGGCGATGACCTTGATGCGCAGGTCGGCAAGCCGCGGATGGCTGACGTTGACGGTCAGACCGATGCGGTTGACCGTACCCTCTCGATCGACGATGACGCGGCGCACGAGCGGCGATACTTCGAGCGCGGTGATGGTCCAGTCATCGCTGCGCGATATCCCTTGCGGACCCAATGTCGACTGGGAAATACGTGCGCCATTGACTGACGTCAGCAGCAGGCTGCCCGGGTTGAACAGCAGCCGGTCGTTCTGGCCGGTCGCTACGCTGGCCAGCAGCAGCGGATAGTCTTCACCGACGAGCATTGACGCCCGATTGCGGCGTAGCGGCGTCGACAAGGAGAGGCTCTGCAACGACGCGAGCAACGCGTCATCCCGGCGCTCCTCGCGCGAGGCGGTTCGCACCTTGCGATCCCAGAACTCGGCTTTGAGCCGCTCCGGCATCGTGCCAGCTTCCGGCAGCATTCCCGCCATCGTCGAGATCGCATCGATCTCGGCATCGTCGACCGCGGCGCGTGCGCGCGAATTCAGGTATTCGCGATACAGGTTGTCCGACCCGCTCGAATGACCCGGGAACGACCGCAGGTTGAGCCAGGCCGTTTCAGCCACGGACAGTTCCGTCTCGATCGACGTCAGAACCCTGACGTAGGGTTTCGGCAACCACTGTGTGTACCAGAACGGCACCAGCGCGATCGCGAACAGCACGACCGCTGCTGCCACCGGGGCGCGCCAGTGGGCCGGCAGGTTCTCATTCGCCCAGCGGGCCGTGAACACTGTCGCGTAAATCCGGTTGCGAATCTTAAGCTCGCCGCTTTCATCGATCTCCAGCAGGCCGACCGCCATGAGCCGGCGCTGCAGGGACGAGCCGAGATCCGCCGGCACGTTCACGCCCTTGCGAATCCGGCCGTACAGGTTCAGCAACGCCTCGGTGTTCTTGCGACCGACGAGCTGGCGGTGGATATGACTCATGAGCGGCTCGCTATGCAGCGCCGCCTTGCCGGCCAGCTGCTGCATCACGAGCCGGTCGACATGACCCTCCACGTCGCCCGATACGCGTTCACGAGAGACCGCGCGCGCCAGCTTTTGCGTGAGATACGGCTGACCGCGCGTCCAGTGATAGATCCGGTCGAGCGCGCGGCCAGCATCGTCCGGCGCGAGGTTGAGCTCCGCCGCGAACAGGTTCAGGTCGTCGCGCGTGAAGTCGTCGAGCGGAATCGACTGCGTCACGTTGAACGGCGACAGCTCGGGTTCGTTCACGAGGCTCAGCGGATCGCACTCCCCGAGCAGGACGAACGTCAGCCTCGCGAAATCCGGGTCCGTTGCCCGAGCCGTGTGCGCGGAGCGGATGCTGCCGAGCAGCTGATCGGCGAATGGCAAATCACCCGTGCACTGGATCTCGTCGACGAACACGACGACGCGCTTCTGGACCTGCTGGAGTATGACCTCCGCGTAGAACTCGACCAGGCGCTGGCGGTTGCTCAGCAGCGCCTTGTCCTGCCACCAGGCCTGCAGGTCTATGCGTATCCGCAGCTGGCGGAGCAACCGATAGGCAACGTTGTAATACCAGCGGCCGGCGTCCTGACCGCCCTCACCGATCTGGCCGAGGTCGAGGATCGCGACGCGAACACCGGCGCCCTCGAGGCGCGCGGCGGTCGCGGCAATGAGGGACGACTTGCCGCTGCGGTCGGGGGCAATGATGTGCGCATAGCGCCCCGCGATGGCGGCTTCGTAAAGCAGGTCGTCCGCGCGCCGGTGAATGTAGCCGGCGCGGACGGCGTGCAGCGGCGAGCCAACGCTGAAAAACTCGCCGCTGGTGTCGACTCTTTCGTTCGGGTCTTCCGCCATGCCTTGCCCGCACACGCTTCCGGCCGTTCAGTTTACCGGACTCTCGCTGGCTAAGCGTGACGGATTCGGTATACTCCGGCCGCTGTCGATACGTGTAAATCGAGGCCAGACGCGTGGATTTTCACCACCAACACAATCTCGTCGAACCCGACAAGGCCGGCCAGGAACGCAAGTTCGGTATTCGCGTCACGCTTCCGGCAAACGACACACTGCGCAAGGTGCTGGGCGATGACTGGGAGCGGCTGCACTGGTATCCGACCGAGCAGGAGCGCGACGTCGCATTCGAAAGCATGGCGGAGCGGCACGGCTACTATCGGAAGACCGATACGCCGACCCAGGTTCTCGAAAAAATCGTCCGCTAGCGAAGGCCGTTGCCGATGAAGCTGCCGCCGACGAACAGGTAGAAGTTGGTACGGCCGCCCTCCGCAAAACCGGCTGCCAGGACCACCGGGCCGATGTAGCTATCCAGACCCAGGAACAGGCTGCCGTTCGTGAGCGTCGAATCGAAGCTGATGTCATCGCGAGTCTGCCAAACGTTGCCTTGTTCGATCGACGCGCCCACGTAGACCGGCACGTCCAGCAGGCTTCCCGCCGAGCTACCGATACGACGATACGCAACGAGGCGCGCCAGCCCGGCGTGCGGGCCGGTCAACTGGTTGCGTTCAAGTCCCGACAGGCTCAGGAAACCGCCGAGCGGAAAGTAATCCTGCACCGCGCTGTTCGAATCGATCGCTGACCCGTAATCGAGACCGAGTACCAGCGTGTTCTTGCCGCGGCTGAACGCCGTCGCGAATTCGAATTCGACGGTGTCGTAATCGTCATCGGCTCCCAGCGAGCGACGCGACAGCGTCCACAGCACGCCGCCGCGATAGCCGCTGCGCGGAAACCACGGATTATCGAAGGTATCCGTCCGTAGCCGCGCCAACGCGCCGCCAGATTCGAAGTCCAGGTTCGGTATCGACGGATCGCCGACCTTGACGCGGGCGTCGCCGGCGCCGCGGAACAGCCCGATTCGAAACTCACCCCAGTTGCCGATCTCCGTCCCCGCGTCAAGTCCGACGCGAATCTCGGACAGCCGCAGCCGCGCAAATGCATCGTCGACCGAGAAGACGTTCAGATTGCGCTGGCCGATACCGAGCGTTGGCGACACGAACAGCGGGCTATTGACGGCCAGCGGCTGGTAGAACTCGGAGTAGAACGCCGGGTCGGTGCCGAGCGTCAGGTCGCTCCGCCACTCGGCGCCAAGACGGTTGATCGCTGGCCACCACAGGCGCGTATTCAGGTTGAATGCCGTCGAACCTTCGAAGTCGTCCTCGATGTCGAGGCCAAAGCGCAGGAAACCGTCGCCCCAGCTCTTCTGGCGCGCATCGAACACGACACCCGTCTGCCCGTCTTCCTCGACCAGCCTGTACCCGACGTGCTCGAACAGCCGCAGCCCGTACATCCGGTTGGCCTCGTTGGCGAGCCGGTTCGCATCGACGGCATCGCCCGGCTCGATATCGACGCGCGACTCGAGGACCGCGGGCGACACCCGGCTATCGTGCTCCACACGGACGAAATCGATCGACTTTGGCTCGGCCACGCGCTCGCGGCCAGCCAGGTAGCGTTGCCACTCTCGATCATCGACCGAGAAGCGCTCGAGCTTCCCTGCCTGTTCACGTGCCGCCTCGGCACCGGGTGCCAGCGTCTCGACGATACGACCGAAGTCCGTCGAGGCAAACATGCCGAGCTCGGGTCGAATAAGCACATCATCGTCATCCAGGTCGGCGATTTGCCGAAGGGTTTCCTTGCGAATCAGGATCGTGAGCATCTGTTCGGAGATCGCCAGCACCGAGCCGAGGTCTTCCTTTTCGTACAGCGGAAACTCGACGTCGACTGCGATGACCACGTCGACGTCCATCGTCCGGATGACGTCGACCGGCAGGTTGCCCACAAGGCCACCGTCGACGAGCAGCCGGTCGCCTATCGTCACGGGGGCGAAAGCGGCCGGCACGGACATGCTCGCGCGAATCGCGTCGGCGAGGTCACCCTCACCCATGACGAAGGCCTCGCCGCTGACGATATCGGAGGCGACCGCGCGAAACGGTATCGGCAGTTCATCGAAATCGCGGACGTCGGACACGTGCAGCGTCAGTTCGCGCAGAAGCAGCCCGAGCTTGTGTCCCTGGATCACGCCCTGCGGCAGGTTCAGCGTGCCGTTCTTGACGCCGATCTCGAACGGGATCGGGAACTGCTCGTCGTCCTGCTTGCGGCGAAAGCTCATGTCGGCCCGATTTGGGCTATCCGCGAGCGTCCCGGACCAGTCCATCGTCGAGACGATCTCCACGAGATCGTTTGCGCTGTACCCCGACGCATAGAGGCCGCCGACGATGGCGCCCATGCTGGTGCCGGCGATCGCGTCAACAGGTACCTTCAGCCGTTCCAGTTCCTGCAGCACACCGATATGCGCCGCTCCGCGCGCGCCGCCACCACCAAGCACCAGCCCCACACGCAGGCGCTCACCGGCGTCGTCTGTGGCGCCCGCCGGGAACGTCAGCAGGACACCGAGGGTCAAAACCAACAGGCTGTGTATCGGACGCTGCAATCGGGTTCCGGAATGGGAATCGTGGCAGGCGTCATTATAATGAGCGCCCGGCCCCGAGGGACACCATGATTTCTGAACGACGACACGGGCGGCGTCCGAAGACGCTGCCGCGGAGCATTGCTGGCCTGCTGCTGGCCACCGGCGGATTTGCAGCGGCCGCCCCGCCCGAGCCCATCGACGAAATCGTCGTCACCAGCGATCGCCGCGGCGAGTCGTTGTTCGAGCATACCGGCAACATCGAGCGTCTCGACGCGACGGAGATCGCGGCGGTACGCCACCAGCACATCCATGAACTCCTGACCCGCGTGCCGGGCGTGTGGCTCGGCCGGGGCAGCGGCCAGGAGCACCTGACGGCAATCCGCTCGCCGGTACTCACGGGAGCCGGCTCCTGCGGCGCCTTCCTGTTCCTCGAAGACGGTATTCCGACGCGGCCGTCGGGATTCTGCAACGTCAACCAGCTGTTCGAATCGAACACCGAGCTCGCCGAATCGATCGAGGTCATCCGCGGACCCGGTAATGCGCTGTACGGATCGAACGCGCTGCACGGCATCGTGAATGTGCTGCTGCCCGAGCCGGGGCCGGCAACCGGCGGCCTGTTCGGCGCCGAGGTCGGCGCGAACGAATTCGTACGCGTGCGCGCCCGCGTGCCGTTCGACGGCGAAGGAAGGAGCCTCGGCTCTATTGTGTTTGCCGATGACGGCGGATTTCGAGACGAGTCCGGCTACCGGCAGCTCAAGGGCAATCTGAAGCTGGCGACATCCCTGTTCGGCGGCGACTTCACGGGCGGACTGTCGTTCACGGACCTCGACCAGGAGACCGCCGGCTTCATCTTCGGCGAAGACGCCTACCGCGACCCGGACCTGAACCGAGAAAACCTCAATCCGGAGGCATTTCGCGAAGCGCAAAGCCAGCGGCTATACGGCATCTGGCGCGCGGACATCGACGGCGCCATTGCCGACGTTCGTCCCTACCTCCGCCATTCCAACATGACCTTCCTGCAGCATTTCCTGCCCGGCCAGCCGCTGGAGGAGAATGGCCACGTCAGCGCCGGCGTCATTGCATCGCTCGAGTTTGGCAACGAACGTCGCCAGATCGTCACGGGCGTCGATGTCGAATGGAGCGACGTGTTTCTGAAGGAGACGCAGTTCGGACCGACTGAAGGATCGGCTTTCCTGCAGGAGACCCGGCCCGAGGGCAAGCACTACGACTACGAGGTAACGAGCATCGGCGTTGCGCCGTTCGTTCAGGCCGACTTTTCGCTGTCAGACACCGTTACGTTATCGGTCGGCCTGCGCGCCGAGTACCTGCACTACGACTACGACAACCGCATGCTCGACGGCAATACCCGCGACGACGGAACGCCCTGCGGTTTCGGCGGCTGCCTGTACACACGACCCGCGGATCGCAGCGACGACTTCACGAACCTCGCCCCGAAGCTCGCATTGAACGTGGCACTGTCGGACACGAGCATCCTTTATGGCATCGCCAGCCGTGGCTTCCGTGCCCCGCAGATGACCGAACTGTACCGTCTGCAGAGCGGACAGACGGTTGCCGACCTGGACTCCGAACGCATCGACAGCCTCGAACTCGGCTGGCGCGGCTATGGTGAAGCATGGTCGCTCGATACCGCGGTATTCGCGATGAGCAAACGCGACAGCGTGTTTCGTGATGCCGAGGGTTTCAACGTCAGCGGTGCACGCAGCCGCCATGCGGGCATCGAGGTCGCATTCGACTGGCAGATTCTCGATCGCCTGCGGCTCGCGATCGACGCGACCTACGCCCGCCACGAGTACGACTTCGACCGGGTCGCCGCACGCGGCGAGACTTTCATCTCCGGTCGTGATGTCGACACGGCGCCGCGTTTCCTCGGCAGCGCCGAGCTGTTCTTCGACGCGCTGGACACGCTGGACTTCGGACTGCAGTGGACGGCGATCGGCCGCTACTATCTCGATGCCGAGAACCGCTTCGACTATCCGGGCCACGACATCCTGAACCTGCGCGCGAGCTTGAGGCCGAGCGAAACGCTTGCGTTCAACCTGCGACTCAACAACGTGACCGACACCGCCTATGCGGACCGCGCGGACTACGCGTTCGGCAACTACCGCTACTTCCCGGGTCGCGGGCGCGAGCTGTTCGTCGAACTGGTCTACTCGCCGGCGCCGGGCAGCAGAGAGTCGCTGTAGGCCACGAGCGCGTCGAGCTCGCGTTCGCGGCGACTATCGTCCCAGCCGCACTCGCGAGCGACGATGCCTGCGATTGCCGGGTAGTGTGGCCGACCCTGATCAGCGTCAAGTCCCAGCATCATGCGTCGATAAATGACGTCGGCGAGCGTGCGGATCTCTTCGTTGCCGGCGACGAACGCCGCCTCGGCAGCGAGCAATCTGCCGTCCGAATCGAGCGTACTGGCATGCTCCGGCTCGGCCTCGGCCAGCTCTGCGATTCTCTCCGCACGGCCGCCGTAGATTCGCAGTAGTCGCTGCCTGCCGCCGGCCGAAAGCCCGGCAACGGTCTCGAGTCGAGCACTCGCCTCGTCGAGCCGCGCACCGCCCGGCAACGGCGTATCGTGCGTCCGGCATGGTGCCAGCCTGCGGCGTGGAATGACCTTGCCTGCGAGGTCCACTGCCTGCTCGGCGAGGTTTCGATAGGTTGTGAGCTTGCCGCCGATGATCGATATCAGGTTGGCCGCAATGTCGTCGTTGATTCGGATGATGTGTTTGCGCGTGATTGCAGACTCCGGCCCCTCCTCGCGGGCCGGCAGCGGTCGGACGCCCGCATAGGCGTAGCAGATATCTTTCATCGACAGCCCGGCTGCCGGAAACACGCGATTCGTCTCGGTCAGCAGGTAGTCGATCTCTTCACTGCTGGCGCGACACTTGTCGAGTGAACCGTCGTAGCGGATATCCGTCGTGCCGATCAGGTAGAGCCCGTTCCACGAAATGATGAAGAACGGTCGTCCGTCCGCAGCAGCTTCGACATAGAAGGCTTCGTCCGGTGCGCCATCGAATGGCCGGACTATGATGTGGCTGCCTTTCGTGCCACCAATCAGTGATGGCGTGGACTCGTCGGCAGTATCGAGCACGCGATCGACCCAGGGACCCGTTGCGTTGATGACGCTCGCCACAGGCAGCGACTCTCGCTCACCGGTCAACATGTCCTCGACGGCCACGGCCCTCACCCGACCTCCGTCGATTTCGAATCCTGTCACCTTCGTATAGGTCCGAATGCTCGCGCCGGCTGCACGCGCCGCGAGAACGTTCTCGAGAACGAGGCGCTCGGCGAACTCCACCTGCGCGTCGAAGTAGCGCGCGCCGCCCTTGAGACCCTCCGCCGCGAGGCCGGGCGCGGCCGCGATCATGGCGTCGCGGCCAAGCATCTCGTGGCGCGGCATCGCCTTGTTCCAGGACAGTATGTCGTAGGCGATCATGCCGAGGCGGATCAGCAGTTTTCCGCGCCGCGCGGACTCGTAGATCGGAATACTGATGCGCAGCGGTCGCACGAGGTGCGGGGCGATGCGGCGAAGATTTCGGCGTTCGTGCAGCGATTCGTAAACTAGCGGGATCTCGCCATATTCCAGGTAGCGCAGTCCGCCGTGAATCAGCCGGCTCGAGATCCACGACGTGCCGCTGCAGACGTCGTCCTTCTCGAGCAGGATGACCTTCAGGCCGCGCATGGCGGCATCGCGTGCGATGCCGGCGCCGTTGATGCCGGCGCCGATGACCGCGAGGTCGTGACTGTCAGTCGATTCAGACATCAGGGGCGCGTCTGGCCGGACCCGCGAACGACGTACTTGTAGCTCGTCAGCTGTTCCGCGCCGACGGGACCTCGCGCATGCACACGACCGGTCGCGATGCCGATCTCCGCGCCCATGCCGAACTCGCCGCCATCGGCGAACTGTGTCGACGCATTGTGCATCACGATCGCGCTGTCGACGGACTCGAGGAACTCACGCGCTGCGACGGCGTCGTCGGTGACGATGGACTCTGTATGACCGGAGCCGTAGCGACGAATGTGGTCCACCGCAGCGGCGACGCCATCGACGACGCGCATCGATACGATCGCGTCGAGGTATTCCGTCGACCAGTCGTCCTCCGTCGCGGCAGTGACGGGGCTGGCCATCGCCGCGATACGTTCGTCGCCACGCACCTCGCAGCCCGCATCGGCGAGGGCCGCGACGATGTCGGCGATTACCTGCGCGGCCAGCGCCGCGTCGATGAGGACCGTTTCGGCGGCACCGCAGATTCCGGTTCGCCGCAGCTTCGCATTGAGCACGATGTCGCGCGCCATGTCCGGGTTCGCATCGGCATGCACGTAGACATGGCAGATTCCGTCGAGATGGCCGATGACCGGCACGCGCGCCTCTTCCTGCACGCGGCGTACGAGGCTTTTGCCACCGCGCGGCACCACGACATCGACGAGCCCCGCCATCGACGATAGCAGGAAACCGACGGCCTCGCGATCCGTCGTCGGTACGAGCTGCACGGCGTTCGGATCGATGCCGGCCTCGACGAGGCCGTCCTGCATACAGGCATGAATCGCACGGCTGGACAGCACGCTCTCCGACCCTCCGCGCAGGATCGCGGCATTGCCGGACTTGATACAGAGCGCGGCGGCGTCCGCGGTCACGTTGGGCCGGCTCTCATAGATGATGCCGATGACGCCGAGCGGCACGGCCACGCGCTGAATGGTCAGCCCGTTCGGCCGGTCCCATTCCGCCAGCACGCGGCCGACCGGATCGGCAAGCTCGCTGACGGTCTCGACGCCCGCCGCCATCGCCTCGACTCGCTCCGGGTCGAGCAGCAGTCGGTCGATCATCGCCCCGGCCGTACCACGTTCGCGGGCCGCCGCGATGTCAGCAGCGTTGGCCGCCAGGATATCGTCGCTGCGCGCGCGAATCTGCCGCGCCGCGGCCTTGAGCGCTTCGCTGCGCTTGTCGCCGTCGGCAGCTGCAAGCGAGGCGAGCGCGGCGCGGGCGTCGTGACCAAGCGCCAGCATCGTGTCGCCGAGTGCGGCCGCTCTTTTCCTTGTTGCGCTACTGCTCATTCCCTGTGTCCGTAGTCGTCGGATTCACTCCGCCGGAACCGAAATACACGAGATCGTCACGATGGACGAGTACGGCACGCCCGCGGTAGCCCAGCCGTTCCGCGATTTCCTCCGACTGGCAGCCGGCGATGCGCAGCGCTTCCGCGTCGTCATACTCCGCCAGCCCGCGGCCGATCTCCAGCCCGTCCGCGTCGACGAGACTGACGACGTCACCGCGCCGGAAGCGGCCGACGACACCGATGACGCCGACCGGCAGCAGGCTGCTGCCATCACGCAGGGCGCGGCGCGCGCCGTCGTCCACCTTAAGTGTGCCACACACATCGAGCGCACCGGCCAGCCATTGTTTGCGGGCGGCCGCCGGGCTGCCGTCCGCATGAAAAACCGTTCGTCTCGCGCCATCCGCGAGCGCCTTCAGCGGCCGTCGCACGCGCCCGCTTGCGATAATTGTCGCGCAGCCCGCATGTGTGGCGATCCGCGCCGCCTGCACTTTCGTGGCCATGCCGCCGCTGCCGATCTCCGAGCGAGTCTCACCCGCGATAGCCGTGATCGATTCGTCGATGTCGTGAACCTCGGGCAGGTGTTCGGCATCGTCGCTCGCCGTCGGATCCGCCGAATACAGCCCGTCGACATCGGAAAGCAGCACGAGACCGTCCGCCATGACGAGCTGCGCGACGCGCGCCGCCAGGCGATCGTTGTCGCCGTAGCGGATCTCCTCGGTCGCCACCGTATCGTTCTCGTTGATGATCGGCACGACGCCGCGATCGATAAGACGGGACAACGTGCCGCGCGCGTTGAGAAAGCGCCTGCGGTTTTCCGTGTCGTCCGGGGTCAGCAGGATTTGTGCGGCAGCAATGCCGAGGCCGCCGAGAAGTTCCTGGTATTGGTGCGCGAGCTGGACCTGGCCGACAGCCGCTGCTGCCTGCAGATCTTCCAGGCGTGCGCGACGGCGATTCATGTTCAGGGTCCGGCTGCCAATCGCGATCGCGCCCGACGATACGATCAGGACCTGCTGTCCACCGTTCGCGAGCTCCGCGATGTCTTCGGCGAGACCCTGTAACCAGTCGCGGTTCAGTTCGCCGTCGTCGTTGGTCAGCAAGGAGGAGCCGACCTTTACGACAAGTCGGCGGTACGCCTTGAGCGCCGTGGCCATGCGTTCAGCCGGAGAGCAGGTGATGCCGGTCGAAGCTGGACAGCGTGACCTCGCCCTTGGAAACAGCGACACTGCCGCTGCGCGCGACGGCGGATATCGCGCCTACGTCGGCGGCGTCTTCGATAAACGCATCGATCTCACCGATGCGTCCGGTCAACTGCATCGTGTAGCTGTCGGGCGCCTCGTCCAGGACCTCGGCGCCGTGCTTCTTCGCCAGCGCCAGCGCTTTCGCGACGCCGCCCTTCCCCAGCTTGAGCTTCAGTATCGCCAGTTCCCGCTCGAAGTGTTCGCCGAGCGTCATGTCATGAATATTGACGACATCGACCAGCTTCGCGAGCTGTGTGTTCAGCTGCGCGATGGCGGCGTCGGAGCCGGAAATGACCAGCGTTACACGCGATACCAGCGGATCGTCGGTCGGCGCGACGTTCAGTGATTCGATGTTGTAGCCGCGGCTCGAGAACATGCCGGTCATGCGTGTCAGCGCACCGACTTCGTTCTCGAGTAATACGGAAATGGCGTGACGCATCGGGGCTAGTCTGTGCAGATTTCGAAGGTGTTTTCTTTTGCAACTATTCGTGCACTGCGGGACGCAGTTCGTGGAGTATTGCATTGCATCGGGAATTGGTAAACACTCGCCGAAAATCGAGGACTTACGTTCAAATCCGAACGTCGAGAGCGAGCCGTGAGCACAGAGACACTGAGTGCCGAAACCGTCGAGCACGATCTTGCCGGCCAACGCATGACCGGCGCCGAAATCGTCGTGCAGGTCCTTGCCGACGAAGGCGTCGATACGATCTTCGGCTACTCCGGTGGCGCCATCCTGCCGACCTATGACGCCGTGTTTCGCTACAACAGCAAGCACCGCCGCCCGGACGGCGAAGCAGCAATGCCGCTTGTCGTGCCAGCCAATGAGCAGGGTGCCGGTTTCATGGCCTCCGGCTATGCGCGCGCGAGTGGCAAGGTCGGGGTCGTCATGGTCACTTCAGGCCCGGGCGCGACGAATACGGTTACGCCCGTGCGCGATTGCATGGCCGACTCGGTGCCTATCGTCGTCATCTGCGGCCAGGTGCCGCGCGCGGCCATCGGCACCGACGCGTTCCAGGAGGCGCCAGTTGCCGCGATAATGGGCGCCGTCGCCAAGCACGTTTTCCTGGTCACGGAACCCGAACGCCTCGAGGACACCGTGCGCAGCGCCTTCAAACTCGCGCGAACGGGACGGCCCGGCCCGGTCGTCATCGACATTCCGAAGGACGTGCAGAACTGGGAAGGCGAATTCAAAGGTGCCGGCGAGCTGCCGATGCCGGGGTACGAGCGCCGCCTCGACGCGGTGGTTCGCAACCAGATCGACGACGATGCCTGCGAGCGCTTCTTCGAGATGCTCGCCGAGGCCGAGCGGCCGCTGATCTACGCCGGTGGCGGCGTCATCAACGCCAACGCGACCAAACCGATGCGACGACTCGCCAAAGAGTACGGCATACCGGTGACGACGACGCTGATGGCGCTTGGTGCGAGCGACACGACTCACCCGCTCGCAATGCACATGCTGGGTATGCACGGACTCGCGTCTGCCAACTATGCCGTGGAGGACTGCGATTTCCTCATTGCGGTCGGCGCGCGCTTCGACGACCGGGTTGCCGGCGATCCGCAGCGATTCGCCCCGAGTGCGCGCAGTGTTGCTCACCTCGACGTGGACATCGCCGAGATCGGCAAGGTCAAACGCGTAAACTGGCATCACGTCGGCATTCTCGGTCGCGACCTGACCGCGCTGCTCGAGTACGGCCGCCGCATCGGCTTCGAGAAGTCCTACGACAGCTGGCACGACGAGATTGCCGAGCTCAAGAAGACCTACTGCCTCGACTACGATCGCGGCAGTGAGCTGATTCAGCCCTACGCCGTCATCGAGGAAATCAACAAGCACACGAAAGGCGAAGCCATCATCTCGACGGGCGTCGGCCAGCACCAGATGTGGGCCGCGCAGTACTTCGACTATCGCGAACCCAGGCTGTGGCTAACCTCGGGCAGCATGGGCACGATGGGTTTCGGCCTGCCCGCCGCGATCGGCGCGCAGTTCGCAGCGCCCGATCGCGTCGTTATCGACATCGACGGTGACGCCAGCATTCGCATGAACATCGGCGAGCTCGAGACGGCCACGACGTACAAGCTGCCGATCAAAGTCGTCGTGCTCAACAACTACGGTGACGGCATGGTCCGGCAGTGGCAGAAGCTCTACTACGGCAACCGCCTGTCGGCAAGCGACAAGTCGCTGCACCGCAAGGATTTCGTAAGGGCCGCCGAAGCCGACGGTTTCGGCTTCGCGAAACGCCTGGACAAGCGCGACGACATCGCCGACGTCGTGAGGGCTTTCATGGAATATGACGGTCCGGCTTTCCTGGAGGTCATCATCGACCCGGATGCCGGCGTCTATCCGATGGTCGGCCCGGGCCTGTCCTACGACAAGATGATCACCGGCGACCACATCAAGAGCCGCTCGAAGCCCGGCGACGACGAACCCGGCCCGAGCGAGATGTTCTGATCCCCCGGCAGGGGCTGGATTTCCGGCTTGGCACCGGCTCCGGTATTATGTGAACTCGAAGTTGTGATGAAATACTAGGGCCAAGGGCCGGAACGAGACTATGATGAGGCAGTCCGACAGGATGCCTCCCAACCGATGTCGAACCCGCAGAGAGAACAGCGCAACAAAATCGTGGTCCTGAACCCGAAGGGCGGCTGTGGCAAATCGACGCTGGTCACCAACATCGCCGCCTGCTACGCGCAGCGCGGCGCATCGACGGCGGTCATGGACTTCGACCCGCAGGGATCGTCGACCGCCTGGCTCAACAGGCGGCCGCAGGACCTGCCCGAAATCCACGGCATCGCCGCCTACAAGAAAAGCATGCAGGCCACACGAAGCTGGCAGCTGCGCGTACCCAACGACACGCTCAACCTGCTGGTCGATTCCCCCGCCGGAGTTACTCACGACGACCTGCGCGAATTGACGCGCGATGCCTCCAGCATCCTTGTCCCCGTCATGCCGTCGGCGATGGATATTCATGCGGCATCCCGCTGTATTGCCGACCTGCTGCTCGTCGCAAAGGTCGATCGCAACGAACGCAAGCTGGCCGTCGTCGCCAATCGCACGCGCAAGAACACCAAGAGCTTCTCGCAGCTCATGCGCTTCCTGGATTCGCTCGGCATCCCGATCATCGCGGTGCTGCGTGACAGCCAGAACTTCGTCCACAGCGCCGAGCAGGGGATCGGCTTGCACGAAATGCCGCCGTCGCGGGTCGCACCGGACCTGGAGCAACTCAACCGAATCGTTGCCTGGCTGGATACCTGGGAAGAGCGTCGCAAGCGCGCGGTGGCGCTCAAGGCAGCGCGGCAGTCAGCGAACCGCGACAACGTCGTGCAAAAGCATCAGTTCCGCTCCGCCTGAATCTCCGCAAAAAGATCCGCGTCCACGTTGCCCCCGCTGATGACGACGACCACGTCGCCGTCCATATCGACCTTGCGATTCAACGCTGCCGCCAGCGCGACCGCGCCGCCTGGCTCGACGACCAGCTTCAGGTGTTCGAACGCGAAGCGCATCGCGTCGCGAACCTCCGCTTCGCTGACCGTGAGACCGGGACCGGTGAGCTCGCGATTGATCGGGAATGTCAGGCGCCCCGGCGTATGCGCCTGTAGTGCGTCGCAAATCGAGCGCGCGGAAGGATCGACGGACAGACGCTCGCCGGCCACGAGCGATCGAGCCGTGTCGTCGAATGTTTCGGGTTCTACCGTGTGCACGCTGACGTCGGACACTCGTGCCTTGAGCGCAACGGCCGAACCGGCCGTCAGTCCGCCGCCGCCGCAGCAGATGAGCACCCTGCCCGGCTCAATGCCGAGCGCTTGCGCCTGCTCTGCAATCTCAAGGCCGACGGTACCCTGCCCTGCAATGATGTCCTCGTGGTCGTAGGAAGGTACGAGCTCCGCGCCCCGCTCACCAGCAATCTCTCGCGCAATCGCTTCTCGGTCTCCCGTGTAGCGATCGTAGGTGATGACCTCGCCGCCGAGTCGCTTCGTATTCTCGAGCTTGGCGCGCGGCGCATCCTCGGGCATGACGATAGCCGTCTTGATGCCGAGCAGTTTGCCTGCGCAGGCAACGCCCTGGGCGTGGTTGCCGGATGACCACGCGACGACGCCCCTTTCTGCCTGCGATTCATCGAGGCGTGAAAGGAGATTGTAGGCACCGCGAATCTTGAACGATCCGGTTCGCTGCAGGTTCTCGGGTTTCAGGAGGATCCGCGCGCCCGCGCGCTTGCTGACCTCGGCGTTTTCGATCAGGGGTGTCTCGACCGCAATGCCGCGCAGCCGCCCGGCAGCGGCTTCGATGTCGGCCACGGTGATCACGAGTTCAGCAGGCGGTCGATCTTGGCGGCGCAGATGAAATCATTGTCGGTAAGGCCATCGACGGCGTGCGTCGTATAGCTGACGTCGAGCGTCCCGTAGCTGACGGTCAGGACCGGATGATGTCCCTCGGAGATCGCGATCCAGGCCACCGCGTTGGCGAAACCGAGCGTACGGCTGTACGCCGGGAACTCGAAGTGCCTGGAGATCTCGAGACCGTCATCGCTCAGCGTCCAGTCCGGGTGGATCGCCTCCATCAGTTCTTCGGCCTGCGCTCGCGACAATGGATCGACACCGCCTTCGCAGGGCTTGCAGGTTCTTTCAGCAAGATCGCTCATGGCTCGATTATAGCGACGCACCGTGCAAAAAAAACCGGCCCCTTGCGGGGCCGGAACGGCCCGAGCGGGAATCGGGCCAGGCGGAGACTCGAGATGAGTCTTTCGGGGTCTGGTCTGAACCTAGTTCGGGTTGGACGCGAACGACGGCGATTCGTCGATGTAGAGCTTGACGCTGACGCGGCGCTCGAGCGCGAAGCTGTCCGGCGTCTCGTCCTGCGCTGCGGCTTCGCCGTGTGCACCAGTGATGATCCGCGACGGATCGATGCCGGCGGCCACCAGCTGCTCGCGAACGAACTCGACGCGCTTCTCCGAGAGACGCTGGTTGTACTCCTCGTCACCGCGCTCATCCGCAAAACCGTCGAGCTGGATGCGGATGTCCGGCATCGACGCGACGGTCTGCGCGAGTTCGTTGAGTCGCACGCCCGTCGTGTCCGCGAGCACGTGCTCATCGGTGCGGAACAGCAGGTCCATCGCGATACCGGCCTGCATCAGGCTGACGAGCTCGGGGCGGGAGACGTTCTTGAGCTTCGTCAGTTCCGCCGTCACGCCGTCGATGTGCCGCTCGAGAGTCTTCACGTCGTACTCGAGGTCAGCGACCGTGTTTTCGCTCTGCTGCAGGTCCGACGTCAGCGTGTCGATCTCGACGTCTTTCTGATGCAGCGTATCTCCAACCTTCGCACCGATCGCGGCGCCGACAACAAAGCCGATCGGGCCGCCGGCGACCGCGCCAATGACAGCGCCGGTGCCGACGCCGATGGTTTCCTTCTTGGATGCTCCTGCGGATGCGACCGGCGATACAAATGCCGACGCGGCCAGGGTGATTGCAGTGATAGTCCAGATTGCTTTACGCATGGTTTCGTCCTCCGTTGAGACCAAAGGCCACGTCGGCCTCCGTTGGACGTCATTACATGCCGGAAAGCGGTGGACACTCGGCCGCGATCGTGCCGAGTC
The DNA here is from genome assembly GCA_030066625.1 of Woeseiaceae bacterium. Lineage (GTDB taxonomy): Bacteria > Pseudomonadota > Gammaproteobacteria > Steroidobacterales > Woeseiaceae > UBA1847. The sequence continues at coordinate 46,810 of JASJBG010000002.1, forward strand.
GCCGATCAATTGTGGTCAATTGTGGCGGGCAGTCAGTCCTCGGTCGTGACCAGGGAGACTCCGGCTCGCTTGCAGCCGGGTGACGCAAAGCAGAAGAACCGGTTCCTGATCTTTACATACCCCAGGTAGCCCAGCAGGTTTGATCGGAGCTTTCGACTGACCGCACGCGAAGCCAGGTTGTCGACCGAGACGTACCACACGACCTCGCGCCTGATTCCCTGTGCCTCGTCCGCCTGCCGCCTGGCGTTGGCCCTGGATTTCGCGAGCCTGCGGCCTCGATGGTCCGGATGCGTGAAGCTGGCGTAGGCGTAGGCAAGAGTGTCGGGGAATGCGAATGCGAGATTGGGCCGGACCACGGTGTATCGTGCTGCGTAGAACTGATAGCCGACCAATTGTGAATCGAGCATGTTCGCGAAACAGCGGTCCTCTCGGTCAAAGGCCCACTGACGATCATGCCCTTCGCCCAGCCAACGGACTCCCTCACGATATTCACCTGCTGTAACTTGCCGAGTGACGTACGGCTCGATAACGGGAGACTCTGTTGCCCTCCCCGATGTTGTCTCCACCAGCATCAGGTCCAGATCGACAAGACGCTGGCACGCCTTGAACATGTAGACGAGAGCCGTCCGAAAAACCCCATGGTGCTTGATGTGCAGAGCAAGCTTTTCTCGGTTCATGGTGAGCTTTACTTCAGGCTTGCACCAGCGAGATTATCGAAGCGATGAGAGAAAGACGTATCATCCGGAAGCAGCTAACAGCCGACTCGCGCCGTTCCCCATATCGCGCAGGCAAGCTACTACTCCGAATCGAATCGTCTACGTCCATTTCCGATCCTTTGAACAGTTCTTGCTATGAAAATGTGAACCGCTGCTCGCGGGTGCAAACGCCAGGAACATCGCATGATCCCAGTCCATCGTCTCGCCAGCATGCTGTTTCGCCGCGCAGGTGTCGCTGTCGAGCCGGCGCCTGTCGAAGCGACGATACATCCAGGCAAGCGATTGCTCGATTGAGACAGGATCGGGGCTCTCGTACTCCGCAAGGCGCTGCTGTCGACGGTCGACGAAGAAGATCTCACCGCTGTCCGACCTGCGGCAGTCGAAACCGCCCTCGTGAACAAGCCGATGGTGGTGCCGGCATAGCAATACGAGATTGTCGAGGCTGGTCTCACCGCCGTTCTGCCAGTGTTCTATGTGGTGACCATCGCAAAAGCGGTGGCTGGTGCAGCCCGGGAAGCGACATCCGCCGTCCCTGGCCTGCAATGCCCGACGCATCGGTGGTGGAATGGACCTCGAACGCCGGCCGACGTTGAGCGGTTCGCCGCCGGCGTCAACGTCGATCGTCGAGACGCAGCAGTCGCAGGCAATCCTCTCGGACGTTTCCGCGGAAACGTGGGGTCCGTTTTCGAGGTGGGCCGTATGTGCATCGCCGTCCTCGCGAACATGCACCACAACCTGGTAACGATCCGCGGTAGTGCCTGCGTTCTCCGGGTTGTTCAGGTAGGTTTCCGCTACCTCGCGCAGTGCATCGGCACGACGAGCGGAGACGGTCTCTCGCCCCTCCGACGTTTCCCCAGACGGGACAACGTCAGGCAGTGCCACAGCTCGCTCCAGGGCCCGGATCACGAGCTCACCGTCTTCGGCCGGTAAGCGTGCCTTGATGACCACGCAGCCGTCCTCGTCGTAGCGATAGGTCAACTCCCGGCGCTCGTAGAGTTCCTGTGCATGGTCAAGTTGCTGCAGCTTCTCCACACGTCGGTACTGCGAGACGAAACGCTCGACGTGATACGCCGTGCCATGGTGCGCAATGTTGAGCAGGAGGTCTTCGTTCTCGGTGGTCGCTATGCGGGTCATCGCCCGCACCTTCGAGAAGCTGACGGTCCCCTCGGCAAATGCCGCGCGGATCTTCGACACCTTTACCAGCGCGTGCGCTATTCGCAGTCGCTCGCGCGCGGCATTGAAGCCGATACCGCACTTGAAGTTGAGCCAGTGGGCGCAGGATCGGAAACCCTGATCCTCCCAGTAGTGCTGCTCGTCGAACTCGCGCAGCAGCTCGAGGAACTCGGCCTGCGCGACGTTGAGGTAGGCATTCAGTTCGGAAATACGCTCGCCGAGCTGCTCGCCTTCGCTCAGCTCCGTGCGGGTGTTGAAAGGAATGACGGCGGCCATGGCTCCCTCCGTGGACCAGTACTGTTTGAATATACAGTATTCTACACCTAAGTCACTGACATGGATAGGAAAATATCAAGCCGGAATTAGCAAAAACGTCTACTGTGTCGTGGAGACGGAATATCGAACTGGTAGCCTGCGTTCACACACGCGCGGAGATCTGAATGAGCGTCGAGAAATCCTGGAAGGTGATCCATGAATGGCTGGCCGAGAACATGGCTACGGTCGTCGATGGCCTGCAGCCCGGGGCGACAGACGAGCAGATCAAGCCCAGCAAGATCAACCTACATTCGCCGACTGCCTATTTGAGTGTTCGCCAGACGCCACCGAACGCTTCATCTTCGGTTCCGATCGCAAGTACGCTCCCCTCAGCCTGCGTCGTAGGGGCGGCCAATGCCTCGATCTTGAAGCCGTCGACAGTGTGCGACACAGAGAACGAATCGACGATCTGAACCGGATCGGGATCGTCAGCCATAACCACTGCAACTTGGTACACGATGCTCTTGAACGGGCCGGAGTCGCCGAGATCCTCCGATGCAGCCGCCCACAGATTGTTTTCCGAATCCAGGTGCAACGCGGATATGTCCCTGTTGCTGGCGGGATCACTCCAGGATCCGGGAGCATCTACAGTCTTGCCCGCTATGCCCGCGGCTGAGAACCGCAGGTCTCCCGGTGCGTCCAAATCGATTACAAGCCAACGCAGCAATCCGGCGGCGTAAACCGATGAGCCGCCGCGCTCGCCAAGAATCACCAGGGTACTGCCATCGCTCCTTGCGGCACAGGCAATGCCCTCGATTTCGTCGCCGGCGGGATCGAGCCGACCTTTAGGATCGAATTCAGGCAACTCGAATGTATACAGAACCTCGAGCTGGTACGGGATCTTCGCGATGTCGACCTTTACGTGAAACATCCGGCCAAAACTGCCATCGTAGTGCCCGGCCTCCACAAGCAGGAATTCTCCGTCACGCTCGGGAATCGAGCACACGCCCTCGAGATCATTGGACCTGCCGTCTTCATGTTCCCACTCTGCAGGACTCACTGGCGTGACGACGACGTTCTGGTCAGCGATCACTTCGACAACGCTTATTCGTGCGCCAGGTTCGTGTGATAGTTCGTCATGGACCGCCAAATAGTGCGTGTCGTCAATCATTGCCATTCCGCTGAATCCATTGCTGGATGCGTCTACCGAGCCCGTTTGCGTGACACAGCCACCTGCGAACAGTGCAGCCAGGCAAGGAAATACGACGGCGCCATAAATAGAAGGAGTTTTTCGCGTCACAGTTTCCTCCACGGCCGCTCGCGCATTCGATCGATTCAGCGCGAGTCGACATTCGTCGCGGAATCGATGCACTCCGCCAGCAGCTG
>JASJBG010000229.1 GCA_030066625.1 Woeseiaceae bacterium
ACCAGACGGTCGTCGAAGGCAACACGATCACGCTGTCCGGCGCAGCATCGCGCGATGCTGACGGTTCGATCGCGAGCTACGCGTGGGCGCAAACCGCCGGGCCCAACGTGTCGCTATCGGGCGCCGACACCGCGACCGCAACGTTCGATCCGCCGCTCACCGATGCGCAAATCATGTTCACCTTCGAACTGACCGTAACGGATAACGACGGTGAGTCCGCGACCGCAACAACCGATGTCACGATCGAACCCAGCCAACCGCCAACGGTGCTGGCGGGCGTGGATATCGAAGCCGTCGAAACGGAGACGGTAACCCTCAATGCAAACGTGACCGACGTCGACGGCACGATAGCGTCGCTGGCGTGGGTGCAGACGGCCGGTCCGACCGTCACGCTGAGCAACGAACTCACGGTCGCGCCGGTATTCGATGCGCCGACGGTCGCCGCCGTTACGGATCTCGAATTCGAGCTGACGGCGACAGACTCGACCAACGATGCCGCGGCCGACTCGGTGATCGTCACGATTAACCCGAACGAGCCGCCGGTCGTCAGCACGCGCTTCCCGTGCGATGGCTGCCGGTTCTACGACGAGCCCGCACTCTCGGTCGCCGGCAGCGTAACGCCGGGACCCGACAACACGTATGTCCAGGGTGTGGACGGCATTGCCAGCGTTACCGTCGACGCGGGCGCGGGTGCCGTAACGGCGATCGTGCAGTCGGACGGCGAATGGATTGCGCAGAACGTCCCGGTCGCTGACGACACGTCGGCGCCGCTATCGATCGCGATCACCGCCGAAGACTTCTTCGGCGAAACGACTGACGAGACGCTGGTCCTCGAGTACGCCCCGACGCTGACCCGCCTGTTCGTCGCGCCCGACCCAGTGACGGCCGACGTTCTGCATATCTACGATGCCGGCAGCACGCGGCCACGTCTGTTTACCGCGGACCTCGCGCAGGGCACGTTCGACCTTGTCTACCAGTCCCTGACCGAGGGTCAGAAGCTGGACCAGATCGGCACCACGCTGGTTTCGCCCGACGGATCGCAGCTGCTGCTGAACGAGGTTTTCGGTGACATCGTATCGATCGACCTTACGACGGGTGCGGTCAATGATATCTCCGGCGCATCTCGCGGTACTGGTCCGGCTTTCGGCCAGATACTCGACATGGCGCTCGACGCCGACGACAACCGGCTGCTGACGTTCGACGTCAACCAGGCGGCACTGCTCGCCGTGGACATCGCAACCGGCGCCCGGACTGTCATTTCCGACAATGCCGGCACCGGCAGCGGCGCCGCGTTCATCGATCCGTTCTACCTGACGGTCGATGGAGCAGCGAATACGGCCATCCTCAATGAGTTTGGCAACAGTTTCATCTCAGTCGACCTTGCGACCGGAAACCGAAGCCCGGTCCCGTTCAGCGGCGACAACATTGCCTTGGCCAACTCGCTCGAATACGACGCCAGTCGGTCCCGTGTCGCCGTACTCGACTTCTTCAGCGATAACGTTGTGACCCTGGAAGTGCCCGGCGGCAATCGAAGCCTGCTGTCCGCCGGAACGACAGACCCGGCATTCGCTACAGGAAATCCTCGCGAAGTCGACGTCGATGCCGTCAGCGACCGTTACATCGTCAACGATTTCTCGGGCGCCGCCATCAACGATACGGACCGCCTGCTCGCCATCGATCCCGTCACCGGGGACCGCAGCGAGCTGTTCGACAACGACTTCGGCAGCGGGCCAGCGATCCAGGGAACTGCCGCCGTGGCACTGGACCCGGCTGACCAGGTCCTCTACATCACCAGCGAAGTCGCCGACAACGTGCTGCGACTCGAACTGGCGACCCTGGAAAGACAGCTGGTTGCGGACAACAGTACCGGTGCCGGGCCTTCTATCGGTCTGTTCGCCGACGTCGTCGTTGATACCGCGAACAACCGCCTGCTCGTGGTCGACAGTTCCAGCGCGTCGCTCGTCGCCGTCGACATTGCGACCGGCAACCGGTCCGTTATCTCGAGCGCCGTGATCGGCAGCGGTCCGGACCTCGTCTCACCAACGGAAATTGAGCCCGACTTCGCGAACGGCCGGGTGTACGTGCTCGACCAGCCGGCCGAGACGATCTACACGATCGACCTGACGAGCGGCGAGCGGACCGTGTTCATCGATGATCCGATGCTCATGAGCCTGATGGGTTTGGCCGGCATGGAGCTCGACGTCGCCAACAACCGGATGCTTCTCGCGATCACTGGCGATGGCAGCTCTATTGCGACGACCGTCGAGTCCATCGACCTGACGACTACCGATCGTACGGTGATATCCAGCTTCACGACCGGCAGTGGACCGACCTTCAACGGTGATCTCGAGGACATAAGCCTGCTCGACGACGGCGAGAACATCATGATCGCCGCCGGCAGGATCGTCTACCGGGTCGAGCTGGCAACCGGCAACCGTACGATCGTCGCGGCCGACTGCTGCGGCAACGGTGAGGCCGTCCAGAACATTCGCAACATGAGCTACGACGCCACGCGCAACGTGCTCTACGCCGTGAGCCCGGACTATGACGCTGTGTTCATGTTCGACGTCGTCACCGGCGACCGGGTCGTCGTCGGCAAATAGATAAAGGGCGCGGCTCTCGCCGCGCCCTCTCTTCTAACTCCCGTAACCCTCGGGCAGGCGCATGTCGAGGTTCTCGACAATGAACGCCCAGCGGTCGGCGTAGTCCTCGATGATCATCTCGGTCGGCTTGCCGCTGCCGTGGCCCGCACGGGTCTCGATGCGAATCAGGACGGGCGCGGAGCCGGCCTGCGCTTTTTGCATGGCGGCCGCGTACTTGAAGCTGTGACCCGGCACGACGCGATCGTCGGTATCCGCCGTCGTAACAAGGATCGCGGGGTATTCGGTCCCCTGCTTCGCATTGTGGTACGGCGAATACGCGAGTAACGCCTCGAATTCCTCGGGGTTGTCCGACGAACCGTAGTCATCCACCCAGAAGCGGCCAGCGGTGAACTCCTGGAAGCGCAGCATGTCCATGACGCCAACCGCGGGCACGGCCGCACCGAACAGGTCAGGACGCTGGTTCGTGACTGCTCCCACGAGAAGACCGCCGTTGCTGCCGCCGAAGATCGCGAGCTTAGAAGGCTGCGTGTAGCCCTCATCAACGAGGTACTCGGCAGCGGCGATGAAGTCGTCGAAGACGTTCTGCTTCTGAAGCTTCGTGCCGGCCTTGTGCCATTCAACGCCGTACTCACCGCCGCCGCGAATGTTGGCGACGGCATAAATGCCGCCCATCTCCATCCACGCGAGCCGCGTAATCGAGAACTGCGGCGTCTGCGAGATGTTAAAGCCGCCGTAGCCGTAGAGCATCGTCGGCGTCTTGCCGTCGGGCACGACGTCAACGTGGTGGGCGATGAACATCGGCACTCGGGTGCCGTCCTTCGACTCGTAGAACACCTGCTTAACGGTGTAGTCGTCCGGATCGAATGAAACGTCCGGCTGGCGGAATACGCTCACTTCGCCGGTCTCCATATCGAGACGGTTGATCGTGCTCGGCGTGTCGTAGCTTGTGTAGACGAAGAAGGTCTCGGGATCGTCGAACTTGCCGCTGAAGCCACCCGCGGTACCGATACCCGGCAGGTCGACGGTGCCGGTCTGCTCACCGTCCGTGCTGAACACTTTGACGACGGTCTGCGCATCCTGCATGTAGTCGGCGATGATCTTGCCACCGATAAGGTTAACGCCGTCGAGTACGTCCTGGGCCTGCGGAATGACCTCACGCCAGTTCTCTGGCGCCGGGTCGGTTGCGTCGATAGCGATAAGCCGGTTGCGCGGAGCATCCCGGTTGGTGCGGAAATACAGCTCGTCACCGACGCTGCCGACGAGCGTGTAATCGTTGTCGAAGCCGGTGATCAGAAACTCCGGGGCCGCCTCTGGATCGGTCAGGTCCTGGTGGACAATCTGGTAGCGGTCATCGGTGCCCTTCCAGATCGTGATGACGAGATGACGGCCGTCGTCGGTGACCTGCGCGAAGTGCCCCCACTCGGGATTGTCGGGGCTCGCAAACACGAGCCGGTCGTCGGCCTGCGGCGTACCGAGCGCGTGAAAGTAGATGGACTGGTTCATGTTCAGCGACTGGAACTTGTCCTCTTCGTCGGTCGCCGGATAGCGGCTGTAATAGAAGCCCGAGCCGTCACTGGCCCACGTGAGTCCCGTGAACTTTAGCCATTCGAGCGCATCGTCGAGCACGTTGCCGGTATCGACCTCGATGACCCGCGCCGTACGCCAGTCGGAACCACCGTCCTGCACCAGGTAGGCCACGTGTTTGCCGTCGGGACTCGGATAGTACGACGCCAGTGCGATCGTGCCGTCCTCGGACCAGGTGTTCGGATCGATCAGCAGCGTCGCCTCGGCCTCCAGTGACGGCTGGGTGTAGACCACGTTCTGGTTCTGCAGGCCATCGTTGTAGCTGTAGTAGTAGCGGCCGCCTTCCTTGACGGGCGTGCCGTAGCGCTCGAAGTCCCAGAGCTCGGTGAGCCGCTCCTCGATGACATCACGCTCTTCGATACTCTTCAGGTACGCGAACGTCACGTCGTTCTGCGAGTCTACCCACGCCTTGACGTCATCGCTCTCGCGTACATCGTCCTCCAGCCAGCGGAACGGGTCCGCGACGTCGGTGCCGTGATAGTTATCGATGTGGTCCACCGTGGCAGTCTCCGGGTAGTCGATCGTGGCGGGCTCGGTTGCCGTAACGGGCTCTTCGGCCGGCTGCCCGCAGGCAGAGATAAGGACGAAAACGAGGGGCAAAAGGTAGCGGTAGTCCATCTGGACCTCCTGGTTTCTCGGTCTGGCGTGTCGATACGATGCCGCGGGTTACCGCAGTACCGTACCGTTTTCCGTGCAGCTGCAGTGCAGCCAGGGGTAGTTTTCGTTGGCGCGCTTGTTGGGACTCGTGCAGATCCACGCGGTGCGCACGTTCAACTCGCATGCATAGCGCTCATAGGCGTATTGCTCGCGCTTTTCGGCGAGCGCCGTCGCGCGTTCCAGTCGCTCCGCCTCGGTTGCGCACGCAGACAGCATTGATGCAGCGAGCAGGACGATCGTAAATCTCATGCAGGGCCCCGTTTATCGGTATCTGGGCTTGGACAGGCGTCGCGGGAATCGTTCCGCGTGTACAGCCGCTTCGGGTATTCTGGGCACCGAGATTACCCGCTGAACGGATCCATGCAAACAGCCAATCCGATCAACATCAGTCGAATCGACCACGTGGTCCTCCGCGCCAGGGACCCTGCGGCGATGCTCGCCTTTTATGTCAATGTGCTCGGCTGCCGGCTCGAGCGCAGCCTCGACGAGGTCGGACTGCTCCAGCTCCGCGCCGGCCAGTCGCTCATCGACCTCGTCGACATGGGCCGCGAGCTCGGCAAAGCCGGCGGCAAACCACCCGACCAGGGCGCACCGAACATGGACCACGTCTGCCTTCTGGTCAAGCCATGGAACGAGGCCGCCATCCTCGCGCACCTGGAAGCGCACGGCGTCGTTGCCGGCGAGGTTGCGAGCCGCTATGGCGCAACCGGCCAGGGACCGTCGATCTACCTCAAGGATCCGGAAGGCAACACGGTCGAACTCAAGGGCACGCCATAACCGGACTGGATGATCGATTCGAAAAAAATGCGGCAACCGGAATGAACATGGCTGCGACTACCATGTCCACCCGGCGCCGCGATCTGCCTAGGAGCAGAATCAAATCGGTCGACGGTGCCGGCATGGCGCCACAAGTAATCGGGAATCATAGGGACCGGCGCAGAACGCCGCTCCGATGAATCGAAGTGCTCATTGAATGACTCCCAAAACTCAAGCGCGGAGCAAGCGGATTGCTCCCCGGGCACGGTGCAAGGCACCGTCACTCAACAGGTTTTCGGGGAGTCTTAGGGTGAGGCGCGGGCGCGAAAGAAGCTCGGCGCCGCTGTTGGCGCCACTGCAACGATGGCGACCGAAACCGTATCGGTCGTCGTCGGTGGCGCAGAAACCTGTGGCTCATCGATGATCGTGTCGTCGCGATCGAATTGCACACAAACCGTACAATCGTCGGCGGGCTCAGCAGCCTCGTGTTCGAACTGGTGGCTGGCCAATGCGAGCTGCGACCACACCAACGCGGCGAGAATCAGCCACTTGATGGCTGAAACCCCTCGAAACGCTGTGCGAATGTCGATTGTCACGATGGCTGTCGATCGATGACTTGTGATCCTATGTTATAGACCACTTCGTA
>JASJBG010000230.1 GCA_030066625.1 Woeseiaceae bacterium
GAGGGGAGCATCTCCGTCTATGCAGCGGCGATCGTATCCCGTGACGCCGACGGCGTCGTCAGCGTCAAGGATGACGCCGATGAGGGCCCGCTGGGAACCGCGCTCGGCATGCTGACCGGCGCCATCATCGGGGTCATCGGCGGACCGGCCGGCGTCGCTGTCGGCACGGCCGCAGGCGGCCTGTTCGGCGCGTCATTCGACCTGCTGAACATGGGAGTCGGCATCGACTTCGTGAACGAAGTCGGCAGCAAGCTCGCCCCCGGAAAGACCGCCGTCGTCGCCGAGATCGAGGAATCCTGGGTGACGCCGCTCGACACGAAGATGGCAGAGCTGGGTGCCGAGGTGATTCGACGTTACCGGACCGATGTTGAAGACGAGCAGCTCGAGCGCGATATCGCTGCGGCCAAGGCCGACTATGCGAGCCTGAAACAGGAGCTCAACGAGACCCACGAAGACAACAAGGCCGCGGTATCGGCGAAAGTGGATGCTGCGCGCGACCGGCTCTCCGAGATGGCGCAGAAGTCGGAAGCGCAGCGCCAGAAAGCCGTGCAGGAGGCCGAGGCGAAGGTGGCCGCGCTGGAAGAGCAGATCAAGAGTGCGTCCGATGAGACCCGCGGCAAACTCGAGGCCACCCTCGAAGAGGTGCGCGAACGGAATGCCCTACGGAACGAGAAGCTGTCTGCCGCGTGGGACCTGACCAAGGAAGCGCTTTCGACCTAGTGTGCCTGCGGCTTCGTGGTGGACGGGGCCAGGTTCGCAGGGAGCTGGAAAGGACGCAGGCCGAAGACTGGCATGACCGTTACGGCATGCTCCATCACGCTCTCCAGCACGCGTTCATACGGAGTCCATTCAATCACTGCCGAGAAGCAGTAGATCTCTATCGGCAAGCCCTGTGACCCAATGGGCAACACCCGCACCATGGAGGTGAGGTCCTTACGTATGTGCGGGTGCCTGCGAAGATACTCTCGCAGGTACTCGCAGTACACGGCGATGTTAGTGAGCCCTGCCGTGCCCGCACCCTCGGCGGCTACAGCCTGGTCAACAGCTTTACTGAGTACCCCCGGATCCAGACCCGGACCGGCATAGCTCCGTAGCCCTTCAAGCGTCTCATCGGTACAGAATGCGACGTCTTCGAGGTTGACGTTGATCGACCGCTTGATACGCCTCCCTCCCGAGGCCTGCATGCCGCGCCAATTTTTCAAGCCTTCGCTAATGAGTGCGTAAGTCGGGACGGTCGATACCGTGTTGTCCCAATTGCGCACCTTGACCGTGACCAGGCCAATGTCCGTAACATCACCGTCTGCGCCGTATTTCGGGATCTCGATCCAGTCCCCCTCGCGAACGAGGTCGTTGTTCACTATCTGTACGCCTGCGACGTAACCAAGCAGGGAGTCACGGAACACGACAAGCAGAACTGCCGTCATGCCCGCCATCCCGGTCAGCAGCGCTGCGACCGGAAGATCCGTTAGTACCGAGACTATGAGCACGCCCCCCACGATCCAGACGCCAAGTTGCAGCGTCTGCGAAACGAAGCGGGAGGGAACACCGACCTTCAAAAGATCTTCGCGCATCACGTCGGCCGCCGCCTGTAGAAAGGCGTTGAGTGCGATCACTACCACCAGGATCAGGTATGCCTTGACGAAGGTGCGTACAACGCCCGCGGCCTCCGGATACGCGTAAAGGGCATACGGTGTGAGCAGGTACACCGTCAGCGCACCGACGAGGTGCGCACTCCGCCGTGCAAGCGTCTTGTCGCGAAGTGCCAGCTGCCAGGCATCGGCGCGCTGGCTGTCCATGCGCTTCGCGAGCCGCTCCAGAACTCTGCGCAGAACCCGGCGCGCGAGTACGTCCGCGCTCCAGGCAAGGACAAGAACGGTAACCGCACTGAACAGGGTAACCAGCAACACCCCAAGGTCTTCGCCCAACCTGGAGGCGAGCCACTCGAGCAGGCCGTCCTGGAACTCACCAATTTGACCGGCGCTGAAGATTTCGTTACTCACAAGCGAATTGGACTTCGCAATCTGCTATCTGCTTGGGGCAGTTGCATAGCAGCGCCGGTGTCCGGCGACTCGAACGAGGCTGCTATTCGCGCCGTCAGTAGCGCAGGAGCGCGGCGATCGGTCGCCCATCCGGGATCTCTTCCTTACTCGCGGCATAGATCTCGCCGCCGCGCGCGTAGGTGAAGCTGGCTGCAAGCCCTGTCAGATCGTTGCTGCCTGATTCAGGCGCGTCGCTGCCCGTGACGGTCTCACGCGTCTTCGTGTCAAAGGTGCCCAGGATGTCGGACTCGAGATCGACCAAGAGTGCCTCGACGCGACCGTCGTAAGCAGCACCGAGAATCGTGGCAATGTCGTCCGCCACCTGGCCCGAACCCCAGGCCGCGCCAAGCCGCCGGAGCACATCGCGTCGCGGCGCATCGAGCAACGGCTCAACGAGAGGCCATGCCTTGCTGTGGATCTCGGCGGCGGAAAATTCGTCCGGGTTGCCATCGATGCCTTCGTCGACCAGCTGGCGGTAGCTGGTCGCCTCACGGAAAATCGGCTGCAGGTAGCTGACACCGGCAACGACCAGAGGATCTGTCCGGCCACCGAAATACGGCCTGAGCGCGCGATCGATCTGGCGGAAGAATTTCAGGTACAGTGTCTTCTGCCCTTCGTCGCCCTGCCACTGCTTGTGCGGCGCTCGGTCACCCTCCCGGCCGCGCATCGACATAGCGCGCAGCATGTTCGCCGGCATGCGTTCGACGTCGACCTCCGTCGCCCCGCTGCGGGTGCCTTCGAACAGGCGCACCTCGTTGCGGCTGACGGCAATGACGTAATAGACGCCGTTACCGGTGAGCAGCGGCAACAGCGGCTTCACGACGAAGCGGAAACCAACAACCGCGCGCGGGGCGAACGACTCCGGTACTCGATACGCGAGATTCACGCCGGGGGCGAGAAACACAGCGAGGCCGTCGCTCAGGTAAGGCCAGAATGAATCGTCCTCGAGCAACTCGTCTACGGGGGCCAACATGGCCTCAGCATCCGGCCGACGCAGACCCTCTGCTCCCGTTAAGGCCTCGAATGCCTCCGTACGCAGGTTTTTGAGCAGGATGCGGTCCTCATCCGTGTCCTGCGAAACTCTCGATGTCGGCAGATAGATCGATATGCAGGGGCCATCGCGCGGCTCCAGAAGGGCATCCATGTCGGTCGAGCTGATCAGATCCTGGTGCGGCATTACTTTCTCACTCTTGTTATTTCGCGACGTCGCGACTCGTGTGTGATTATATAAGCAAGGCGTCGACTCGCTCCACCACACCGATGAACTTCGCCCGACCAGACGCTCCGCACATAACCTGTTGACCGCTTACTCCGGACGAGATGATGACTGTCGATTTGTTCTGGGTCCTCCTCGGCGCTTCCTACCTGCTGGCCCTGGCCGTGCAGCAGCAACTGCTAGCGACGCACCGAAAATGGGAAAACATACGCAACTCGGCCGGTTTGACGGGCGTGCAGACCGCGCAGACGATCCTCGATGCGAATTCGATGGGGGATGTATCCGTCAAGGTTGTTCCCGGCCGACTAACCGACCACTACGATCCGCGGGACAAGACCGTGGCATTGTCCGAATCCGTGTACGCCAATCAGAGCGTCGCGGCAACTGCCATAGCCGCGCACGAAGTCGGACACGCAATCCAGCACAAGGCCGGCTATGCGTATCTGCGCGCGCGAACCGCTATGGCGCCAGTCGCGCGCTTTGCTGCACGCTACGGCATTCCGGCGGCGATCTTCGGCAGCCTGCTGGGCATGCCCGCGCTAACCGATATCGGCGTACTGAGTTTCGTTGGCGCCTTCGCGTTCCAGATTGTCACCCTGCCAGTCGAATTTGACGCGAGCCGGCGCGCGCTGGCGGAGCTCGATCGCCTGCAGATGATCAATCACGAAGAAAGACGCGGCGCGCGCTCGATGCTGCGCGCGGCGGCGATGACCTATGTCGCCGGTGCGGCGTCGGCTGCGGTCTACGTCGTCTACCTGGCACTCGTCGTCGGGCGTTTCCTTCTCGGGAAGCCCCCACCAGTACCACCGCCGCGCCTGCCTTAGCTGAAACGTAGTCACGTCTGGCAGCCGATTTTCGGATATCCCGCGATGCCCCGGCGTGCAAAAATCTCGGACGTTAGGCGCAGCATGTCTGGGAGATCCCATGAGTTCTGAGAAAAATGCTGGGCGCGACACGCAGCGCCGAGTCCGACTGCCGCAGGGCTTTTCGTTCGCCAGACTGATAAGCGGCCTGTTCTACGCGTTTCTGCTGTTCACTTTCGCACAGAATTGGTGGGCGAATTCAACGATCGAGAGCCGTCGCAGCGAAGCGCTCGCCGATTTCGAGCGCGACCGCGGCTCTCGCGTCATCGGCATGATCCACCGCCAGGACAACTTCTCGCTGATTGGCATTCCTATCGCGCGCTACATTTCGATAGAAGACTCCGAAGAGATTCTCAGGCTGGTTCGGCAGACACCCGACGACATGCCTATCGATTTGATCCTGCACACTCCGGGCGGCCTCGTACTTGCGTCGGAGCAAATTGCCACCGCCCTCGCAGACCATCCTGGAAGAGTCACCGTCATTGTGCCGCACTACGCAATGTCAGGCGGCACGCTCATAGCGCTGGCTGCGGACGAGATCATACTGGACAAGCATGCCGTTCTCGGGCCGGTGGATCCGCAGCTCGGGAACTACCCCGCCGCTTCGCTGGTCAGAGTGACCGAACTGAAGTCGGTCGACGAAATCTCGGATGAGATTCTGATCATGGCCGACATGGCGGAGAAGGCGCGGAGACAGGTAACGGCGTTCGTGGCCGAGCTACTCGAACGACGCCTGCAGCCAGAACGGGCGCTCGAAGTAGCGACGATTCTCTCGGACGGTCGCTTTACCCATGATTTTCCTATCATGACAAGCATGGCGCGCGAACTCGATCTGCCGATATCGTCGGAAATGCCGGCACAAATCTACGAACTGATGGATCTTTACCCCCAGGCGACCAACGGACGACCGAGCATTGTCTACGTCGACCAGGTAGAACCGGCAGATTCGGACGAGAACTGAATCCTCACCCGGCTTGGTTGGCCCCTTGTAGCCGCCATGTGCTCATGGCCTCACGTGTCGGATGCACTGTCGAAGAAGACTGGATGCATGCCCGGAACGCGCTGAAATGGACGCCGACGGCCGCGCAACGCAATAATCAGGGCATGCGCCCGTCGTTTCTCGTGCCAACGCTCCCCGCAGTCGCCTTCTCTGCATGCGCGCTGTTTGCTGCGTGCTCGAACGCCGAGGCAAACGAGGGACCTCTGGCCGCCGAGCTTCCCGAGCCAATGGTCTTCGACCTGGTCCATGGCCTCGGGGTGGAATCGGGCGCCTTCGAGGCAAATGTCCTTTCGCTTTTCCCGATCGACGACAGCACCGGGCGCGGCATCGACTGGGCGCCGGAGATTGAGTATGCCGTCGCGGATGGGGTCGCCATCGAGTTCGAGCTCGGGTTTGACGACTCTGAACTGGAGGCCTACAAGTTCGCAACGCAGTTCACGTTTGCTGAATCGTCGTACCGGCAACACGGCAGCCAGTTTATCGTCGAGAAGGCGAACGGCGCAGACGTCTGGGAATTGACGGGGCTGTACCTGCTTGGCGTCGAGCTCCCGAACGACTGGAACAGCCTGTCCATGTTCGGATTGCGGTCTACCACGGGTGACGATGCAGACAGCAGTACGGAAGCCCTCGTTAACGTTGCGCTGTTTCGCGAATTGAGTGACCGCCTGGTGTTTGGCGTGGAAAACGATCTAGCGATTGAGTCAGGCGAGCACTGGGATCTCCTCGTCTTCCCGCAGCTGCATTACGAGATCAGCGGTTTCCTCAGTATTCAGTTCGGCCTTGGCGCTGAATTCAGCGATGAGGACACCGAGTTTTCTACAGGTTTCCGGCTCATCTATGCACGACCGGGAGGCGCGCCATGGCGCTAGTTGGCAGCTGACTTCGGCCTTTGCATTCAATCGAGCGTGCTGCCATCCTAGCGCTTACGGACGCAACCGGGAGACTGGTAAATGAATGTGCTCATCAAGATCCTGAAGTTCGTCGTGATCGCCATTGCGGTCACGGCAATTGGCTGGGTCATTTTCATACTGCTGCCGGACCCCGTTTTCGGGCCCGAAGAAGACGTAGAACTCGGCAAGCAGGTCGTACTGTCAATCGAGGAAAG
>JASJBG010000003.1 GCA_030066625.1 Woeseiaceae bacterium
GCATTGCCTGGTTCGACTTCGACGAACTGTGCGACGGGCCGCGCAGCCAGTCCGACTACATCGAACTCGCCCGCTGGTTCCCGACCGTGATCGTGTCGGCCGTGCCCGTGTTCGACAAGCTTCTCGAGGACCAGGCTCGCCGCTTCATCGCCCTCGTCGACGAATTCTACGACCGCCGGGTCAAGCTGATCCTGTCGGCCGAGCGCGAGGCGTCCGCCCTCTACGCCGGCAGACGCCTCGAATTCGAGTTCGACCGAACCTCGAGCCGGCTCATCGAAATGCAGTCCAGCGAGTACCTGGCGGCGCCGCACCTCGCCTGAGAGTTGAACGCGGCCGTGACAGTCGTTACTGTTGAAAGGGTCCGCGCAGTGGCGAACAAGTCCAACAATGACCGACGACCTGATTCTCGACGACTTCCTGCCCTACCGGCTTGCTCGGCTGTCGAGCACGGTGAGCACGACCATCGCGCGCGCGTACGATAAGGAATTCGGCCTGTCGATCCCTGAATGGCGTGTCATCGCCATTGTTGGCCGCACACCGGGCCTGTCCGCGGTCGAGGTTGCCGAACAGACCTTCCTCGACAAGGTCGCCGTCAGCCGCGCCGTCACCAAGCTCATCAAGGCGGGCCGCATCGACCGCCAGTTCGCGGATGCCGACCGCCGGCGCTCAATCCTGAACCTGTCCGAGAAGGGCCAGGAAGTTCACGACGGGGTGGCAAAGCTCGCGCTGGAGTTCGAGCGCAGCCTGGTCGAAGGCCTTAGCGACGAGGACGTCGCCCGCTTCAACCACGTGATGGACAGGCTGCTCGAAAAGGTCCGCGACCTCTAGTCTTCGCCAATCTGGGTTCGCACCTGGATGAGCTCCGGGAAGAACTCGATCTCAATCGCCTTCTGCAGGAAGGACACACCCGACGAGCCCCCGCTGCCGCGCTTGTGACCGATGATCCGCTCCACCGTTTTCAGGTGGTGAAAGCGCCAGAACTGGAAGTTGTTGGCGATGTCCATGAGCGCTTCGCTGGTCTCGTATTCGACCCAGTACGTACGCGGGTCGTCGTAGATGGTTTTCAGCACCGCAACCACGTCTTCGTCGGGCTCGCGCATCGTGCGGAAGTCGCGATCGATGGCATGCGCCGGCACAGGCAGTCCCTGCCGTGCGAGGTACATCAGGAATTCCTCGTAGAGGCTCGGAGAGGCGAGTACCTCGGACAATTTCGCGTGCCATTCGGGCTGGTGTTCGTACACCGACAGCATCGTCCGGCTCTTGTTGCCGAGCATGAACTCGAGGATCCGGTACTGGGCCGACTGGAAGCCCGATGCTTTGCCGAAGACATGCCGGAACTGCACGTACTCGCTCGGCGTCAGGGTGTCGAGCACGCCCCACTGGTTGTACAGCTGGTTCTGAACGTGGCGGACGCGCGCCAGGTTTTTGACGGCAGGCGGCATCTCGTTCTTCTGCATGTAGGCGATCGCCTGGCCGATTTCGTGAATCAGGAGCTTCATCCAGAGCTCCGCAACCTGGTGCTGGATGATGAACAGCATCTCGTCGTGATGCGGCGGATCGCTGAGCGGCTTCTGGGCATCGAGGAGCGTATCGAGCTGCAGATAGCCCGTGTAGTCGTCGTCTCGCGACAGCTTTGTATGTATGGATTTTTCGAGTTTGCGCTTGAACATGACGGCGCCCGCGAAGTGATGGTTTCAAGTGAACTTATTGTATAATGCCGGCGCGCGCCAGTTCGGCCGGAGCGAAGCCAATAATGACAAGACAAGAACTACGCCGGGGAAGCGACACCAAGGAGCGCATTCTCGACGCGATTGTTTCTTCTCGCGCCCGATCCGAGGTCCTGAGCAACCGGGCCCACATTCGGGAGTACCTCGCCGAGTACTATGCCCACGTCCCCGTCGACGATCTGCAGAGCCGGCCCGAACGCGCGATGGCGCGCATCGCGCTCGATCACCTCGCCTTCGCGAACAACCGCCGCCGGGGCCGGGCGAAGATTCGTATCTTCAATCCGACTGAGCGCGAGCACGGTTACACGTCGCGCTACACGGTCGTCGAACTCGTCAACGACGACATGCCGTTCCTCGTCGACTCGGTGTCGGCGGCCGTCAGCCGTCAGGACCTGGCCGTGCACATCACGGTGCACCCGGTAGTCCGAATCGACCGAGACGGCCGCGGCAAGATCCGCGGTGTGCTGCCGTTAGACGACGAGTCCGGCCACAAGGAATCCTTCATTCGTCTTGCGATCGATCGTGAGACCGACCCGCAGCGGCTCAAGCTGCTCGAACAGGAAATCCAGCGCGTGCTCGGCGACGTTCGCACCGCCGTGCGCGACTGGAGGAAGATGCGCAAGAAGATGTCGGAGGCGCGCGAGGCACTGCAGTATGGCCCGGCCGGCGTCGACGAAGACCTGCGTGACGAATCCAGCCACCTGCTCAAGTGGATGGTCGACGAACGCTTCACATTCCTCGGCTACCGCGAGTACCGGCTTTCCAGGCGCGGCGAGCGGGTGTTCCTGAAATCGGTGGACGGTTCGGGCCTCGGCCTGCTTGCGAACGAAGAGCGCGGCGGCAAGTCCATCGAACTGACGCCGGAGATGCGCCGGCTCACGCGCAGCAAGGACTGGCTGATCATCACGAAGGCCAACTCGCGTTCGACCGTGCACCGCCACGCATACCTCGACTACGTCGGCGTCAAGGTTTACGACGAGCGCGGCAAGGTGACGGGCGAGCACCGCTTCATCGGCCTGTTCACGTCAGTCGCATACAGCGAGAGCCCGCGACACATCCCGCTGCTCCGGCACAAGGTTCAGCGTGTCCTCGAGCGCAGCCAGGTCGATCCGTCCGGCCACCGCGGCAAGGCGCTGATGCACATCATCGAGACCTTCCCGCGCGACGAGCTGTTCCAGAGCAGCGTCTCCGACCTGACGCGAACGACGCTCGGCGTGCTCAACATCCAGGACCGGCAGGACGTTCGCTTCTTCCTGCGCCGCGATACCTTCCGGCGCTTTTACTCCTGTCTCGTCTACGTGCCCCGCGAGAAATACACGACCGCCGTCAGGCGCACGATGGAGAAAGTCCTGCTCGATGCCTTTGACGGCACCTCCGTCGACTCCAGCGTGCAGATATTCGAATCGCCACTCGCGCGCGTGCACTTCATCGTTCGTACGGCCCCGGGCGACCGGCCGAAAATCAGCATCAGCGACATCGAGAAGCAGGTCGCCGAGGTAGTCGTCACGTGGACAGATCGCATTCGCGAAGAGCTGCGCGAAGCCTTCGGCGACGACGACAGCCCACGGCTGTTCCGCCAGTACGGCCACGTGTTCCCGGCCGGCTACCAGGAAGACACGGCGCCGCGCGATGCGTGCAGCGACATCAGCCGTATCGATCGGATGCGCGAAGCGGGCGTGCTGCAGACTGTAAACCTGTACCGGCCGAGCGGACTCGCACCGGGGCACATGCATTTCATCGTCTACTCGGACGAGGCACCGCTGTCCTTGAGCGAGGCAATGCCCGTACTGGAGAACATGGGCGTCGACGTCTACACGGAGCGCCCATACGAGCTCCGGCTGACGGAGGACGATGCGTTCTGGATCCAGGACTTCCACCTGCGCCACGAGAGCGGCGCCGAGATCGACGTGCACTCCGCGGCCGACCGCTTCGAGGAGTGCTTCATGCGCGTCCTCACCGGCGACGTAGAGGACGACGGCCTCAACCGGCTCATCATCGCCGCCGACATCGACTGGCGCGAGACCGCCCTGCTGCGTTGCTACACGAAGTACCTGCAGCAGCTCGGCATGCCGTTCAGCCAGGACTACATGGAGGAGGTCCTGTATGCGCATGCGCCGCTGGTGCGACGGCTCATCGACCAGTTCCTGCTGCAGTTCGACCCGAAGATCGCTGCCTCGACCCGCAAGCGCAAACTGAAGACGGCGGTGGCCGCCGTCAAACGCGGCGTGAAGCGCGCGCGCGGCGTGGATGAGGACCGCATCCTCAGTACCTTCGCCGGCGCCGTGGACGCGACGCTCAGGACCAACTATTTCCAGGCGGATGCCGACGGCAACCCGAAGTCGTACATCTCCATCAAGCTGGATCCGACCCAGCTTCCCGAGGCGCCATTGCCGCGCCCGCGCTTCGAGATCTTCGTGTATTCGCCCGAGGTCGAGGGCGTGCACCTGCGCGGCGGCGACATTGCGCGCGGCGGGCTGCGCTGGTCGGATCGTCGCGAGGACTTCCGCACCGAGGTGCTGGGACTCATGAAGGCGCAGGTCGTCAAGAACACGGTCATCGTGCCGACCGGCGCGAAGGGCGGCTTCTACTGCAAGCAGCTGCCGACCGACGATCGCGACGCGATGATGGCCAAGGGCATCGAGTGCTACAAGACGTTCATCTCGGGCCTGCTCGACATCACCGACAATGTCGTCGACGGCAAGGTCGTCGTGCCACCGAAAGTGGTTCGCCGCGACGGCGACGACCCCTACCTCGTCGTGGCCGCGGACAAGGGCACGGCAACGTTCTCGGACATCGCCAACGGCGTGTCCGCCGACTACGGCTTCTGGCTTGACGATGCTTTCGCATCGGGCGGCTCCGCCGGCTACGACCACAAGAAGATGGGCATCACCGCCCGCGGCGCCTGGGAGGCTGTGAAGCGGCATTTCCGCGAGCAGGGGCTGAACACGCAGCGCGACCCGTTCACGGTCGCCGGCATCGGCGACATGTCGGGCGACGTGTTTGGCAACGGGATGCTGCTGTCGAAAAAGATCCAGCTCGTGGCCGCGTTCAACCACCTGCACATCTTCCTCGATCCGGACCCCGACATGGCCGCGAGCTATCGCGAGCGCAACCGGCTGTTCAAGAAAGGCCGCTCGTCGTGGACGGACTACGACGAATCGCTCATATCGAAGGGTGGCGGCATATTCTCGCGACAGGCGAAGACGATCCGGATCAGCGCCGAGGTCCGGAATCTGCTCGGCGTCGAGGAGCAGTCAATGCAGCCGGACGAGCTGATCCGGGCGATACTCAGGGCGCCCGTCGACCTGCTCTGGAACGGCGGCATCGGCACCTACGTCAAGGCCGGCACCGAGAGCCATACCGACGTTGGCGACCGCTCCAACGATACGGTGCGCGTCAATGCCGGTGAACTGCACTGCAAGGTCGTTGGCGAGGGCGGAAACCTGGGCCTGACTCAGCTTGCGCGGATCGAATACAGCCAGGCCGGCGGCCGCATCAACACGGACTTCATCGACAACTCGGCGGGCGTCGACAGCTCCGACCGCGAGGTCAACATCAAAATCCTGCTGTCCGACGTCGCCAAGGAACGCGGCATGACGCGCGGCAAGCGTGACCAGCTGCTCGCCTCGATGACGGACGACGTCGCGGCACTCGTGCTGCGCAACAACTATCTGCAGACGCAGGCCATCAGCATGAGCGAGATCCGCTCGCTCGAGCGCATCGATGAGACGGCGCGCCTGATCACCAACCTGGAACGCACAGGGCTCCTCGACCGCGAACTCGAGTACCTGCCCGACGACGTCGAGATCGAGGAACGCCGCAAACGCAAGCAGGGCTTCACGCGACCGGAGCTCGCCGTCGTACTGAGCTACGCCAAGATCGACCTGTACGACGGCCTGATCGAGTCGAACCAGTCGCTCGAGGACTTCCTCAAGGCCGACCCGATGCGCTATTTCCCGGACGTATTGCGGCGCCGCTACGCGGACCTGCTGCCGGGCCATCGCCTGAGCCGGCAGATACTCGCGACGCTGATCGCGAACAACGTCGTGAATCGCATGGGACCGGCATTCGTCAAGCGCGCGCAGGTCGACACCGGCGCCGACATCGTGACAATTGCGCGTGCCTACGTCGTGGCGCGCCAGCTCTGCCGTGCAGGCAACCTGCTCAAGACCATCGAGGAGCTCGACCACGAGATTCCGGCGAGCGCGCAGATGTCGATGATGTTCGAGGTTAGCCGGACGCTGCGGCACGTCTGCTACTGGCTCATCGAGCGTTTCGACGACGAGCTCGTCGTTGAAACGGCCGTCGAACGTCTCAAGGAACGCATGCAGACCATGTACACACGTACGGGC
Source organism: Woeseiaceae bacterium (assembly GCA_030066625.1). Taxonomy (GTDB): domain Bacteria; phylum Pseudomonadota; class Gammaproteobacteria; order Steroidobacterales; family Woeseiaceae; genus UBA1847. Next base: position 6,080 of record JASJBG010000003.1, read on the forward strand.
GCGGTCATCTCGACGTCGGCGCGGCTGCGTCACGAGAAAGCCCGCGACTGGTACATCGGCATGGGCGTGCCCGAGAAGCTCGCAAATCGCATGTCGTCGCTGCTGCTGACGCGGGCGGCGCTCGATATCGCCGACCTGTCCGCCGAGTACAATCGCGACGTCCTCGACGTCGCCAAGCTGTACTCGACGTTCAACGAAAACCTCGAGCTCTACTGGCTGCACAACTCGGTCGAGGACCTCGAAGTCCAGGGCCGCTGGCAGGCAATGGCGCGCGGCCACCTGCGCGAGGAGTTTTACCGCCTGCGCCGCGAACTCGCGATCGAGCTGCTGCAGAAGCGGTCCAAGCGCGACATCCGGGTGCGCGTGAACGACTGGCTGGACGCACGCAGCGACGACGTCGGCCGTTTCAAATGGACGGTCGAAGAGATGAGGCTACGCGGCGACATCGACTTTGCTACGCTGACCGTTGCGGCGCAGGAGCTGCGCGAGCTCGTAGCCGACTGACCTGACACTACTACGGAGACATTCATGGCAGGCAAGCTTGTTCTCTGCCGGCACGGGCAGAGCGACTGGAATCTGAAGAACCTGTTCACCGGCTGGACCGACGTCGACCTGACTGAAAAAGGTCTTGCCGAGGCCAAGGAGGCCGGCCGGCTGCTCAAGGAGCTCGGCTATGACTTCGACGTCGCTTACACATCGGTGCTGACGCGCGCGATTCGGACGCTGTGGATCGTGCTCGACGAGATGGACCTGATGTGGATTCCGGTCATCCGCGACTGGCGCCTCAACGAGCGCCACTACGGCGCCCTGCAGGGCCTCAACAAGGCCGAGACCGCTGCGAAATACGGCGACGACCAGGTCCACATCTGGCGGCGCAGCTACGACATTCCGCCCCCGGAACTCGAAGCCGACGACGAGCGGCATCCGTCGCACGATCCGCGCTACGCGGGCATCGACGACCTGCCCTCCACCGAATCGCTGAAGCTCACGCTCGACCGGGTGCTGCCGTGCTGGAACGAGCGCATCGCGCCCGACCTCGCGGCCGGCAAAAACGTGCTGATCGCAGCGCACGGCAACAGCCTGCGTGCGCTGGTCAAGATGCTCGACGAGGTATCCGACGACGAGATTACCGGCTTCAACATCCCGACCGGCGTGCCGCTGGACTACAAGCTGGATGACAACCTGAAGCCCCTGTCGCGCGAATTCCTCGGCGACCCTGAAGCGATCGCAAAAGCGGCCGCGGCGGTCGCGGCACAGGGCAAGGCCACTTGATCTACCGCCTCGGCGATCGCGAACCAGAGATTGTCGGTGACGGGCACTTCGTTGCCGACAACGCAAGCGTCATCGGCCGTGTGCGCCTGGAAGACAAGTCCTCCGTCTGGTTCAACGCGGTGCTGCGCGGCGACAACGAGCTGATCACGATCGGCGAGCGTTCCAACGTGCAGGATGGCAGCGTGCTGCACACCGACCCCGGCATGCCGCTGACCTTGGGCGCGGGCGTCACCATCGGTCACAAGGTCATGCTGCACGGCTGCACGATCGGCGACAACGCGCTCATCGGCATCGGCTCGACGATCCTGAACGGCGCGAAAATCGGTGCGAACTCCGTCGTCGGCGCGCACGCGCTCGTCACCGAGGGCAAGGAATTCCCGGAAGGCGTGCTGATTCTCGGCGCGCCGGCGAAGGTCGCCCGCGAACTGAGCGCGGACGAAATCGCGCAAATCGGTCTGTCGGCCGACGTCTACGTGAAGAATGCGGCGCGCTTCAGCGCCGAGCTCAAGTCCCTTTCCTGATTTAGCTCAGTGTCGCCGGAATTTCGGCGGCAACAGCCACGCGAATACGATTAATGCTTCGCGGGCCGTCAGGGAACGGATGAAATAGGTTCCTTCGGACAAGTTGGCGTACTGGCCCGATTCCAGACTGGCCTCACCGTCATTCGCACGAATATTTATGGCGCCGCCAACGACGAAGATCGACGCATCGCGGGTAATTTCCATCACCTCTTCACCGGCTGGGTAGCGCCGTTCCGCCAGCCGGTATTTCGCCGGCGACGCAAAGTGCTTCGCAATGGCCTGTAGAGAAATCGCGCCGAAGCGATCGGCGTCCCAGTCTGCAACACCCGTGATCAAATCGCGTCCGGGGATCAGTCCTGGTGCTTCGGGTGCGAGCGCTTCTGCGCTGCCCCGGGGTCGATGACGCGCACGAGTCCTTCCTGCGAGGTCGAGGCAACGAGCTTCCCGTCCTGTGTGAAGATCTGCCCGCGTGACAGGCCGCGGGCGCCGCTGGCGTTCGGGCTTTCGAGCGAATACAGGTGCCAGTCGTCGATCTTGACGGGCCGGTGGAACCAGAGCGCATGGTCGAGACTCGCCATGATCACGTTGTCACGGATGAACGACAGGCCGTGCGGCAGCGTGCTCGCGCCGAGCAGCTCGTAGTCGGACACGTAGGCGAGCAGGTTCTGGTGCAGCGTCGGGTCGTCGGGCAGCTCATCGACCGCACGAATCCAGACGTGCGCAACCGGCGGCAGCTTCTCGCGCGCCTCGAAGTTGACTGGCCTGACATGTCGAAACTCGAACGGCCGTTTCTCGGTCAGGAAGCGACGCATCATCATAGGCACGCAGTCGGGCAGTTCGCGGGCAACCTCTTCGAAGCCCTTCAGCCCGTCGGGCCCGGCGACGTCGGGCATCTCCGCCTGATGTTCGAGGCCGTCCTCCGGTGTCTGGAACGACGCGGCCATGTTCAGGATCGGCCGGCCGTGCTGGATCGCGACCACGCGGCGGTTCGAAAAACTGCCGCCGTCGCGCGCCCGGTCGACCTCGTAGACGATGCGCGCGTTGATGTCGCCGCGCCGCAGGAAATACGCGTGCAGCGAGTGCGCGACGCGACCCTCGACGGTCAGCTGCGCAGCCGACAGTGCCTGGCCGAGGACCTGACCGCCAAACACCTGCGGGCTGCCTATGTCACGGCTCTCGCCGCGGAAGATGTTGTCCTCAATCTGCTCGAGCTTGAGCAGCGAGATGAGGTCCTCGAGAACGGGGTGCATCGAATCCCTTAGGTGTCGGTGCGCCCGCCGTCGACCGCGATGCCGCTGCCGTTGACGAACATGGCGTCGTCGCTGGCCAGGAACAGGACGACCTTGGCAACGTCAACGGGTTCGCCGAGGCGCCGTGCCGCCGAGTTGGCGATGCAGTAATCGCGAAGGTCCGTGTTGCGCCGAAACACGTCGCGGCTCGAGGGCGTCATGATCGCGCCGGGTTGCACGTAGTTCGCGGTGATGCCGAACTCGCCGATCTCGGCCGCGAGCGCGCGGGTAATCGATGCGAGGTTCTGCTCGGCACGGCGACTCGCTGCGCCGGCCTCCGCGGAGAACACGCTGCGCAGGAAACCGATGTTGACGATCCGGCCCGACGGGCTCTTCTTGAGGTGCGGCAGTGCGGCACGGCAGATAGCCATCGTAAGTTCGGCACGCCGATCGAGCAGGCGATCGAGCGAATCGTCACCAACCGTTATCGGCGTCGAGGGCTGCAGCGGAAAGTCGCAAACGAGGATGTCGATGCCGTCGAGCTTGTCGATGGCCGTCTCGACCAGTGCCGTCAGCTTGCCGGTCTCACGCAGGCTCGTGGGCACGCCCTCGACGCCCTTCACCGATCGAAACAGCTGCTCGACGCCGGAGTTTTCCTCGTCGACCGCAAGCACGGTCGCACCGTGCTTGGCCAGCGTGCGCGCAACGGCCTCGCCGATGCCACTGCCCGCGCTGGTGACCACGGCCTTCAGACCGTACAGTCGCTTTGGATCAGCCATTCACGTTCCTCGCCGCGGTGACGCGAATGTCACCTGCTCTCACTCAGGGAACGCATAGTCAGCGAATTGCTTACGCAATTCAATCTTCTTGATCTTGCCGGTTGCCGTGTGCGGCAGTTCGTCGACGAAAGCGACGTCGTTCGGAATCCACCAGGTCGCAACCTTACCGTCGAAATACTCGAGCATCTCCTCCTTGCTGATATCGGCTCCCTCGGCCTTGACGATGATCAGAAGCGGCCGCTCGGTCCACTTCGGGTGTGCGACGCCGATGACGGCGGCCTCCGCCACCGCCGGATGACCGACGGCCGTATTCTCCAGTTCGATCGAACTGATCCACTCGCCGCCCGACTTGATCACGTCCTTGGTGCGGTCGGTGATCGCCATGTAACCGTTTTCGTCGATCGTCGCGACGTCGCCGGTATCGAACCAGCCGTCGGGCGTGTGCGAGCCGGCGCTGCCGGCGAGCTTGAAATAGTCGCTGCAAATCCACGGCCCGCGCACCTGCAGCGCACCGTAGGCAACGCCGTCCCACGGCAGCTCCTTGCCCTCGTCGTCGACGATCCGGAGCTCGCAGCCGTAAATGCCGCGGCCCGCCTTGGTCGCTAGATCCAGCTTCTCATCGGGCGACAGCGACTCCAGCCCCGCCTTGAGCGTATTGGCCGTGCCCAGCGGGCTCATCTCGGTCATGCCCCAGCCCTGGATGACGACGACGTCGTGCTTGTCGCGGAACTCCTCGATCATCGAGCGCGGCACCGCGGCGCCGCCGATGACCGTCCGGTCGAGCTTGTCGAGCGTCACGCCGGCCGTGGCGCAATACTGCAGCAGCGCGAGCCATACGGTCGGCACGCCGAGCGCAAGGGAAGCCTCCTCTGCCTCGAGGAGCTTGTATAGCGTCTCGCCGTCACCCATCTTGGGGCCGGGCAAGACGAGCTTCGCGCCGGTCATGGCCGCGGAATACGGGATGCCCCAGGCGTTGACGTGAAACAGGGGCACGACCGGCAGGATCGTGTCGCTACTCGACAGGTTCAGTGCGTCCGGTGCAATCGACGCAAACGCGTGCAGTACGCTCGAACGGTGGCTGTACAGCACGCCCTTCGGATCGCCCGTCGTGCCCGACGTGTAGCAGAGCGCAGCCGCGCTGTTCTCGTCGAGATCGGGCCAGTCGTAGTCGGGCGTTTCATTGCCGACCAGCGTCTCGTAGCAGTGCACGTTGTCGAGCGCCGTCTCAGGCATGTGCGCCTCGTCCGTCATGACGACGATGCCTTCTACGCCTTTGATGTGCTCGGCCAGCTTTTCAATCAGCGGCATGAACATCACGTCGACAAACAGCCAGCGATCGTCGGCGTGGTTGATGATGAAGATCAGCTGCTCGGGAAACAGCCGCGGGTTGATCGTATGGCAGACATAGCCGCCGCCGGATACGCCATAGTACACCTCGAGGTGACGGTAGTCGTTCCAGGCTATCGTTGCGACGCGATCGCCGCGCTCCAGACCGAGTCCGGCGAGCGCCTTGGCCAGCTGTTTCGACCGATCAATGCAGTCGCCCCAGGTGTAGCGATGAGCCGGGTTGTCGACGGTGACCGACATGATCTCGCGGCCCGCGTGGAATTTGCGAACATGCTCCGCGATCGACGAGATCGAGAGCGGCGTATCCATCATGAGTCCCTTCACGTTTCCCCCTTTTTTGTTGTCATTGTCTACGCGACGGTAATTTAACAGAAGCGCCCGCAGACCACCGCATTTTGGGGTGCAAGCGCGCCAAACCATGGTATCCTTGCGGCCAGCCAAAGGGTCTGAAGTTCTCGGCCAAAGCGACTGTTTCTTCTGGCAAATTCGCGGTCGTTTCGGCAAATCCGATCCACCGGCGGTTTGATGCTTGTGCAATTCCCAAGGGGGGGAGACATGGTCGCTAATTCTTCGCTCATCCGTGCCCGGATGAATCGTTTCCTGTGCGCACTCGGTGCTATTGCCGCGGCGCTGTCGGTGTCCTCGACTGCCAATGCGCAGGAAGAGAACGTCGTGCTCGAGGAAATCATCGTCGTATCGCAGAAACGCGAGCAGACGCTGCAGTCGCTGCCCGTCGCGGTATCGGTCGTTTCGTCCGCCACGCTCGACGAGGCGCAGATACTGGACGTCAAGGACCTGCAGTCGCTGGTACCGAGCCTCAGAATCAGCCAGCTGCAGACCAGCGCCAACACGAACTTCCTGATTCGCGGTTTCGGTAACGGCGCCAACAACGCCGGCATCGAGCCGTCGGTCGGCGTCTTCATCGACGGCGTTTACCGCTCGCGGTCCGCGTCCGCCCTCGCCGACTTCCCGAACCTCGAGCGCATCGAGGTCATCAAGGGCCCGCAGAGCACGCTGTTCGGCAAGAACGCGTCGGCGGGCGTCATCAACGTCATCACGGAAAAGCCGAGTCTCGACAGCGTGTCGGGCTCCGTGTCGGTGACGGCGGGTGAGTACAGCCAGATCATCCTGAAAGGCGACGTCAACGGTCCGCTGAGCGACACGTTCGCTGTATCGGTGTCGGGCAGCTACAACGAGCGTGACGGCTACTACGACAACCTCGAGACCGGCAACTCGCTCAACGAACTCAATCGCCAGGGCGTGCGCGGCCAGGCGCTGTGGGTACCGAACGAGACCTTCGAGGCGCGGCTCATCGCCGACTGGGACAAGCTCGACGAGGCCTGCTGCGGTGTCGCCAACCTTCAGAATGGCCCCACCGGCGCGGCGATCGCGCTCGTTGGCGGCCAGCTGGTGCCGAACGCGCCGTTTGCCTACGAGGGCTTCTACGACTTCGACCCGAACAACGAGATCGAAAACTCGGGCGTATCGCTGCAGCTCGACTGGGATCTCAACGAGAGCGTGACGCTGACGTCGATCACGGCGTTCCGCAGCCAGGAGCGCTTCGACAACGCCGACGTCGACTTCACGAGTGCCGCGCTGATCAGCGACCAGACCGGCAACCTGACCGACACCAACATTGATACGTTTACGCAGGAACTGCGCCTCACTGGATCGGCCGAAAACTTCGACTGGGTCCTTGGCGGCTTCTTCTTTGACGAAGACGTCGACCAGAACAGCGGCATCATCTATGGCGACGCGTTCCGCCCGTACGCCGACATTCTCGCCATCCTGGGCGGTGGCGGCACACCGGGCATCGACCCGTCGCCTCTGTCGGTGCTCGAGGCTGGCCTCGGCCTTCCGGGCGGCACGTTTTTCGCCTCGGGTCAGGGCAACACCGAGGTCGCGACGCTGACCAACGACGCCTACTCGATCTTCGGCCAGGTCGACTTCGATCTCGGCGAGCGCACCACGATTACGCTCGGCATCAACTACACGAACGACGAGAAGGATACGAGCGTCAACATCGCCGGCACGGACGTATTCTCGGCCGTCGATATGGTGTCCACCGGGTTCGGCCTCGCATTCCAGACCGCAACCGGTCTGCCGCCGACACCCGAGAACATCGCCAACGTCGGCATGATGAACCCGGGGCTCATCGCGCAGCTGCAGACGCTCAGCATGACGGAGTGCTCGGCGACCGCGCCGCCGCCGAACTGTAACCAGCTGCTCGCCCTGCAGCCGCTGCAGTTCCTGCCGCCGTTCGTCAACTACCCGAACTCGGTCGAGTCCGGCTCATCGTCGGATTCGCAGACGACGTGGACAGCGCGCATCGCGTTCGACGTGAACGATGACGTCAACATCTATGCAAGCGCCGGTACCGGCTTCAAGGCCACGTCCTGGAACCTGTCGCGTGACTCGCGGCCATTCGCAAGCGACATTGCGGCGCTCGAAGCTGCGGGCCTCTCGGTCAACAACCTGGTCGCCGGCACGCGCAACGCGGGTCCCGAGGAATCGCAGCTGCTGGAGTTCGGCCTGAAGGGCCAGTGGGATAACTTCATCCTCAATGCCGCGATCTTCGACCAGGAAATCGAAGGCTTCCAGTCGAACCTGTTCCTCGGCACGGGCTTCGCACTCGCCAACGCCGGCAAGCAGTCGACGACCGGCATCGAGGTCGACTTCCTGTGGCAGCCGATTCCGGACCTGCAGTTCAACTTCGCCAGCATGTTCCTGGATCCCGAGTACGACTCGTTCCCGGCGGGTAACGGCGTCGGCGGTCCGGCAGACCTGACCGGCCGGGCGCCGGCCGGCATCTCGGAAACCAGCATCACGACGTCGGCCCGCTACGCGTTCAACCTGCTGGGCGGCGACGCGTTCGTCCGTGCCGAGTACTGGTACGAGAGCGACGTACAGGTCAACGACAACGTTCCGGAGTCGGTTGCTTCACGTGAAGTCGGCACGATCAACGCCAGCGCCGGCGTCCAGTGGGACAACGGCTTCCAGGCAACGATCTGGGGTCGCAACATCAACGACGACAACTGGCTGCAGAGCTCGTTCCCGTCGGTCGCGCAGGCAGGCAGCTTCTCGGGCTACCCGAACACGCCGCGCACCTGGGGCGTGACGCTCAGGTACTTCTTCGACTAAAGTCGAAGCGCCTGCAAGGCTCGTAAGGGCGGCAAGCACGGCTTGCCGCCCTTTTTTTGCGCTTCAATTTTCGCGTTCTTGTTCTCACACAGGGGGAGTCAACATGACCGGATCAACCATCAGCGTAGCCCTCGCCCAGATCGCGCCCGTGTGGCTCGACCGCGTCGCGACGACAGAGAAGATCGTCGACCGCATCATCGAGGCCGCGAACGGCGGGGCCGACCTCGTCGTGTTCGGCGAAGCGCTGCTGCCCGGCTACCCGTTCTGGGTTGAGCGCACCGACGGCGCACGCTTCAACTCGGAGCTGCAGAAGTCCCTTTACGCGCACTATGTCGAGCAGTCCGTCGTCATCGATCGCGGTGACCTCGATGCGATCTGCAGCGCCGCCGCCGAACACTCGATCGCCGTTTACGTCGGCACGATGGAACGCGCCAGCGACCGCGGCGGTCACAGCCTGTATTGCTCGATGGTCTATGTCGATCGCGCGGGCGAGATCGGTTCGGTCCACCGCAAGCTCATGCCGACCTACGAGGAGCGGCTGGTCTGGGCGAGCGGTGACGGCAACGGCCTGAGGACTCACCCGCTAGGCCCGTTCACGGTCGGCGGGCTCAACTGCTGGGAGAACTGGCTGCCACTGCCGCGCGCCGCGCTGTACGCGGCCGGCGAGGACCTGCACGTGGCCATCTGGCCCGGCAGCCGGCGCAACACCGAGGACATCACCCGCTTCATTGCGCTCGAGTCACGTTCCTTCGTCGTGTCCGTATCCGGCCTGATGCGTGAGAGCGACATCGGCGACGACGTGCCGCACGCAGATCTGCTCAAGGAAAACGCGGATGCGGTCATGGCGAACGGCGGCTCCTGCGTCGCGGCACCGACCGGCGAATGGCTGCTCGAGCCGGAAACAGAGGTGGAGTCGCTGCGCATCGTCGAACTCGATCACCGGGTCGTACTCGAGGAGCGCCAGAATCTCGACGTCGTCGGCCACTACTCGCGCCCGGACGTCACGCGCCTGCTCGTCGACCGCACGCGCCAGGCGACGGCCGACTTTCTCGACGAATAGGTCTCTTAAGCGCCTTCGAAGAAGTACATGCCCAGCGTCTCGGCGACGCAGGCCGGTTTGGTCTCCCCTTCGACTTCGATGCGGACCTCCGAAGTCAGCATCAGGGCACCGGCCCGGCGCCGTGCCGACAACACGGTGGCGCGAGCGCGAACCCGCGCGCCGCTCGGCACCGGTGTGTAGAAGCGCACTTTGTTGACACCGAAATTTATCGCGCGCGTGAGCTTCTTGACGTCGACGAAGGAACCTGTGAGCGCGGGAATCAGCGACAGCGTCAGGTAGCCGTGCGCGATGGTCCGGCCCTCGGGCATCTCGCGCTCGGCACGCTCCGTATCGACGTGGATCCACTGGTAGTCGTTCGTCGCTTCGGCGAACTGGTCAATCCGGTTTTGATCGATGACCACCCAGTCGGACAAACCAACCTCGGTGCCCTCGAGGGCCTTGGCATCCTCGATCGATTCAATTACGTGCAACGTGTATCCCCGTGCGCGCTTGCGCGTCTTCGTGCCCGCTACTGATACACATATACTGTGTCCGCCGCAAGTGTTGCCGGGGGTTCAAGCGTGTCATTGGAAACCGATTCAGACGTGTCCAGGGTCTTCGCCGTCGTGCTCGCCGCCGGCGAGGCAACTCGGTTCGGTTCCGCGAAGCAACTCGCAACCGTCGATGGCGAGGCGCTGGTCAAACGTGCCGCGCGACTTGCACGCGAGCTTTGCGGACGCCGCTCGATGCTCGTTACCGGCTTCGAAAGTGCCGCTGTCGCGAGAGCCGCTGACGGGCTGTGCGAGTTTATGGCGGTCAATGAACGCTACAGCGACGGAATGGGCACGTCGCTCGCGCTTGCCAGCCGCTGCCTTCGCGATTCCGCCAGCGCCATGCTGCTGATACTCGCGGACCAGCCGCGCATCGACGCGACGCACCTGGCGAGCCTGCTGGCGACATGGTCAGGCGACCCGAATGAGATCGTTGCAACAGCGTACGACGGTATCGTCGGTGCGCCTGCCGTTCTGCCGCGAGGAACGTTTGCGGCGCTCGAAGCGCTTGACGGCGACCGCGGCGCGCGGGCGGTTTTTGACGATCCCGCGTTTACCGTCCGGTCGATTCCGAACGTGGACGCGGCGATCGATGTTGATACACCCGAAGACCTCGAGCGACTGGCACGTATGAATCAGGCCGCCGAGTGACCGTGCGCGGCGCAGCGCCCGCAGTTGACCCAGCCGGAGTCGCCGTTCACGTAGTGCTCTTTCTTCCAGATCGGCAGCCGTACCTTTAGTGCATCAATGATGAAGCGGCAGGCCAGGAAGGCTTCGTCGCGGTGCGGAGCGGATACTCCTACCCAGACCGCGCAGTCGCCGATCTCGAGCAGGCCCGTGCGGTGCACGCAGTGGGCATGCAGCGTTTTGAAACGCTCCCGCGCCTCGGCGAGAATCCGCTCGCCTTCCTTGATGGCGAGCGGCTCGTAAGCTTCGTATTCGAGCCGCTCTACCGCGTGGCCCTCGTTGACGTTGCGGACCCAGCCCTCGAAGGCGCAGTAGGCTCCGGCGCCGGGGTCGAACAGATTATCGCGTAGCTCATCCGGAAGGATCGGATCCGTTGTCATCGTGATCATTCGTTCAAACCCTCAGCCGCCGGCAACGGGCGGGAACAGGAAGACGGTGTCGCCGTCCGCGACCGGGGCGTCCCAGTCGGCCATGTCGTCGTTGATAGCCACCTTGCAGTGGCCCACAGGCTCGCTCGAGCGATGCCGCTCACGGGTTGCCGCGAACACGTCGGCGGCCGTTTGCACGTCGAGGGTCAGCGACTCCTCGCCGACACCCGCGTGTTCGCGAAACATCGCGAAGTAACGCACGGTAATTGTCTTCATCCGTTTGCCTTCAGGACACTGCCGGCCAGGTCGTCCGGCGTATTGACGTTATCGAGGGCTGCCGGGTTTGGCTGCGCCAGCAGCTGCGTCTCGGAGCGGATCAGCATCTTGCGCGGGCACTTGAGCCCCTCGTCGACGAAGCCTCGCAGTATCGCGTGGCTCTCCGCCGGATAGATCGCACACAGCGGCTCCGGCAGCTCGTCGTAGCTGGAGCGATAGGCTGTGAACGGCGCATCTTCAGCCCGGCTGTCCACAAGCTCTGTGAGCGTCGCCTCGTCGAGATTCGGCAAGTCGCAGGCGACCACGAGCCAGTCAACCTCCGGGTACTCGTCCATCGCCGACAGCACACCGGCCACGGGACCGAGATCGTCGTAACGGTCGACGATCTGCGCGTAGCGGCTACGCTCGGCATCCTCCTGCTGGTCGGCCCGTGTCGACACGAACTGGAGTTCCGTGACGCTGGCGACGGCTGACATTGCAAAAGCCAGCTGCGACTGGCCGTCACGGTCGAGCAGCGCCTTGTCCTGCCCCATGCGGCGGCTGCGTCCCCCGGCAAGCACCAGGCCGAACAAAGGTCGCTTACGGCTCATGCCGGTACTCGCTCTTGCCGCCGGATTTCGCCACCAGGCGAGTCTCGCTGATGACAATGTCGTGCGACAGCGCCTTGCACATGTCGTAGATCGTCAGCGCGGCAACCGACGCACCCGTCAGCGCCTCCATCTCGACACCGGTCTTGTGGTGCACGCGGCATCGACACTCCACGACCGCGTTGTCGCCGTCGAGGCTGATCGTGACGTCGCACTTCTCCAGCCCAAGCGGGTGACAGAACGGAATCAGCTCGTGTGTCTTCTTCGCCGCCATGACGCCCGCAATGATCGCGGTCGCGAACACGGGGCCCTTCTTGCTCTGGATCTCGTCGCCGTCGATGGCGCTGCGCACCTCCGCGGGCAACCGGACCGTCGAGCGTGCAGTGGCTTCTCGTGCGGTCACGTCCTTGTTGCTCACGTCGACCATGGTCGGCCGGTTGTGGTCATCGATATGGCTCAGCTTGCTCACGTCATCCACCAATCCGGTACATTTCCACCTTCGACAGGGAATGATGCGCGGCGACCTCCGGCTTTCTGAGCTCGGAGTATCGATCGGCCCGCTGCAGCCATATCTGCGAAAGGATGTCGGTCAGTTCCTCGTCGTCGGCGCCGTTTCGCAGCGGTTCCCGAAGATCGGTCCCGTGCGTGGCGAACAGGCAAGTGTACAGGGTTCCATCGGCCGACAGCCGTGCGCGCGAGCAGCTGCCGCAGAACGGCTCGGTCACTGACGAAATGAAGCCGATCTCCCCTGCCCCGTCGACATACTCGTAGCGCCGCGCGACTTCACCCGGGTAGTTGCGTCCCACGGGCCGGAGCGGCCAGCGGGCACCTACCATCTTCAGGAGCTCGCGAGACGGCACGACCTGCTGCATCTGCCAGCCGTTGCGGTTGCCGACGTCCATGAACTCGATCAGCCGCACGATGTGGCCGCTGCCGCGGAAGTGCTCGAGCAGGTCGAGCACCGTGTGGTCGTTGACCCCGCGCTGCACGACGACGTTGATCTTGATCGGGCTGAGCCCGGCGGCCTCCGCTGCGGCAATGCCGTCGAGCACGGTGGCGAGATCGCCGCGGCCGCCGCTCATTGTCTTGAACACGTCCGGGTCGAGGCTGTCCAGACTGATCGTCACGCGATGCAGACCGGCCTGTTGCAGCGTCTCGGCGATCGGCGCGAGCAGCATCGCGTTGGTCGTCATCGCGAGGTCGTCGACACCCGGCAACGCCGCCAGGCCGGCGACGAGATCGGGGAGTTTCTTGTCGAGCAGCGGTTCGCCGCCGGTGATCCGGAGTTTCGATACGCCGAGCGACGTCGCGACCGACGCAACCTTGAGAATCTCGCCGTGGGTCAGCCGGTTGGCCCGCGTCAGGAACTCGTAGTCCGCGTGGAACTCCGACTCCGGCATGCAGTACGGGCAGCGGAAATTGCAGCGGTCGAGGAGCGAGATGCGCAGGTCATGCAGCGGCCGCTTCAGCGCGTCCTTCAAGGTCTCGCGCGCCGGCGCCGGTGATTCGTCAGGACTCAGGGGTGAACTCATTGCTTAATTCTGCCCGATTTCGCGCTTTATTTTCGATCCCAATGGCGGCATCCTGTCCCGCCGCCCAAAACAGGGACTCGCATGAAAGTCACCTTCTCCGCCGATGAACTCGCGTTCCGGGACGAAGTCCGGCAATTCTTCGCCGAAGCCTACCCCGCTGACATCCTCGACAAGAACAACCGCGGCATTCCTCTGACCCGCGACGACATGATCCGTTCCCAGAAAGCGCTCCACGACAAGGGCTGGGCGGGCGTCAACTGGCCGGTCGAGTACGGCGGAACGGGCTGGACGCCCGTACAGAAGTATATCTTCGCGATCGAGATGGCCGAGGCGAACGTTCCGGCCATGGTGCCGTTCGGGCTGAGCATGGTTGGCCCGGTCGTCTATACCTTCGGTGACGAGGCGCAGAAGGAGCGTTTCCTGCCTGACATCCTGGCCAGCGACGTCTGGTGGTGCCAGGGCTATTCGGAACCCGGCTCGGGCTCCGACCTCGCGTCGCTGAAAACCCGCGCCGATCTCGCCGGCGACCACTACATCGTTAACGGCACCAAGACCTGGACGACGCTCGGCCAATACGCCGACTGGATTTTCATCCTCGCCCGCACGAACACGGACGTCGCGCGACGCCAGGAGGGCATCAGCTTCCTGCTTGTCGACATGTCCACACCGGGCGTCAGCGTCAAACCGATCATAACGATCGAAGGCGACCACGAGGTCAACGAGGTGCATTTCGAAAACGTGAAGGTGCCGATCGGGAACCTGGTCGGCGAGGAAGGCAAGGGCTGGACCTATGGCAAGGTGCTGCTGCAGCACGAGCGCGCCAACATCGCCGGCGTCGCCGAATCCTGGTACCGGCTGCGCAAGCTAAAGGAACAGGCAGGGCGGTCGGTGCGCGGTGCCGAGCCGCTGTCAGCCGACCGAAATTTCATGCGCAAGCTTGCCGAGGTCGAAGTCGAGCTGCGGGCACTCGAGTACACCGAACTGCGCACGCTCGCGGCCGTCGCTTCCGGCAAGGCGCCCGGACCGGAATCGTCGATCCTCAAGATCAAGGGCACAGAGGTACAACAGGCCATTGATGCGCTGTACATGGAAGCCGCGGGCTACTATGCCCTGCCCTTCGTCCAGGCACAGTACGAGCCGGACTTCGCCGGCGAGCCGGTCGGCGAAGGCGCCGAGACACAGACGTCGCTGAAGTACTTCAACTTCCGCAAGGCGTCGATCTACGGCGGCTCGAACGAAATCCAGAAGAACATCATCTCGAAGCACGTACTCGGACTCTAGGGGCGGCCGAATGGACTTTTCACTCAACGAAATCCAGCTGATGCTGGCCGACAGCATCGACAAATTCCTCGAGAACGACTACGACTTCGATACGCGCCAGGAACATGCTGGCAGCGATCGTGGTTACAGCACCGAGGTGTGGCAGACGTTCGCCGAGCTCGGCTGGACGGCCGTGCCGTTCAGCGAGGAAGACGGCGGATTCGACGGCGGCCCGATCGACCTGATGGTGGTCATGGAGCGCTTCGGCCGTGGACTCGTCGTAGAGCCTTACCTCGCGAACATCGTTCTGGCAGGCGGCATCCTGAAGCGTGCCGCCAGCGCAGAGCAAAAAGCCGACTGGCTTACCAGCATCATAGGCGGCGAGCTGCAGGCCGCGCTCGCGTTCGTCGAGCCGCAGGGCCGCTACGACCTCAGCGATATTACGACGACCGCGGCTAAAGACGGTGACGACTGGGTGCTGTCGGGTCACAAGGGCTACGTGCTCAACGGCCGCAATGCCGACCTGATCGTCGTTCCTGCCCGCACGTCAGGCGATCGTCGCGACGAGGACGGCATCAGCCTGTTCGCCGTTCGCGCCGACAGCGATGGCCTCAAGGTTCGGGATTACCCGACTGTCGATGGTCACCAGGCGGCCGAGCTCGAGCTCGAAGGCGTATCCGCCGACATCATCGGTGCCGAAGGTGAAGGCTTCGCTGCACTGCAGGCTACGATCGACGAGGCGACACTAGCCGTGTGCGCGGAAGCCGTGGGCATTATGCAGGTCATGAAGGACAAGACCATCGAATACTCTAAAAACCGCGTGCAGTTCGGGGTCCCGATCGGCAGCTTCCAGGCGCTGCAGCATCGGATGGTCGACATGCTGACCGACTGCGAGCAGGCCCGTTCACTGCTCATGTGGGCAACGATGGTCAACGCCGCGGAGCAGGACGATGCGCGCCGGGCGATCAGCGCCATCAAGTACAAGATCGGCACCACCGGGCGCAGAGTCGGTGAAGAGGCCGTGCAGCTGCATGGCGGCATGGGCGTCACCTGGGAGCTCGACATCGCGCACTACTTCAAAAGGCTGATCGCGATCGGCCAGATCTTCGGCAACGCGGACTGGCACCTGGACATCCTCGCCGCCTGACGCGCGCATGATCCCTGACGGCATCGTGGCCTTCTATGCCTCCAACCAGGAGGCACTGTGGCTGACGACCCTGCTGCTCGACCTCGCCGGTACGGTCATGCTGTACCGGCTGTTCGGCAAGGTCGGGCTGCAGGTGGCAATTGCCGTCGCGATTGTGCTTGCCAACCTGCAGGGGCCCAAGCTCACGATCATCTTCGGCCTCGAGACGAGCCTCGGGGTCATCTTCTACTCCAGCATCTTCTTCGCGACCGACGTATTGTCGGAAAACTACGGCAAAGATGAGGCAGCGAAAGCCGTCTGGATGGGCTTCACGGTCAGCGTCATTGTGCTGGTCATGATGAGCCTCGCCCTGCTTTACCAGCCGAGCACGAACCCGAAAACGGCCGGCTTTTCGAATGACGTACACGACGCGTTCAACACGATCCTGAACTTCACGCCGCGATTCGTGATCGGTTCGCTCATCGCCTACCTGATTAGCCAGCGTTTCGACGTATGGGCCTTTCACAAGATTCGCAGCATGACGGGCGAACGCTGGCTCTGGCTGCGCAATAACGGCTCGACGATGGCATCCCAGGCGGTGGATACAGCAATCTACTCGCTGATTGTCTGGTGGGGCACGGTGGACCTGCAGACGGCGCTCGCGCTCGGCGCCGCCAAGTACGTGTTCAAGATTGCGATCGCCGCCATCGACACGCTGTTCATCTACTGGGCGAAGCATACGTTCATGAAACGGCACCCGGCCGAGGCATCTCGCAGCTTGTAGAGCATGAAGCGGAGCACACTCAATCATCAGCTGTTCGCTTACTACGCGGCCACGGTGCTGTTTGTCGTGCTGGATGTTCTGCTCGATATCAACATCCGCCTGTCGTTTCTCGCGGATGCGCCTGTATGGCGAGGCGTGTACTACGCATTCTGCATCGCCTGCGCCGTCGTTATGCGCTGGCGACCCGACCTGAGCGTCTTCATTGGCGCTGTCGAGGGGCTGATCACGATCATCGGGCTGATTTTCAGCATGTATCTCGGCCACACGCTCGCCGGCGCAAAAGACATGGGTGACGTCGCCCAGCTGGTCCTGAACTACGCGATCTCGGGCTACTTCGCGTATATGAGCTGGCGGCGGGGACTGATGGCGCTGGGGGCCCACTCGTAGTCCGCGCTGGCGAACAAGCCCGCCAACCTCCTCGTGTCCGTTAGAATGATGGCTCGTGCCGGCTCAGCGGGAGCGAAGATGAAAAAGCTTATTCCTGTCCTATGTCTCGTCGTAGTTGGCGTAGCAGCGTACGCGGACTCTGTGTCAATCGATTCCGCAAAGGCTGCGGCCGCTGGTTTTCTTTCGCTGGTGGACGAACGAGAGTACGACAAGTCGTACTCGGAAGCCTCGGCCGTATTGCGCGACGAGGTCTCGCAGGAAGACTGGGGGGCGCATCTCAGGGACCTGCGCGATCCACTCGGGAAGCTCCATAAGCGATCACAAAGCTCGTCGGAATATCACGAGTCACTTCCCGACGCTCCGCCCGGCGAGTACGTCATCTTCACGTTCGACAGCGCCTACGAAAACAACCAGCACGCCGCGGAAGTCGTCGCCGTCGCAAAGGGAAGCGATGGCGTGTGGCGGGTCATTGGGTACTACTTCGGGTGATCTCGGCAATCAGGCGCTCCCCGATCTTCGGTTGATCGAAAACTAGACGCACGTCCGGCCATCGCCTGCAAAGCCGGCTACGCTGGTGTTTTGTTGTAGCTGTCGACTGCCAGGGAGAGATCCAGTGGAAATCCTGATTGCAATCTCGGTTCTCGCCGGGGTTCTTGTCGTGCCCGTCATGATCGGCGCGAAAATCGTCAACGCGAGGAACACGGGCTTCGGCTCCGCGCTGGTCGCCGTGATCATCATGGCGATATTCTCCGCGGGAATCGGTGGATTCGTGGGCAATGACATTATCGCGTTTGTCGCTTCAGCCGCTATAGGTGCGATGGTGTTGGCCGGCGTGCTGGGTACTACTTTCTTTGGTGGCCTCGCGATCAGCGTGATTGCGACGCTCATCCAGCTTGCCGTGTTGTTCGTTCTCGCCGGATCGGTGCTTGCGGGCGTCACGCCCGCTGGCTAGCGAAGGTGACAATCGACCACGCTCCGTAGGAGCGGCTTCCAGCCGCGATCCGGGGATACGGTTACTGATCGAATCTCGCGGATTCTCAAAGAAAGCGGCAAAGCGTTCGTACAGCAAGGACGCGAGAATATGCGGGTGCCACGCCAAAACCCGCACGCCAGGACCTTGCGCAAGGGCCGATACTCACGACCGGGCCTGCACTACTTTCTGACCACGTCCGTCGCTAAACGTCGAAGAATCTTCATCCGGCACGAGTACGCATCGGTCGTCCTCGACTCGATTCGCTGGCTCCATCGAACACGCCGGCTAACTGTCGATGCCGCGGTTGTGATGCCCGATCATGTCCACCTGGCTGGTCAGCTGGGCGAACGCTCTCTGTCGCGTGTCATGCATTCTCTCAAAAGCTACACGGCCAATCGTCTTGCCCACCTGGGCGTCGCTGCTCCGATTTGGCAGCCGGGCTTTCATGATCACGCGCTTCGCGACGATGAGGATTACTCTGTTCGAATCCGGTACCTCATCGACAACCCGGTCAGGGCAGGACTGGTGGAGCGGATCGAGGACTATCCTTACGTCATACTGCCAACCTGGTGGCGTATTCGCTGATCGCGGCTGGAAGCCGCTCCTACGGTGCCGCGATTGCGCGGAGCACGTCGTCTCCTTTGAGACGCCGATCGCGGCTGGAAGCCGCTCCTACGATGGCGCGATTCGCGGCTGGAAGCCGCTCCTACGGTGGCGCGATGGCGCGGAGCACGTCTCCTTTGAGTCGCTGATTGCGGCTGGAAGCCGCTCCTACGGGGCCCCGCTCGGTGTTTTCGGGCAATCACCGTCAGCAGAGCCCGGGGCCCCCTGCTACCATTTCCGCTCTTGCTCGTAACACGAACAACAAAACATGCAGCGCTCCGGCATCATCACGTTCACGACCGACTTCGGACACAAGGGACCGTTCGCTGCCGTCATGAAGGGCGTCGTACTCGGCCGCTTTCCGGCCGCACGGGTCGTCGACCTGGCTCACGACATCCCCGCGCAGTGGCCGCCGGAAGCCGGGTTCTGGGTTATGCGCGCTTACTCCTATTTTCCGGCCGGCACTGTACACGTTGCCATTGTCGATCCGGGCGTCGGCACCGAGCGAAGGATCCTGGCCGTCGACTACGACGGGCACGTCTTCATCGCGCCGGACAACGGCCTGCTGGGCTGGCTGCTCGATCGGGCCGAGGGCGCGGCCGTCTATCATCTCGACGCCGACAAGCTGGAGACGCTCGGCATCCGCGAACCGAGCGCCACGTTTCACGGTCGCGACATTTTCGCCCCGGTTGCCGCCGAGATTGCCGCGGGCCGCGTGACACCCGCCGACGTTGGCACACCGACGCAAGACTGGGTGCCGGCCTGGCTCGACGAGCCCGATGTCGGCAGCGGCCGGGTCAGCGGCAGCATCGTCACGGTCGATACCTTCGGCAACCTGATCAGCAACATCGATTCGGAATTGATCGAGACCTTCGAACAGCCCGTGATTCACATCGCCGGCCACAACCTCGACATGAAATACACCTACGGCCGGGCACAGCCGGGTGACTACCTGGCACTCATCAATTCGTTCGATGTCGTCGAGGTGGCGCGCGCGGAAGGCAACGCCGCCGAGGGGCTCGGCCTCGAGCGCGGCGCGCCGTTAACGGTGACCGACGGCTAGGACTGACCCTGGAGGGCCTGCTTTTCCAGCTTGGCCCAGGAATCCCTGAGCGTCACGATCCGGTTGAACACGCGCGCGTCC
The DNA here is from genome assembly GCA_030066625.1 of Woeseiaceae bacterium. Taxonomy (GTDB): domain Bacteria; phylum Pseudomonadota; class Gammaproteobacteria; order Steroidobacterales; family Woeseiaceae; genus UBA1847. Next base: position 25,686 of record JASJBG010000003.1, read on the forward strand.
GGCGCGTCGTCGCGGGAGTCCGGGAAGAAGTAGCCAAGCCGCTCGAACTGCACGGCCTCGCCGGCCGGTAGCTCGGCCAGGGCTGGTTCGAGTTTCGCCGTCACGACCTCGAGCGAGTTCGGGTTAAGCACGCTGTGGTAGTCCTCGGCCGCGTTCGGGTTCGCCTCGTTGAACAGCCGATCGTACAGGCGCACCTCGGCATCTACGGCGTGTTCGGCCGAGACCCAGTGAATCGTGCCTTTGACCTTGCGGTCGCTCTGCGGCATGCCGCTCTTCGTCTCGGGATCGTAGCTGCAGTGCAGCTCGACGACGTTGCCGGCCGCGTCCTTGATCACCTCGTCGCAGCGGATGATGTACGCGGAACGCAGTCGAACTTCCCCACCCGGCTTGAGCCGGAAGAATTTGCGCGGCGCCTCCTCCATGAAGTCGTCCTGCTCGATCCAGAGCTCGCGCGAGAACGGTACATCGCGCGTGCCCATATCGGGATTGTTGGGGTGATTCATTGCCGTCATGTGCTCGACCTGCCCCTCGGGGTAGTTGGTCAGCACGACCTTGAGCGGCTTAAGCACGGCCATGCGCCGCGGCGACGGATCGCCCAATACCTCGCGCACGCTGTTCTCCAGCATGCCCATCTCGATGAGCTTGTCCTTCTTGGTCACGCCTGCCCGCGCCACGAAGTCGCGCAGCGCGGCGGCCGGGTAGCCGCGCCGGCGCATACCGGCGATGGTCGGCATGCGCGGATCGTCCCAGCCCGTGACGATGCCCTCGTCGATCAGCGCGGACAGCTTGCGCTTGCTCGTTATCGTGTAGGCGAGGTTCAGTCGCGAGAACTCGATCTGCCGCGGCCGGTGCTCGGGCTCCAGCACGTCGAGGAACCAGTTGTAGAGCGGCCGGTGATCCTCGAACTCGAGCGTACACAGCGAATGCGTGATCGCCTCGAAAGCGTCCGACATCGTGTGCGCGAAGTCGTACATCGGGTAGATCGGCCAGGCATCGCCCGTGTGCTGGTGGCTGACGTGGCGGATGCGGTAGAGCGCCGGGTCGCGCAGATTCATGTTCGGTGACGCCATGTCGATTTTCGCGCGCAGGACGTGCTCGCCGTCGGCGAACTCGCCGGCGCGCATGCGCCGGAACAGGTCGAGGTTGTCCTCGACGCTGCGGTCGCGGTACGGGCTATTGCGGCCTGGCTCCGTCAGCGTGCCGCGGTACTCGCGGATCTCGTCGGCTGACAGCGAGTCGACGTAGGCCAGCCCTTTCTCGATCAGCTGCTCGGCGGCGGCATAGAGCGCGTCGAAATAGTCGGACGCGTGCGTCAGCCGCTCCTCCCAGTCGAAGCCGAGCCAGTGGACGTCGGCCTCGATCGCATTGACGAACTCCTCGTCCTCCTTGCCCGGGTTGGTGTCGTCGAAGCGCAGGAAGGTGCGGCCGCGCGTCTCGGCAGCGACGCCGAAGTTGAGGCAGATGGACATCACGTGGCCGATGTGCAGGTAGCCGTTGGGCTCTGGCGGGAATCGGGTAACGATCTCGCCATGCTTCCCGGACTCGAGGTCCTCATGGATGATCTGGCGGATGAAATCCCGCGGTGCAGCGTCGCTCATTGAAAGGCCGTGATGCGCAAAGGAGCCGTATTGTAGAGACCCGCAAGAATTAGGCCAAGCGGCGATTTCCTGCTGTACAATAGCGCGCTTCGTTTAGCGCCACCCACTACCCAGATTGACGCAAATGCCGAACATCACGCTACCCGACGGATCCGTCCGCGAATACGACGCCGCGACCAGCGGCGCGGAGATTGCCGAGAGCATTGGCAAGGGGCTCGCCAAGAGCGCCGTTGCTGTGCGCGTTGACGGTGAGCTCTGGGACCTCACGCGTGATATCGACGCCGACGCCGCCATCGAGATCGTCACCCGCGACTCCGACGACGGCCTCGAACTGCTGCGCCACGATGCGGCACACGTGCTCGCCGAGGCGGTCAAGGAGATCTGGCCCGAGACACAGGTGACGATCGGCCCGGCAATCGAGAACGGCTTCTACTATGACTTTTCGCGCGAGGAGCCGTTTACCGAGGATGACCTCGAGACCATCGAAGCGCGCATGAAAGACATCGTCGATCGTAACGAGACGATCGTGCGCGAGGTCTGGGACCGCGACGAGGCGGTCAAGTTCTTCCGATCCATCGGCGAGGAGTACAAGGCCGAGATCATAGCGGCGATCCCGAGCGACGAGCCGATCACGCTGTACCGACAGGGCGAGTTCATCGACCTGTGCCGCGGCCCGCACCTGCCGGCGACCGGTAAGCTCGGCAAGTCGTTCAAGCTGACGCATGTCTCCGGCGCGTACTGGCGCGGCGACTCGGCCAACGAGATGCTGCAACGCGTCTACGGTACCGCGTGGGCGAACGACAAGCAGCTCCGCCAGTACCTGCACATGCTCGAGGAAGCCGAAAAGCGCGACCACCGCCGCCTCGGCCGCATCATGGACCTGTTCCACTTCCAGGAAGAAGCCCCCGGCGCCGTCTTCTGGCACCCGAAAGGCTGGGCGCTGTTTCAGACGCTGATCGCGTTCATGCGCGAGCAGCAAAACGCCGCTGGCTATCGCGAGATCAACACGCCCGAGCTCGTCGATCGCTCGCTGTGGGAGGCGTCCGGCCACTGGGACTCGTTCGGCGACAACATGTTCACGTCCGAGACCGTCGACGGCCGCCACTACGCGATCAAGCCGATGAACTGTCCCGGTCACGTGCAGGTCTTCAAGCAGGGCATCACGAGTTATCGCGACCTGCCCGTCCGGCTTGCCGAGTTCGGCAAGTGCCATCGCTACGAGCCGTCGGGCGCGCTGCACGGCATGATGCGCGTGCGTGCGTTCACGCAGGACGATGCACATGTCTTCTGCACGCCGGAACAGATCACTGACGAATCGATCGCGGTTTGCAACCTGATTCTGAATATCTACCGCAGCTTCGGCTTCGAAGACGTTCGCATCAAGTTCGCCGACCGACCGGAAGTCCGGGTCGGCGAGGACGCGGTGTGGGACCAGGCCGAGAGTGCGCTCTTGAAAGCGCTCGAGGTCGCCGGCCTCGAGTACACGCACAATCCGGGCGAAGGCGCGTTCTACGGACCGAAGCTCGAGTTCGTCCTGCGCGATGCCATCGGCCGTGACTGGCAGTGCGGCACGCTGCAGGTCGACCTGAACATGCCGGGACGACTTGGCGCGACCTACATCGGCGAAGACGGCGAAAAGCACCTGCCGGTCATGCTGCACCGGGCGATCTTCGGCTCGCTCGAGCGCTTCATCGGCATCCTGATCGAACACCACGCCGGCAACCTGCCGCTGTGGCTCGCACCCGTGCAGGTCAAGGTCCTGACGATTACCTCCGAGGCGGACGGATTCGCCCACGAAGTCGTAGAAACTTTGCGTGCAGCAGGGCTGCGCGCCGAAGCGGATCTTCGCAACGAGAAAATTTCCTACAAGGTCCGCGAACACTCGGTCGCGAAGGTACCCGTGCTGCTCGCAATCGGCGGGCGCGAAGTCGAGATGAAGAGCGTGGCGGTGCGCCGCCTCGGCTCGAAGGAACAGCGCGTCGTCAGCCTCGACGACGCGGTCGAAACGCTGGTTGCCGAAGTAACGAATCGAGCCTGATCGGCCCTCCACAGGCAAACGTGACGCGGCCTGCACTTCGACTGTGCGGCGCGTCACAGATTCCGAAGTCAGTTGGCCACTCCGGTCAATTCTCCATAACGCTGTGCATATACTGCGCCCACGCAGGGACTGCGTAAGCGATTAGACATAAAGCGAGTGGAGACGACGACGTGGCGTTTGACCAAGTCAAGACACAGGTATTGCTACTGCATAGCGAGCAGACCACGCTGGACAACCTGAGTGCCAGCATCGACGATCGCTATACGGTGCACCACGCCACGAGCGGTATCGAGGCGTTGAATACCCTGGGCGCCACGCCGATTCACGTCATCATTTCCGCCAAAGACCTCCCGGGTATGAGCGGTGTCGACGCGCTCCGCGAAGCGAAAAAGCGTTCGCCCGAAACGATCGGGATCCTGCTCGCCAACAACGACGACGATGATGTCGAAGCACTGGTCGGCGAGAAGGAAGTTTTCCAGATCGTCCGCGGTCTGGCGCCCGAAGACCTGGGATCGATCATCGATAACGCGACCCAGCAGATGCGCCTGCTGGCGCTAGCCGAATCAGCCAACGACACGGCGGCGAATCCCGACGAACCGGTCACCGAACACATCATTATGGAGACGGCCGAGAACGGCTCGACCATCATCAGTGACGGCACCGGGACGGTGCCTATACTCGACCCCAAGAAAATATCCTCGGCAGTTGCGGCAGGCTCCAACGCCGTCGACGTACTGGTCCTGACCAAGGACGAGGAATTCCTGACGACGGTCAAGGACTCGTCGCGCGGCATGCACAACGTTCGCTACGCCAGCACGCTGGCACAGGCCGAGGAAGCCCTCGCCAAGCACACGGTCGGTGTCGCCGTCGTTGATGCGGCCATGGTCGGCCCGAACGTTGAAAAACTGACGCAGCACCTTCGTCACAAGTCCGATCGCCTGGTCAACATCGTGGCCGGCCGTCGCGACGACGGCGAGATGCTGATGGACCTGATCAACCGCGGCAAGGTCTACCGCTTCCTGCTGAAGCCGGTATCGCCGGGCCGCGCGCGACTCGCCATCGAAGCCTCGGTCAAGCATCACCTCGAGGCACCCGACTCGGCGTTCAAGGTGACTGGCGAGGCACCGCAAACGCAGCCACGACCCAAGCCCAAGCCGGTTCCCGCTGCAGAAGCACCGAAACCCCAGCCAAAGCCCAAACCGAAGGCAGAAGCGAAACCCAAGCCAAAGCCGAAGCCGAAGCCGAAGCCAAAGGCAGCAGCCAAAGCCAAGCCGAAACCCGCGGCCAAGCCGAAGCCCACGCCGAAGCCGAAGCAGGAACCGCAGATCGAGATCGTGCCGTCGGCGACGGACGACCGCCTGTCCGGCGCGTTCGATGGGGACGACTCGAGCTTCACCGAGACGATGACCGGCATTGTCGCGAAAGTCGGCAAGAGCCTCTCATCGAAACCGGAGGAGCCCAGGACGGCGCCGGAAATCCCGTCGGCACTGTCGATCGACAGCGAAGGCGAAGGCTCACCGTTCCTGAACCCGAAAGTGCTGGGCATTGCGGCGGCCGTGGTCATCGTCGCAGTCCTCGGCATATTCATGTTTACGGGCTCCGACGAACCCGCCGAGCAGCCGGTAGCGCAGCAGCCCGCTGCCGATGGCGAGGCTGTCGACGCCCGATCGGAACAGCCACGCCCGGCACCGGCGCCTCGCTCGGCCAACCTGCTGCAGTCCGCCCGTGACGCACGGACGTCCGGCCGTCTGTTCAGCCCGGCCGGCAACAACGCGCTCGAACTCTATGCAGCGGCGCTTGCGGCAGAGCCAGGCAACACCACGATCGCCGCGGAACTCGACCAGACCATCGCCGAAGCACTGACGATGACTGAGGCGGCATTGCTCGACCGCCGGACCTCGCAGGCCGCTACGGCACTCAATCGCATCGCGCTGGCGCAGCCCGACAACGCGCGCCTGCCGTTCCTCCGGGCACAGCTTGCGCAGATCCAGCTGCGCGACTACCTGGACGGCGCCCGCGCAGCCATTCGGGACGGCCGTCTCGAGGACGCGGCAAACGCCATTGCTTCGGCGAACTCGCTAAACGTCAGCGATCCTTCGGAAATCGACGCCGTGAGCGCGGAACTCGCGGCGGCAAGAAGCGAGCAGCGCGTCGACGACGTGCTCGCTCGTGCGGCTAGCCGTTTCGACAGCGGCGCGCTAATCGAGCCCGCGAACGACAACGCGCGTTATTACTACGAGCTCGTGCTGAGCAGTGATCCGAACAACCCGGCGGCGCAACAGGGCCTCAAGGCGATCGCCGGTATGCTGGTACTACAGGCCCGCACGGAGATAGATGGTGGTCGCTTCGACAGCGCGCAGGCGCTGCTCGACGACGCGCGGGCGCTCGACCCCGGCAGCAGCGAGCTCGACGCCTCGTCGCGCGCGCTCGCCGACGCACGCCAGCGCGTCGTTGACGACCAGGCGCGACAGGAACAGGCAAGGCAGACGCAGGCTCGCCAGCAGGCTGCCGATCGTGCCGACGCCGAAGCCGATCGCATTGCCGAACTGCAGCGTCAGGAAGACCGACGCCAGGCCGAAGCTGCGGCTGCACTCGCGGCTGCAGCGGCGGCGAACAATGCTTCTGCAGCAGGTACGACCGGCACGGTTCCGGCCGATACCGGTGATTCACAGGCGGCAGCCGGGACGACGGGCCAGGCTGCGGTCACGCCGGCGCCAACGCCGACGCCGACGCCGCAGGCGGCGACCATGACGACACCGCCGCCGCAGGCCGCGGTCGACACCACGCCGGTACCGATCAGCTCACTGACTCGAACCCGCTACGTTGCACCGAAATACCCGCGTTCGGCCGAGCGCCGCAACCTGTCGGGCTGGGTCGACGTCGTGTTCACCGTGACGCTCGATGGCACGACCGCCGGCATCGAGGTTCGCGATTCCGATCCCGGTGACACCTTCGTCAATGCCGCAATCAAGGCGGTCGAGAGGTGGGAATTCGAGCCGGTGTTCGAGAACGGTGTCGCGGTCGAGAAGCGCGCAGGCGTGCGCCTGATGTTTGCGCTCGAGTAGCCCGACCCCGCTTAATCCTTCCGATCTGGACAAATTCATACCGTAACGCTACCCTTTCGACTCGCTTTGGGTCAGGGGAAGTGCACGTGTCGGAAGCAGTTGCGGCCACCGAGGCCGAGAAACCCGCGCGCAAGCAGCAGCAGCGCAGCCTGGTAACGCAGCACAAGCTGCTCGACGCCGCGACCGAGGCGTTTTCCGAGAACGGTTTCAAGGGCACCTCGACCCGCGATATCGCGGAGCGTGCCGGCGTCCACCACCCGCTGATCACCTACCACTTCAAGAACAAGGACCAGCTCTGGCGGGCCGCGACCGACCGTATCTTTCGCGAGTTCAACATCTCGCTGGTCAAGGCGATGGCCGAAGTCTCGGAGGCCGACCCGCGCGCCCGCGCCGAAGCCTTCGTGCGGACTTACGTGCGCTATGCCTACCAGCGCCCTGCCCTGCACAAGATCATCCTGCAGGAGTCGTCGAAACCGAGCGACCGGCTGGACTGGCTCGTCGAAAACCACCTGCGGCCGCTGTTCGACGAGGTCGTCAAATCGCTGAAGGTTCTGCAGGAAATGGGCATCGCGCCGGCGGGCAACCCGGCGCTGCTATTCAACATGATCCGTGTCTCGGCTGGCGGCCTGCTCGCGCTGTCGCTCGAGATCAAGGGCACCAGCGATATCGATTTCGACGATGAAGGCGAACTCGACAAGCTCGCCGACATGATCATCCGCGTCTTCTTCCCGAGCAGCGCCGGCGACTAGGTTTTGCCGGCGAGCTGCATCTGCATCGCCGCGACAATCGACAGCGCGATCGCACCGGGGCCGCGCCCACCGATATCGAGTCCTGCCGGACCGTGTAGCCGGCCTTCGAGCCGTTCGGCCGCAGCGCCGATTGCGCCAACGAGACGTTCACGGCGTGCTATCGGCCCCAGCAGTCCAACGTAGCCGACGGCGGAATCCGCCAGCGCTTCGAGGTAGGCCTGGTCGCTGACCAGGTGATGGCTCATGACGATCGCGAGATCGTAATCGTCGAGATCGAGCGTCGCGGCGAGCTCTGCCGCGGGTGCGCAGACCGTCTGCTCGGCAGACTCGAATCCGCCGCGCTCGAGATAGCCCGGCCGATGGTCGGCGACCGTGCAAACCCAGCCGAGCTCATTACCAAAGCGCAGCACCGGCTCCGCGTCGAGACCCGCGCCGAGAATCAGCAGGCGGGGTACCGGCCGCAGCAATGCGATCATGACGTCGACGCTGTCCTCGCCGAGGGTTGCCGATTCGACGCCGCTCGATCCCTTGTCGCGGGCGGTAGCGGCAACGCGTGACAGCGCCTCCAATTCAGCGGACGCCAGACCAAAGGGGCGGGTCTCGTTGCCGACGACGATCACGCCCGCGCCAGCGGGCAGCCCGGCCTTGTCTTCGAGCATAGTCGCGACGGCGAAGGGCTCGCGGCCGTTCTGCAGTGACGCGACGCTCGCGTACGGCTCGTAGCCGTCGCGCGCATCCAGCGGCTGCAGGAACACACGCAGCAGGCCGTCGCAGCCGACGCCGAGACCCCAGAGATCGTCGTTTTCGTCGGAGAGATCATAGGTCACCGACTGCGGTATGCCGGATTCGAGGACGGCTGCGGCACGAATGGCGAGATCCCCCTCGAGGCAGCCGCCAGACAACATGCCCTGGAAGATGCCGTCGCGGCCGATAAGCATGTGCGCGCCGGCCTTCGAATAGGTCGATCCGCGCGTTTCGGTCACGGTAGCGAGGACCAGCGGCTCGCCGCGATCGCTGCGCTCGCGATAGAAGGCCTCGAGCCGGCGCGGATTCACGCGCCGCTCCGGCCCGAAGGCGCTGTAAGGAGATGAAACATATCAGGTGTCGGGGGGTCCTACTTGAAACCCTGCGCACACGTACCCAGATCGGCGCGCAGGTTGAGTGTTTTGCCAGGCGCGGCCCAAGACGGGCAACCGCGTTTTTTCAAGGAGAACGGATTATGAACGAAACGGCAAGCCGTCCGGTAGCAGTAACTGACCGGGATTTCGCCAAACAGGTACTTTCGTCGGAGCAGCCGGTGCTGGTCGACTTCTGGGCGGAATGGTGTGCGCCGTGCCGCGCGCTCGGCCCGGTCATCGAATCGCTCGCGGACGACTACGACGGCCGCGCGAAGATCGCCAAGGTCGATATCGACGCGAACCAGGAGGTCGCGCTCCAGTTCGGTATTCGTTCGATCCCTACCGTGATTCTGTTCGCAAATGGCCAGATCGTCGACACGTTCGTCGGCGTCCGCCCGAAGAACGACTACGCCGCGAGTCTCGACAAGGTCGTCTGAAGCCGCCGCCTAGGCCTTGCGGCAGGCATAGAGGTAGAGCATCTCCATGGCGATATGCACCGCCGCAAGCGACGTGATCTCTGATATGTCGTATTGCGGCGCGACCTCGACCACGTCCATACCAACCACGTTGATGCCGACCAGTCCGCGCAGGATCGACATCGCCTGGTGCGTCGTCAGTCCGCCGCAGACCGGCGTCCCGGTACCCGGTGCGCAACTCGGATCGAGGCAGTCGATGTCGAAGGTCAGGTAGACCGGCCGGTCGCCGAGTTTTCCGCGTACTGCCTCGACGACGGCGTCGATGCCGTTGGCGTGCACCCTCGGCGCGTCGATCACGTTGAAGCCGAGCGTGTCCGGGTTCGTCGTGCGCAGGCCGATCTGCACAGAAGCGGCCGGGTCGACGAATCCGTACTTTGCCGCCCAGTAGAACATCGTGCCGTGATCGATGCGGTCGTTCTCGTCAGCCCAGGTATCGCTGTGCGCATCGAAATGCAGCAGCGCAAGCGGCTTGCCGTGTTTGACGGCATGAGCCTTCAGGAGCGGATAGGAGACAAAATGGTCACCGCCCAGCGATAGCAGCGCCGGACCCTGTTCGATTATGCCGCGCGCATAGGCCTCAATGCTGTCGGGCACTGTCTGCGGCGTGCCGTGATCGAACATGCAGTCGCCACTGTCCACGACGGCGATCTTGTTGAAGGGATCGAAGTCCATCCCGTACGGACGCTCCCAGGCCATGATCGATGACGCCGCGCGGATCGAGCGAGGCCCGAAGCGGGCGCCGGGACGGTTGGTCGTCGCGGTGTCGAACGGAACGCCCATGACGGCCACATCGACTCCATCGTAGTCGCGTGTGTACCTGCGACGCATGAACGACGCGATGCCACCATAGGTAGGCTCTGGCGTGGTGCCGTACAGGCTCTCGCGCGTAAGTGCGTAGTCGTTGCCGAACTTGTCCATAGCGAATCTCCGTCCAGGCTCAACCGCCAAATTCCCGATGCTGCAACCCGGAACTCTGTCGAAGGGCTACATGCTGACGGCACGCATCGCCGAACGCCCGGTAAATCTCCATCGAGAACGGGTTGTCGGTCACCTTCCATTCCGGATGCCACTGCACGGCAAGCGCGAATCCGTCAGCCGCATCGACCGAGAACGCCTCAATGAGCCCGTCATCGGCAACAGCTTCCACGCTCAGGCCATCGGCGAGCCTGCGCACGCCCTGCCCGTGCAGGGAGTTGACGGTCGCGGTCGCGGCGCCGTGCAATCGATGCAACAAGCCGCCTTCGATCAACGTGACCGTGTGCGATGGGCCGTATTGAACATCGAGTGGATCATCCGGATTCTCGCGGTGGTCATGGTAGCCGGGTACCTCCTCGACGTGCTGGTGGAGTGAACCGCCGAGCGCCACGTTGAGTTCCTGGAAACCGCGGCAGACCGCGAGTACGGGTATCGCGCGTTCAACCGCACGCTTGAGCAGCGGCAGCGTCAGCGCGTCCCGGTGCGTATCGTGTAACGTGCCTTCCCGCGACGGATCGCCGGCATAGTGATGCGGCTCGATATTGGACTGGCTGCCGGGCAGCATGATGCCGTCCACCGTGTCCAGCAGGGCGTCGAGATCGAAGTGCTCGGCCATGACGGGCACGACGAGTGGCAATGCGTCCGCGCCATCGATCAGTGCCTGCAGGTACTTTTCACCCACCATGTGATACGGATGAGGGTCGACGATCTTTCGATCAGCCGGCACGCCGATTACGGGTTTTGAGCACACCCCGCGTCTCCTGTGTCGCGCACTCCCGGTGAGAATACCGGGCTTACGATTGCGAGGCCAAGCTGTCCGCGCTCCTGCCGAGGAAGCGCAGCAGGAAGAACAGCACGAACAAGCCTACGAGGATCGAAATCCACGGCGGCAGACCGTATCCAGCCGGTATCGTACCGAGCATGATCGCGACGACGCCGGCCAGCAGCGCGTACGGTATCTGTGTGCGCACGTGCTCGATGTGATTACAGCCGCTGGCCACCGACGACAGCACGGTCGTATCGGAAATCGGCGAGCAGTGGTCGCCCCAGACCGCGCCCGCAAGGCTGCAGGAAATCGCGGAGAACATGATGTGCATGCCGGAGTCGTCCGCCATTCCGTTGACGGCCATCACGGCCCAGGTGAGCGGCACGACGAGTGGCACGAGTATCGCCATCGCGCCCCAGCTCGTGCCCGTCGTGAACGCCGTAAACGCGGCGAGGATGAATACGATGGCCGGTACCAGCGCCACCGGCAGCGAGTCGGCCAGGATGGTCACGAGATAGCGCGCGGTTTCGAGATCGCGGGTCACGTCCGACAGCGACCAGGCAAGCACAAGGATGATCATGCCAAACAGCGTCGCGCGGACGCCGCCGTACCAGGCGTCGACCGTCTCGTGCATCGACAGGATTCGCTGGCCGATCGTCATCGCGGCCGCCACGAGTACGGCAACGAACGACGCGTACATCATCGCCTTGTATGGATCTGTCGATCCCAGGATATCCCTTACCGTGCTGCCCTCACCCAGTACGAACAGGCTGACCCCGAGTGCGAGTATCAGGACGATGATCGGCACAAAGGCATTCAAGGCGCGCAGCGGAATATTGTCTTTCGGCTTCAGGTCCTCGCCTTCGATTGACGGCAGGGCGTCCACCGACTCGGGCTTGGTCTTGCCATTACGTGCCCTGACCTCGGCTTTGAGCATCGGGCCGAAGTCGAGCCCCGTCGACGAGATCATAAAGACGAACGCAATCGCGAACCACGGATAGAAGGCGTACGGAAGCGTATCGATGAACACGCCGTAGCCCGTCAGGTGAGAGAGTTCGGCCACCGCGCTGACGGCCTCGTCGATCAGGCCGACCTGGTAGCCAATCCACGTCGTGATGATTGCGACACAGGCAACTGGAGCCGCGGTCGAGTCGACGATATAGGCGAGCTTCTCGCGCGAGATCTTCAACTGGTCCGTGAGCGAGCGCGCCGTGTTGCCGACGACCAGCGTATTCGAGTAGTCATCGAAAAAGATCATCAGGCCCATGAGCCACACGGAGATCTGTCCTCCGATTGCCGTCTTCGCACGGCTGACGATCATGCGTACGACGCTCGCCATGCCACCATTGCGCGTAATGATGCCGACCATGCCGCCGATCATCATCGTGAACAGGATAATTGCCGCGTGGTCTTCGTCCGCGACGGCGCCGGCCGTGTAGACCTGGAAAGCGTCGAGCAGCCCCCTGACCGCACCGTCGACGCTGAACGAACGCATTGCCGTCGCACCGAGCCACATACCGATCAACAAGGCGGGTATGACGTTGCGGAACAGCAGCGCGATTGCGATGGCCGTAAGCGGAGGCAGTATCGAGACCCAGCCGGGGATCGCGCGAACCTCGGCGGATGCTGTCGCACCGTCGGCACTCACGGACAGCGCAACCACGCCTGTCGCGTCGTGCACGAGTTCGCTGAATACCGCTGAACCGGCGGCGTCGGCGACCGCCTCGACGTCGGCACCGATGCCGGACAGCGTGACCAGAGCACCGGGTTCGGCGCCGCTGACAACGACCTCTGTGGGCACACCGGTCAGGATGATGCCAGGAGGCTCGATTTCGATCGCCGACGCTGAAGCTGCAAATGCCAGCGTCGCGAGAACAAGTATCGGTGTGAGTGCCCGGGATACGCTGCGGGCAGCGAGTTTGCGTGGTTTGATGTTCTTGTTCCTGCCGCAAATACTGCCGCAATGTTACCACGCTGGTGCTGCGGATTTGGGAACCAGCGGACGACCTGCGGCCTAGTCGTGCTCCGCGGCGCGGGCAAGATCCGCTTCGATCGTCGCGCCCGCGCGCCAGTAATGAAACGCGGCCCACGGCAGCATCACGGTGCCGACGATCAACAGCGAGTAGCGCATGGACTCATTGCCGTAGCTCCCCGCGAGCGCGTCGCTTAGCGCGCCGGCGGTCGGCGGTCCCAGGGCGAGACCGATGATGTTGATCAACAGCAGAATCAGCGACGATGCGACGGCACGCATGCGCAGGCTGACAAGGCTCTGCGCCTGCGCCAGCACGGGCGCGAGGTAAAAATTCGATATCGCGGCAGGCAGAACGAACATAGCGAGGCACCACGCTGCCGACTGCACGAGGAACACGGCCGCGTAGAACGCGACTGACACGAGCATCGCGAACATCAAAAACACGAAGGCCCGCTGCTGACCCTGCCTGCCGACCCGATCAGCGATGTAGCCGCCTGCGAAAAAACCGAAACCGCCGGCGATGCCGAGGATGATGCCGAGCCAGAATCCGGTTTGCTGGAAATCCATTCCGTGGCTGCGATACATGAAGGTCGGCATGAAGTTGATGACGGCATAGCCCACGAACGAGGACAGGCCGGCCGCGACGCCCATGTGCAGGAACGAGCGGCGCTTCGCGACGAACGCGATGACTTCGCCGAGCGACGCCTGCCGACCGCTGTCGACCCGCGCCTCAGAGGCACCGCGCTCCGGCTCGACCAGCGTGAAGCGCACGATAAGCGCAAGCACGAGGCCGGGAATTCCGACGATGAACAGCGCCTCGCGCCAGCCGATGTTCTGCACGACCCAGCCACCGGCGAGGTACGCCAGCATGATGCCGGCGGAGATGCCGAGCGTGTACACGCCCATCGCGGTCGAACGATGCTCCGGCGGGTAATAGTCGGAAATAATGGAATGCGCGGGCGGGCTGCAGCCCGCTTCGCCGATGCCGACGCCGATGCGGGCGAGCGTCAGGTGCACGACGTTCTGGGCGAGACCGGAGATGGCCGTCATGCCGCTCCAGAGCGCAAGCGCCAGCGCGATGAGGTTGCGCCGGTTCCAGCGGTCGGCCAGCCGCGCGATCGGCACGCCCAGGGTGACATAGAACAGCGCGAATGCCGTGCCCACCAGGAAACCGAGCGTCGCGTCGGTGACCCCGAACTCCGCCTTGATGGCCGGCAGCAGTATCGCGAGGATCTGCCGGTCCACGAAGTTGAACATGTACACGATGGCCAGCAGCGCGAGGCCATAGCGACGGGTGAATGGCGTCAGCGTCAAGGCAGGATGACGCGGAAAGTGAAGAAGAAGGCGATCGCGAGAATCGCGCCCGCCGGAATCGTAACGACCCAGGACACGAAGATGTTGGTCACAACGCGCAGGTCGATGGCCTCGATGCCGCGCGCGAGGCCGACCCCGAGTACGGCACCGACGAGCGTGTGCGTCGTCGATATCGGTATGCCCGTACCTGACGCAATGACGATGGTCGTTGCCGCAGCGAGCTCGGCTGCGAACCCCCGGCTCGGCGTCAGGTGAGTGATCTTCTCACCGACCGTCGCGATGACGTGGCGGCCGAAGGTCGCGAGACCGATCACGATGCCGGTGCCGCCGAGCAGCAGGATCCAGATCGGCAGCGCCGACTGCGCCGAGATGACGCCGGACTGCGCGACGCTAACGACCGCGGCCAGCGGCCCGATCGCGTTGGCAACGTCATTGGAACCATGGGCGAACGCCATTGCACAGGCCGTGATGATCATCAGGATGCCGAACACGCGCTCGACCGTGTGGAAGTGCTGGTCTTTCTCGGCGTCCGGGTCAGCCTCGATCCGGTTGATGAAAAACGCACCGACCAACGCGATGAGCACGGCGATACCGGCCGCCATCAGGTAGCTGTCGCGCGTGCTGATTTCGAGGCCGACATGACTCAGGCCTTTGAGGATCGTCACCAGCGTAATCGTGAAGGCGGCGAGGAAGATGTAGATCGGTACCCAGCGCTTGGCCCGTTCGAGTGGATTCGCGTGCTGCAAGACGAGATACAGCACCGTCTGGTAGATCAGGAACGCGATGAAACCGGCGGTCAGCGGCGACACGACCCAGCTCATGACGATGGTGCCCACCTGCCCCCACCTGACGGCCTCGACGCCAATGCCCACCGCGGCGAAACCGACAATCGCGCCGACGATCGAGTGCGTGGTGGACACGGGCCAGCCTTTTCTCGAGGCGATGAGCAGCCAGGTGCCGGCGGCGAGCAGGGCCGACAACATGCCGTAGATCAAGAGCTCCGGCGAGCCTTCGAGCAGGCTCGAATCGACGATGCCCTTGCGAATGGTGGAGGTTACGGCGCCACCCGCAAGCACGGCGCCGAGGAACTCGAAAATGGCCGCGACGAATATCGCCTGCTTGATCGTCAGGGCCTTCGAGCCAACGGACGTGGCCATAGCGTTGGCGACATCGTTGGCGCCGATACCCCAGGCCATGAAGATGCCGAACAGGGCCGCAAGGCCGATGTAAATGAGTTCAGCTTCCATTACGTCGAATCGGCGCGTGCGTCTGAGGCGGGATCAGTGGGACAGCAGCAGTTCGAGCCGTCGGCCGACGCGTTCGGCCATGTCGGCGACGTCGCCGGTCTGCTCGATGACGCGATACAGGAACACGGCGTGCACGGGATCGAGCGTGCCCTCGATGTCATAGAGCGCCCGGTGCAGGGACACCTGGCGAGCGTCCGTGTCGGTCTCGATACGGTCGAGCTCCTCGATCATGCTCTCGACGAGGTCGGCTTCCGCACCGCGAAAGCCACTCGTGAACAGCTCGTCGAGCTCGCGAACGCTCTTCTGCGCCTGCATCGCCGCGTCGACGACTCGGTCGACGAACTCGAGAAACTCGGTCGTGATCGCAGACGGGATCTCGAGCCGTCGCACGATGACGATACCGGACACGTCTCGTGCGCAATTCGCGATCTTGTCCTGCACGAGCAGCAGTTCGAGAATGTCCTGGCGCGCGACGGGCATGAACAGGCTGCGAGGCAGGTGCAGGCGAATTTGCTTCTTCAGCTCGTCTGCTTCGTGTTCGAGCCGCTCGATCTCCGCATGCACCTTGTCGGCCGCCGACCAGTCGCCCGAGACCGCCGCCGCAAACAGCGGCTTCAACTGTGCCGCGCAGTCGCAGGCCAGGGCGATGTGCTTTTCGAGCGGTTGAACGGGCGATGAGCCAAAGATATTGGCCAGCACGTTGGTCATCCGGGGGCTCCGGTAGGTCTTTTTGGCAATGCTAACACAGGGGTTTCGCGAAACCGTCATCCTCAGCCGCGCGGAAGATACCTATTTCCGCGGCTCAATCCAGAGCCTGCGTGATAAACTTTGCGGCCTTTTTAGTATCCAATTCTTGAAGGACAGGATGGCTTACTGGCTGATGAAATCCGAGCCGGACGCGTACGGCATCGACGACCTGAAACGTGACCGGCGAGAGCCGTGGGACGGCATTCGCAACTACCAGGCGCGCAACATGATGCGCGACGACATGAAAGTTGGCGACAAGGTGTTTTTCTATCACTCGAACTGCAAGGAACCGGGCGTGGTCGGCATCATGAAGATCGCCAGCAAGCCCTACCCGGACCCGACGCAGTTCGACCCGGACAGCAAGTACTACGACTCGAAGAGCGACCCGGAGAACCCCCGCTGGATCCTGGTCGACGTTCAGTACGTGAAGAAGCTCAAGCGAACGATCACGCTGGCGGAGATCAAGGCCCACCCGGGGCTCGACGACATGATCCTGACGCGCAAGGGCAATCGCCTGTCGATCATGCCCGTCAGCGACGCACACTGGGACATCATTCTCGGGATGGAATAGACGTGCGCCGCGCTCTGAAAGTGGGTTTCGCCATAGTGGTTACGCTGGCCGCGCTCTGGATCGCTACGCCGTCGAGTATCGGCGGCTACGCGACGGTAGCGGCGCCGGGCGACGACCTCGATGGCTGGATAGCAGAGCGCGAGCGACTGGTTGACGCCGCCTACCGGCTCGTCCCGGGCACCGAGGCGCGGATTCGCTGGCAGAGTCCGGGCGAACGCAGCGAGTACGCGGTCGTACACCTGCATGGTTTCTCTGCATCCCGCCAGGAAACGGCGCCGCTGGCAGAGCGCCTCGCGGACCGGCTCGAGGCGAATCTCTTCGAAGCACGGCTCGACGGCCACGGGCAGCTGTCATGGCCAATGGCTGACGTAAGTGCCGAGGACTGGCTGCAGGACGCCGCGACGGCGTTCGCGATTGGCGAGGCGATCGGCGACAAACTCGTCGTCATTACAACGTCGACGGGCGGCACGCTGGCGCTCGCGATGATCGGTCATCCACGCATGCAGAGCGTCGACACGCTCGTGCTGATAGCACCGAACATGATGCCGGCCGACCCGGCCGCGCAGTGGCTGACCCGCCCGGGCGGCCCGCTCATCGCCCGGCTGCTCGTCGGCGAGACGCGCTCCTGGCTCGCGCACAATGCGAAGCAGGCGACCTACTGGACGACCACCTATCCGACCGAAGCCATCGTCGAGGTGATGCGGCTCGTCGATTTCGCCAACGGCAAGCTGCCGGCGGCGATCGATCAGAACCTGCTGGTGTTCCAGTCACCCGACGACATCATCGTCTCGCCGGCGGCGGCGCGCGCGGCCTATGACGCGATCGACGCACCGCGCAAGCGCTGGGTGGACGTTAGCGAAGCCGGCGACCCAAGCAATCACGTGCTCGCCGGCGACATCCTGTCGCCTGGCAACACGCAGCCGTTCATTGACGAGATTGTAAGCTTCGTGCGCAGCGAAGCCCGCTAGCGCATGCAGGACGTCGAGCAACGCATCAAGGCGGTCGTGCTCCGCGGCGTGCGCGGCCCGAATCCCGAAGGAACGATCGTCTGCAAATCCGCGGATGGCATGGTCGGTGTCTCCGGGGGCTACGAGTACGGGCGTTTCTTTCGCAAATCTGCCGACTTCGCGACGGCGTTTCCCTTCAACCACAAAAACCCCGAAGCGGACCTGTCCTGGATGCTCCAGGAGCTGCGGGAAGCCTCGAAATCCGCGCCGGAAGGGCCCTGGTACCGACTGAACATTCACGTCCGTGGCAAGGACCGCTGCGAGTTTGAGTATTTCTGGGAGGGCACGCCCGTCGACCGACTGGCGGACCTCGAGCGGGACACGCACGGCCAACTGCCCACGTTTCCGTTTCGGACACGCTTCGACGCCGCGTTGATCAGCCAGCTCGATGCGAGCCAGGTACACGACGCGGTAACCACTTACGCGGAACTGCCGAGACCGCTCGCCGAGTGGTTTGCCGTGTACGACTGGATGGCCGACACCGCCAACGGTGCAATGAACCAGTTCTTCGCGCGCGAGGGCACGTACATGGGCGGCAGCGCGCAGCGCACCGACCTTTTCCCGCTCATCCTGGCCGGCCTCGAGCGCGCCGGGCTCGACGACGCAGCGGCGCTGTACCGCGAGAGCATCGCGCTGTACGCACACTTCTACGAGCGCGTCGAAGCCGCGCGCGAGGCGCTGGGCATCCCGGCGGTCGAGCGCCAGGAAGAAAGCGACATCATGGATCGCTATTACGCGATGGACCGGCACATCCAGGAAAGACTTGGCGACTACTTCGTCGCCAACAGCGGGTCGTTCGCCGTGCCTAGCGAGCCCCGAGACGCCTGAGCTGTTCCTGGATCGGCGCGGCGCCGCCGAGGGCCAGCATGATGACGAGATCGCCCGGCTCTGCCCAGGCCATGGCGGCCGCCAGCGACTCGGTTTCCTGCTCGTGGTGTTCCACCTGCGCAGGTTCGGCACCAATGCGGACAAGCTCGTCGCGTATGAGGCGATAGACGTCGCCGTGTTCGCGGCCGCGATGGTATTTCTCGAGCTCCGAAACGACGACGAGGTCGAGGCCGATTTCCCAGGCATCGCGGGCGAGCTCGCGAATCAGGTCGTCCGGTCGGTCGCCGGCCTGGCCGAAACACAGTGCGCGCCGTTTTGCCGGCAGTGCGCGGGCCATGTCGAACAGCGCGCCCATCGCCGCCGGGTTGTGCGCAAAGTCGATGAGCACCTTGCAGCCGTCAACGTCGTAGATGTTGCAGCGCCCGGGGTTGTCGTCCTGCGACATCGTCACCAGACCCTCGCGGATCTGCGCGATCGGCACGCCGAGGCACCAGCTCATCGCCGCGGCCGCAAGCGCGTTCGCCGTGTTGTGGTGCGCGGCGCCGCCCATGGTGATCGGAATGTCGCTGTCGCGACAGATCAGCTCGCGATCGCCGTTCTCGATCTTTTCGAGGTGGCCGTCGTTGAGTACGAACAGAAGGCCGCCGGACTCGGCCTGCGCGGCCGCCACCGGGCTGCCCGCCTCGAGACTGAACCAGCAGATCCGCCCCGGGTGTTCCGCGGCCTTGCGTACGAGCCGGTGGTCGTCCGCGTTCAGTATCAGGGTGCCTTCTTCGCGGACGGCGCGACTCACGATCCATTTGACGTCGAGCAGCTCGTCGAGATTGTGCGAGCCGAAATCCCCCAGGTGGTCCTCGGAGATGTTGGTGATCAGCGAGGCAGTTGCCCGGTCGACGCCGAGACCGCGCCGGAGCAGGCCGCCGCGCGCGGATTCCAGCACGCCGACATCGACGTCGGATTCGCGCAGCACGGCACGCGCCCCGCCAGGGCCGGACCAGTCGCCGCGATCGATGATCCGGTCGTTGACGGCGATCCAGTCGGTCGAGCTGAGGCCTACGTTGAGGTCTGCGCCGCGGAGAATGTGGTCGACGAGCCGCACGGTTGTCGTCTTGCCGTTGGTGCCCGTGACCAGGCCGATGGGAACGTCCTCGTAGCCATCCCAGTCGAGTGAGTCAGGATCGGGCAGTTCCCGCGCCGGCCAGGTCTGCGATGTCCGACCCAGGCCGAGAGAGACCTCGTCATCGTCCCAGAGAAACGTGACGCCGTGTTCGCGCGCGCGGTCCTGAAGCTCGATGAGCGCCGCATTGCTCTCCTCGGCGGCAGAGGCCGTGAGCGCCGCTCGTGCCTCGTCGAATGCCGGTCGCTCGGCGCCGTTAAACTCCGCGTCGATAACCGCCCAGGCCCATTCGTTGAGCTCCGACGCTGCGTACAGCCTGTCGATGGCGACGGTGAACGCAAAGCTGACTCCACCCTCGAGGTCCTTGCGGCTGTAATCCGGTGCCGGCCAGCCCAGTGCGCCGGTCATGCGCGCGACCTGTGCTTCCCAGACTGGCGCGATCTTGTCGGCCTCCTCGCGCGTGCACTCGATATCGAGGATCGCAGCCGGGCCGTCGAACAGCAGGCTCGGGCCGGTCAGTCTGCGTGCGTCCAGGAACTGCATGGCCGTTCGATCAGTCGGCTTCTTCGTCAAGGCGGGCGATACGCACGCCGCGTTCGTCGCTGATGATCTCCAGGCTGTCGTCGAGCGAGAAACCCTCGACGTCGGGCAACTCTATCGATAGCGGTGCCTTCGTGTCGGTACCTTCGACCTTTGCGCCGGAATTGAAATAGATGATCTGCTTCCAGGTGCGCTTGATGTTGTCGCCCAGGATCAGTACGAGATCGCCGATGCCCGCGGTTTCGAGCGCGCGTGTCGTCGCCTCCTGCTCGTCCGGAATCACCTCGATACGATCGGCACTGATGCCGAGTTCCAGCAGGCGATTCTTCTGCAGGACCGCAATCTCGTCTTCGCCGCGGCCACGGCGGTTGTCGTCGCAGCGCAGGATGAAGTGATCGAAGTGATCGGCCGCGATCTCGGCGATTTCGCGGACGTCTTCGTCGCGCCGGTCGCCGGGCGCGGACAGTACGACCGTCTTCTTGCCGTCGACGTCGAAGCGATCGACGAGCGCGCACATCACGCGCACGGCCGCCGGGTTGTGCGCGTAATCGAGAATCACGCGGAAGGGATGTTCGTCGTAGATGTTCATCCGGCCCGGCGCCTGGAAGAACGTCGAGTCGAACGTGCGCAGCCCGTGGCGGATGTCCTCGAGGCTTATGTTCATGTTGTAGGCGAGCGCGGCGGCAAACATCGCGTTCTGGACGTTGTGCATCGCCCGGCCCTCGATGGTCGCGGGAATCAGGTGCGTCCAGAGCAGCGGCGTATGCGATTCGTTGTCGTAGACCGTGATCATGTGTCCGTTCATGCCCTGTTCGAGCACGAAGGCCTGGCCGCCCGCACGGATGTGCTTTTTCACGAGCGGGTGCGACGGGTTCATCGTCACGTAGCAGAGCTTCTCGGCCTCGGTGTAGTCGGCCATCTGCAGGCAGTTTGCATCGTCGGCGTTGAGAACGGCCGCATCGCGGGCGATCTCGATCGGCACACGCTTGACGACCGCAAGCTGCTCAAGCGTATCGATGCCCTTCATGCCGAGGTGGTCGGCCGACACATTGAGGCAGCAGGCAACGTCCGCTTCCTGGAAACCGAGGCCCGACCGCAGCATGCCGCCGCGCGCGACCTCCATGACCGCTGCGTCGACCGACGGATCACGCAGGATCATCTGCGCGGATACCGGACCGGTCATGTCGCCGGGCACGCTCAGGTTGCCGTCGATGTAGACGCCGTCCGTCGAGGTCAGACCCACGGTCTTGCCGCTGAGCTTCAGGATATGGGCGAGCATGCGCGAGGTCGTGGTCTTGCCGTTCGTGCCCGTGATCGCCGCGATCGGAATCCGGCTGGGCGCTTCCGGCGGGAACAGCATGTCGAGGACGGCGCCGCCGACGTCGCGCGGTGCACCCTCGCTCGGCGCGACGTGCATGCGGAATCCGGGGCCCGCGTTGACCTCGCAGATGCCGCCGCCAGCCTCGCGGTACGACTCGGTGATGTCCTTGCACAGGAAGTCGACGCCGCCGATATCGAGGCCGATAGCCTTGATCGCTCGTATGGCCATCTCGCGATTGTCGGGATGGATCGTGTCGGTCACGTCGATCGCGGTGCCGCCCGTTGACAGGTTGGCGGTCGATCGCAGGTAGACCATCTCGCCGTCAGCGGGCACCGTGTCCTTGTCGTAGCCGAGCTTCTTGAGCAGCCGTTCCGCCTGGTGGTCAAATTCGAGGCGCGTGAGAACCTTCTCATGGCCAACGCCGCGTCGCGGGTCCTCGTTCACGATGTCCACGAGCTGTTCGATCGTGTGCTTGCCGTCGCCAACGACGTGCCCCGGCACCCGCTTGGCGGCCGCAACGAGTTCACCATTGATGACAAGCAATCGATGGTCGAATCCATCGATGTAACTTTCGACGATGATCGTGCGGCCGTGGTCGTGCGCCTTCTCGTACGCGACCTCAACTTCCTCGGGGGTCTTCAGGTTGATCGAGACGCCGCGGCCGTGATTGCCGGCCAGCGGCTTGACGACCACCGGGTAGCCGATGCGCTGCGCCGCGCGCTTTGCCTGCGAAGAGCTGCGCACGATGAGCTGCTTCGGAACGGGAAGCCCGAGGTCGCGCAGGATGCCGTTGGTTTCTTCCTTGTCGCCGGCGAGTTCGACGGCGATGTTGCTCGTATTACCGGTCGTCGTGGCCTGGATGCGCTGCTGGTAGCGGCCGTAGCCGAACTGCACGAGGCTGTACTGGTTGAGTCGCAGCCACGGAATGTTGCGCTCCTCGGCAGCCGCAACCAGCGACGCGGTACTCGGGCCGAGAGCACGACGCTGCGCGTAGCGAATGAAACTGTCGCGCTCCTCGGCGAAGTCCCAGTCGTCGGCAGGCGCGCCGTCGGGCTTGATGTCCTCGGGCAGCAGGCTATGGATGAGCTTGAGTGCGAGCTCGCTGGCCCCGCGTCCGACTGCCTTGTCCTTGTACTGGAACCACATGTTGTAGTGACCGGGCTGACCCTCGAGGGAGCGCGTGCGCCCGTAGGTCACATGCGAGCCCGCGACATTCTGCAGCTCGATCGTAATGTGCTCCATGACGTGCCCGAGCCAGGTGCCCTCGTCTTCGCGCATTCGGCGAACGAAACCGCCGTGCTGCCCATAAGAACAACCGTGCTCCTCAAGTCCGGGCAGGCACTCGAGCAGTGCGTCGACGTACGCCGCGCCGAGCTTCCCGGTCGGCCATTCCTCGAGGTGCTCGAGGTCCAGGACATGACGAATGACCGGCATGTGGGCGTAGACGCTTGGCCCGATGTAAACATTGGTGCTCAGGATTTTCATGACTGGTTCCGTCCGACTTTCTGCGTGTCGCTTTTAAGTC
Source organism: Woeseiaceae bacterium (assembly GCA_030066625.1). Taxonomy (GTDB): domain Bacteria; phylum Pseudomonadota; class Gammaproteobacteria; order Steroidobacterales; family Woeseiaceae; genus UBA1847. Next base: position 48,660 of record JASJBG010000003.1, read on the forward strand.
GTGTCTTATTTCTTATTCCACCGCATGCGCGTTGCGGGTCTCTATCTCGAAGCGCCCGCCCGAGACGAGGATGTGCAGCTTGACACCGATCAGGCTGACGGGCTCCCCGCGGCGCGCCCGATCCATCGAACTGTAACTCAGATCGGTCGGGTCGATCACGGTAATTCCGCCGCTGCCGACGACTTCCAGGTCGTCGCCGGGCCGGATGAATGCCGCCGTATCCTCATCGAGCCCCAGGCCGACCGCGAACGGGTTATAGGCCAGCGCCGTGAGCAGGCGCCCGAGCCGGTCGCGCTGGCGAAAGTGCTGGTCGATGATGAACTTGTTGGTCAGCCCGAGACCCGGTGCCATCGTGACCATGTCAGGCATGGGCGTGCTGCCTTCCGAGCCGCCCGCAATCATGTGCTCGGGCATGAATGCCGCGCCCGCCGAGGTGCCGGCAACGTGCATACCGACGGCATTGCGGCGCCGGATGCGCTGCGCGACTTCGGTGCCGCCAAGCGTCGTCGACAGCCGCAGCTGATTGCCGCCGGTCATGAAGACACCGTCAGACTTGTCGATGTAGTCGAGGTACTCGCTGGTCTGGCAGTCCTCGCGCGTCTCGAACGGCAGCACCATCGCGTGCGGCACGCCGAGCCGGCGAAACAGCTTTTCGTAGTTACGCCCGGTGTCCTCGAGCTCGGATGCCGTCGGGATAATGCTGATCCGCGCACTCTTGCCGCCGCAAATCTCGACGAAGCGGTCGAGGATTTCCGGGTCGTGGAGTTTTTCTTCGGCGCCGCCGATGGGAATGATGTAGCCGCGCTGGCTTTCGTCAACGCTGTCTGCCGGACTCATTAACTCTTATCTTCCTGTTCGAATTGTCCAAATACCAGCTGCTCGCCGTCCTTCACCTGCCATCGTCCGCCGAGCATGACATCGGCGATGGCGTTGTCCTCGCCGAGTACGACGAAGTCTGCGGCCCCGCCGATAATGACGCGACCGCGATCGTGAAAACGCAGCAGCCGCGCCGGGTTCTCGGTGAAGGCAGGCAGCACGCGTTCCAGCGGTGCGCCGGCATCGAGCAGATCTTTCAGCGTGTCGGCGAGGCAGCGCGGCGCGCCGATGTCCATCGACAGCATTTCGCCCTGTGCATTGAACACAGGCAGGCAACCGCCGCCGTCGGAGCTTATGGAAACGTTCGTCGCCGGGGCGCCGGCATCGAGATAGCGAATCAGCGCGACGTCCGCCGCCCACGCGTCTTCGCCCTCCTCGACCGGAAACGCTGTAATGTCGACGACCGATCCCCGTTTCGCGACATCGACCGCTTCCTCGAACAGCGCCTTCTTGCGGTTGACGTGCGTCGGGTTGAAGACGCGCGCCGGCAGCTCCGTGTCCGCCAGCGCCGCGCGCAGCATCTCGAGACCGCGCTCGCCGTCGCCGAGATGCAGGTGCAGGATCCCGGCCTTGCCGGTGATCAGTCCCGCAACGTGCGCGTCGCTGGCGATGCGCAAAAGCTCGTCCTGCGTCGGCTGGCTGGAGCGATGATCGCTGATGGCGAGCTCCCCGACACCGATGATCGGCTCGACGAACACGATGTCGTCACGAACGCTGCCGGTCAGCGTGACCGGCGGCACGTGATAGCCGCCGGTGTGGCAGTAGGCGTGCAGACCCTGTTCGCGAAGTGCGTACGCCTGCGCGACGATCGACCGGGTGTCGCGAGTCGTGTCATCGGTACCGAGCACGCCGACAACGGTGGTGACGCCGGCGCTCGTGAACCTCGACAGGGGCACGGGTGGCACCCGGCTCGCGAACCCTGATTCGCCGCCGCCGCCCGTGATGTGCGCGTGGCCATCGATGAACCCCGGCACGAGCCGGCGGCCGTCGAGGTCGGTGACCTTCAGACCCGGCACCGACACGTCGTCGGGATCGTTGACGATCGCGAGCAGACGGCCGCCGCCGATCAGCAGGTGGCGAACGCCCAGGTCCTGCGGATCGAAGACGTGTGCGTTGGCGAGGAGTTGCAGCATGAATCGGGACGCAAAAAAAGGCGGCTATTGTACACTGCCCGGCTAGCACGAACATGTGAGAAACCCGTATGAGCAAGGACCTGCCGCTCGGTCGCGAGACCGACTATCCCGACCAATACGCGCCGGAGCTCTTGTTCCCGATCGCGCGCGATGACAGCCGCGTGTGGGCCGAGCGCGGCAAGTGGCCGCCGTTCTCGGGAGTCGACATCTGGAACGCGTGGGAGCTGACCTGGCTCGATAGACGCGGCAAGCCGCGGGTGGCGAGCGCCGAGATTCGCGTGCCCGCGGAGAGCCCCAATATTGTCGAGTCGAAGTCCCTGAAGCTGTACCTGAATTCCTTTTCGATGAGCCACTTCGCGTCCAGCCACGAGGTCGGCGAACGGATACGCGCCGACCTTGGTAAAGCAGCCGGCGCTGCCGTCGAAGTCTCACTAATGAGCCCCGCCCAAACCGAAGGCGGCACGACCGCGGTCCTGCCGGGACACTGCATCGACGATCTGAATATCGACTGTGACAGCTACGAGGCGCATCCGGACTACCTGCAGTCTGGCGACGACATCGTCGAGGAGACCCTGCACACCCACCTGCTGCGCAGCCTGTGTCCCGTCACCGCGCAGCCCGACACGGGCAGCCTGCTGATTCGCTACCGCGGGCCCGCTATCGACCACGAGGGTCTGCTTCGCTACGTCGTCTCGTTCCGCCGTCACAGCGACTTCCACGAAGCCTGCGTCGAACGGATCTTCATCGATCTCAAGTATCGCTGCGTCACCGAATCGCTGACCGTCTATGCGCGTTACCAGCGACGAGGGGGTATCGACATCAACCCGTATCGGAGCGACACGGCGGACGATGTCCAGAACCTGAGGCTCTGGCGCCAGTAAGTCTCGTTAATCCGTATCGCCGATGTCGGCGTCGTCCAGCCGGTGACCCCAGCCTTTTTTTGCTTCGAGGTAGCCGCGGTTCGCGTCGCCGACGCCGTGCACGTGCTTGACGCGCGTGACATTGGTGACGCCGTGTTCGGCCAGGTCGTCGATTTTTTTCGGGTTATTGGTCATGAGCCGAATTGGCTTGTCGCCGACGAAGTGCTGCAGGAGCGCCGCTGCATCCGAGAAATCGCGGCTGTCGTCCGGCAAACCGAGCGAGCGGTTCGCCTGGTACGTGTCCTCACCCGAATCCTGTAGCAGGTAGGTCGCGGCTTTCGCCCACAGCCCGATGCCGCGGCCTTCGTGGCCGGACATGTACACGAGCACCCCACCCTGTTCGTCGTCGTCGATGCGCTCGAGCGCCGTCCTTAGCTGCGGTCCGCATTCGCAGCGTTCGGAGCCGAATACGTCGCCGGTCAGGCAGCTCGAGTGCACGCGCACCAGTGGCTCGCGCCAGCCCTCGGGATCGCCGATCAGAAGCACGCTGTTGACCGCCATTGCTGAGGCGAGCGATGCGAACGACTGCTGGGCCTTCTGCGCGCGCAGTTCGTCGGCGAGTTCCTGGACCCGCGCGAGTTCGGTGTTGCGTACGCACGCGAACCACTGCACCTCGATTCGCCGCGCGCCGATATCGAGCGGCAGCGGAATCGGCCCGAGGATGCTGATGGTCTTGCCCGTGCCGGTTGGCGCGTCCTTTGGCAGGCGCCGTCCCTGCTCGTCGATGCGAAACAGCGTTCCCGCCTCGAGCAGGCGTTCGCGAACCGTGGGGTCGATGTAGCTGAACATGGCGCGGATTATGCCGTAATCCACGAAAATCGCTTGCTGACCGAAAAGTCAGCAAGTAATATTGCTGACCAGTCAGTCATTAAGGATCCGGCATGGCCGAACCGCGCTACCAGCGCCGCAAGGAAGACCGTCCTCGAGAGATCGCCGAGGCCGCGTTCGAGGTGTTCGCCGAGAAGGGCTACCAGGCGGCGCGCATCGACGAAGTGGCGCAGCGCGCGGGCGTCAGCAAAGGGCTGACCTACCTGTACTTCAAGACCAAGGAAGAGCTGTTCAAAGCCGTCATTCGCGGTGTCGTCATCCGCCGGGTCGACCGGCTGCTGGATGCAGTCGAGTCCACCGAGCTTTCCTCGGAGGAGTTCCTGCGCGGGCCGATGCTCGAGTTCATGAAGGGCATCCCGGGCTCCCGCGTTTCCGTGGTAATCCGCCTGCTCATGGCGGAGGGCCACCGCCATCCCGACCTCGTCGAGTACTACTACGACAACGTCGTTGCCAAGGGCATTCGCACGATCTCCCATTTCGTCGAACGCGGCGTCGAACGCGGCGAGTTCCGGAAGACGGCGGTCAACGACTTCCCGCAGCTGTTTATCGCGCCAATGATGCTCTCGGCGATCTGGAAGATGCTGTTCGAGACGCGGTCACTGGATACCGACAGGCTCATGGAGACCCAGGTCGACATGATCCTCGCCCACATCAAGGCCTGAAAGGAAGCCATCCCATGCAAGCGAATCGTTCAGTGCTCCTTGCCGCCCTCGCCTTCACGATTGCGGGCTGTAACGGCGGCGAAGACCCCGGTCGCGTCGTGGGCGAACTTGCGTCCGACCGGATCGAACTCACGGCTGAGGTCGCCGAACCGATCACGGAAATCGCCGTCGACGAGGGCGTCGAGGTCAGTGCCGGCACCCCGCTCGTCTACCAGGACGCAGAACGTGCGCGAGCGCGCCTGTCGGAGGCCGAGGCTGCGCTCGCGCAGGCGACGGCACGTCTCGACGAGCTCGTGCGCGGACCGCGGCGCGAACAAATCGACGCGGCGCGCGCGAATCTGGACGGCGCCGAACGCGATCTGGTGTTTCGCCAGGCCGAATTCGAGCGTGCTCGCGAGGTGCATGCGCGCGAGCTGGCATCGCCGGAGTCGCTGGACCGGGCTCGCGCGCTGCTCGACAGCGCAGAGGCCAACGTCGACCTGCGCCATGCGCAGCTCCAGGAGATGCTTGCGGGGACAACCGTCGAGGAACTCGCGCAGGCGGAGAACGCGGTCCGACAGGCCGCCGCGCGCCGTGACAGCACGCTGGTCGACGTGGACCGGCATACGATCCGCGCGCCGACCGATGGCATCACCGACGTGCGCCTGTTCGAGCTCGGTGAACGGCCCAATCCCGGCCAGCCCATCATGGTCATGCTTGGTGGCAGGCAGCCGTTCGCACGAGTGTATGTGCCGGAGAGCATGCGGGTCCGCGTGAGCACGGGCCTGGCGGCTCGTGTCTACGTCGACGGCCTCGACGAAGCCATCGACGGCCGCGTGCGCTGGGTCGCGGCCGAGGCCGCATTCACCCCCTACTTCGCACTGACCGAGCGCGACCGCAGCCGGCTGAGCTTCGTCGCCAAGGTCGACCTCGTCGGCGTCGAGGAGCGTCTTCCCGACGGCGTACCCGTCGAGGTCGAATTCCTGTTCGGAAGCCAGTAATGGAGACTGCCGGCAACTATGCGATCCAGGCGCGCGGACTGACGAAGCAGTTCGGCAGCCTGCGCGCGGTCTCGAGTCTCGACCTCGACGTGCCGCGCGGCCAGATCTACGGCTTCCTCGGCCCGAACGGTTCGGGCAAGTCGACCACGATTCGCATGCTCTGCGGCCTGCTCGTGCCGACCGAAGGCACCGCCGAGGTGCTCGGTACGACCGTGCCCGGCGACTCGCACTCCCTGAAGGCGAAGATCGGTTACATGACACAGAAGTTCTCCCTGTTCAGCGACATGACGGTACTCGAAAACCTGCAGTTCATCGCCGAGATCTACTCGTATCCGTCCGCTGAGCGCAAAACCCGTATCGCCAATTTGCTCGACCGCTACGACCTCAACGACCAGGCAAAACAGCTCGCCGGGACAATGTCGGGCGGCCAGAAGCAGCGCCTCGCCCTCGCCTGCTCGGTGCTGCACCACCCGGAGCTCCTGCTGCTTGATGAGCCGACCAGCGCGGTCGACCCCCAGAGCCGCCGCGACTTCTGGGCCAACCTGTTCCGGCTCGCCGAGGGCGGCACGACGATCATGGTCTCGACGCACTACATGGACGAGGCCGAGCGCTGTCATCGCCTCGCGATTCTCGATCGCGGCGTCAAGGTAGCGGACGGAACGCCGCAGCGGCTGCAGGCCAGTACGGGCATGCACGTCGTCGAGGTCACGGCCAGCGATCCTTATGCCGCCCAGGCGGCGCTCGACGGCGTGGACGCGATTGCCAGCGTCACCCAGCTCGGCGTGCGGCTGCGCGTGCTCATCCCGGACGACGTCGACAACCCTGTCGGGCTGGTCAAGCGCGCACTCGATGCCGCCGGTGTCAGCGCCGAAGCCGGTGCGAGCGAGGCGTCACTGGAGGACGTTTTCGTGGCCGTCACGATGCAGAACCCGGACCACGTCGCATGAAGTCGCTTTCCCGGCTGTTGGCCATCGTCAAGAAAGAAGTCCGTCAGCTCAGGCGCGACCGGCTGACCTTCGGCATGGTCGTAGGATTGCCGATCATCCAGATCCTGCTGTTCGGCTACGCGATCAACACCGACGTTCGCAACCTGAGAACCGCCATCGCCAACGAGGCCGACACACACCTGTCGCGCGAGTTCATCGCCGACCTCGGCCAGACGCAGGTCGTCGACATCGTCGCCAGCGTGTCCCGCCCCGCAGAACTCGAGGCCTTGCTGCGGGAAGGCGCGATCTCGATTGGCGTGCACATACCACCGGACTTCGACCGGCGAACCGTCGACGCGTCACGCGCGGCCGTGCACCTGCTCGTCGACGGCAGCGATCCGACGATACTCGGCGTCGCCAACCAGCTGCGCTCGATGCCGCTGGGCTTCGACACGATGCGGGCCGCCGCAAACGACGTGGGCAACATCGAGGTCCGCGCCTACTACAACCCGGAGCGGCGCACGCCGGTGAACATCGTGCCAGGCCTGATGGGCGTCATCCTGACAATGACGATGATGCTGTTCACGGCCGTCGCTATCGTACGCGAGCGCGAACGCGGCAATCTCGAACTGCTGATCAACACGCCGGTGAGTTCCGCGGAGCTCATGATCGGCAAGGTGATCCCCTACATCGTCATCGGACTGCTGCAGCTTGCGCTGATCCTGGTCGTCGGCAGGCTGCTTTTCGACGTTCCCGTGCGCGGCAGTATCGTGGACCTCTATCTCGCCGCGGCGCTGTTCATTGCCGCCAACCTGTCGCTCGGCCTGTTCATCTCGACGGCGGTCAGTACGCAGTTCCAGGCCATGCAGATGACTGTGTTCATCCTGCTGCCGTCGATCCTGCTTTCCGGCTTCATGTTTCCCTTCGACGGCATGCCGCGTTTCGCGCAGTATCTGGGCGAGATTCTGCCCAATACCCACTTTATCCGGCTCACGCGCGGCATCATGCTTCGTGAGGCGCCGCTCGGTGAATTATTGCCCGATGTGATCTATCTGGCCGGTTTCACGGTCGTGGCCATGACGGCTGCCGCGATGCGCTTTACCAAGCGCCTCGATTAGGCGCGGTCATCCGGCATGTCAGCGCCGCTTTGCTCGCAAATTGACAGGTTTTTTGTTCAAATCGACGCCGATGACCAAGCCAGCCGATACGCCGACGGTGTTTATCGTCGACGACGACCCCGCAATCCGATTCGCCATGCAGGCGCTGATGGACTCTGTAAACCTCCCGCACGAAATATTCGGCTCGGGTGACGAGTTTCTCGAGCGTATCAGCGACGACCGGCCAGGCTGCCTCGTGCTCGACATTCGCATGCCCGGGCTCGGCGGCCTGGAGCTGCAGGAAGAACTGCTCAATCGCGGCAACACGCTGCCGGTGATTTTCATCACCGGCCACGGCGATGTGCCAATGGCCGTCGAGGCCATGCAGAAAGGCGCCGTCGACTTCATCCAGAAACCGTTCCGCGATCAGGACCTGCTGGACCGCATCGGCGAGGCGCTCAAAACCGATAGAGAGCGCCGCGAGGAACAGCACGCGCACGCCGAAGTTGCCGATCGCGTCGCCAAGCTGACCAACCGCGAGCGCGAGGTTTTTGACCTCGTCGTAACGGGCAAACCCAACAAAGTGATTGCCTACGAACTAGGCGTGAGCCAGCGAACGGTCGAGATCCACCGGGCGAGGGTCATGGAAAAGATGCAGGCCCGCTCGCTTGCCGACCTCGTCAAGATGCATATGACCGCTTAGGCGCCCTGGCGCTCGCGCCGCTGTTCATCGAGGCGCGCACAGTCAATGCACTCATCAGCATACGGATAGGCCTTCAGGCGGGCCTCGTCAATGGCACCGCCGCACTCCGTGCAGTAGCCGTAGTCACCGGAATCCATGCGTCGAAGTGCGGCCGATATCTTCGCAATCTCTTCTCGCGCTTCGTTGCCCAATGCGTCGACGACCTCGCTGTCTTCGAGCTCCTTGGCCATCTCTTTCGAGTCCGTGTTGTATCGCCGCCGCACATTCGCGGTAATGCGCTCCAGGCGCGACTCCAGTTCGCGCTTCTTTTCCTGCATTTCGAGCTTCAGCGATTCGTAAAAATCGGCAGCCATTCCGGACTCCGTTTGATTTCTCCCGAACGACTGTAACCTCATACACTGACAAGGAAAAATCGGTAATACCACCTACGCTCGCGACGCATCGGGAACGGTACGTACAAACCGAGACATCCTAAGCAACTCGCCTTATGGAAAACTTTCAAGGCGAGTCCTATTTTGGAGCCATCCCGAAGACCCCCCTTATTCGTCCACTGCAACGCATCTAGAACAGGAATTACTAATGCAGCGCATCTCGAAAGTTCTTGCCGTTATCGACCCGACCGTACACGAACAGCCGGCACTGCATCGTGCAGCCTGGCTCGCCAAGAAGAGCGAGGCAGAGCTCGAACTGCTCGTCTGCTACTACAACGAATACCTGAGCGGCGATCGGTTGTTCGATTCGCCGTCGCTCGAAAAGGCGCGCGGCGAGCTGATGGGCGGCCAGTCGAAGCACCTCGAGGAAATTGCCGAACCGTTCCGCAAGGATGGCATCGTCGTGACCACGTCGGCGATCTGGGACCACCCGCTGCATGAGGGGGTCGTCCGGCATGCGGTCGCTATCGGCGCAGACGTCGTATTCAAGGACACGCATCATCACACCGCTGTATCCCGAGCGCTGCTGACGAACACGGACTGGAATCTCATCCGAACCTGCCCGATGCCGCTGTGGCTCGTTAAACCGCAAGACCTGGAGCGGGTACCGCGTTTCATTGCCGCAATCGACCCGATGAACCAGCACGACAAACCCGCCGCACTCGACGACGAGATCCTACAGCTCGCGAAGACGCTGGCCGAGAACGTCGGCGGCGAAGTACACGCCTTTCACTCCTATGACCCGCGCATCGCAGTGGCAACCGCAACGGCCAATGCCTATATACCGGTGTCGCTGCCGTTCGACGAGATCGAACAGCAGATGCACGAGGAGCACGAGAAGCGTTTCGTCGAGATCACGTCATTCCATGGCATCGAGGACGATCACGCGCACCTGATCGCGGGACTGACGCACGAGGAACTGCCCGAGATCGCAGAGAAACTCGACGCCGACGTCGTCGTTATGGGCGCCGTGGCGCGAAACCGCTGGAAGCGACTGTTCATCGGTGCGACGGCCGAGCGCACGCTCGAACACCTGCCCTGCGACCTGCTGATCGTGAAGCCGGATTGGTTCCAGACGCCGGTGGACCTCGAAGGTCACGAAGCCGCTTGAGGTCGGCCTGGTTTTAGCGGTCTCTACGCGATTACGTTTTCAGCTTCGTTTCGCACGGTTTCAAACACCGGTGGATCTCGAAGGTCACGAGGCCGCGTAGGCCGGCCGGGCTATCAATACTCACGTCCAGTGATCTGCTCCGTAGGAGCGGCTTCCAGCCGCGATCCGGCGTGCGCAGGTTCGCTATCGCGGCTGGAAGCCGCTCCTACAAAAGTGCGTAGTGCCACCGATGTAGCGGCCGCGCGTCACCGCGCGACCGCTATGCGTGTCTGTCTTACCTCCACGGTTTGCGCAACAAGCGTATGGTGACCTCATCTTCCGCACCCTGATCGGTGAATTGCCACTTGAGCCAGAATTTGCCCCCGCCCTCGAGGGTGCCTTCAGACCGCAGTGTTATGCCCGGAATGTCTGCCGTTCCGTTCGGATACAGGGCTTCCTCGTACCAGTAGGCGCTGCCGCGCACCAGGGAAGGCAAGCCGGCAATGTCACCAATGAACACCTGTCCCGACTCGAGGATCGGTTTCAGTTCGTTCCATGACACGAACCAGATGGGCAGGTTGGGAACGGCATTCCGCGTTCGCACATAGATCGGCGCGAGATCGGCTTCCGGCCCGTTCCGCCAGATTTCGTGGCCTTCGACCAGCAGCGGACAGGCGAATGCGCCAAGCCCCTGGGGTCCCGGCACGTCGAAAAACCGGCCCAGGTTGAAGTCGTCAGGTACGCACGCGGGGTCCCGGTAAAACACGATCGCCGCCCAGCGCTTGTTATTGGGCACATCGAAGTTGGGCACGAGCAGTTCGAGACGCGCGTAAGCCGGTACGCCCGGGGATTGCGCCGGAAAATCGAGCTGCAGACCCGGCTGGCCCGGAAGCTGTTGCGCCTGTGACGCTGTCCACGGCAACATGCCGAAGATGAGCGCCGCCGCCAGCACCGCGGGCCGGAACCGCTTGCTGAACAGAGTCCTGGATGGATGATTGGTAAAGAACATATTGGTCTCCTCTGTGTAGCCGTTGATCTGGCACCTCGAGTGGTCGAGGGCACGGAGACAGCCTGCATCTGCCGCGATCGCGACACTTCAGGGTTTTCTCAGCAGAACATCAGCGGCTGCCGCAATCGGGTGAGGATCTTTAGTTGAACAGCTTTCAGTTCGGCAGCTTCGTCCTTGAAGGTCGGCTGCAACGGCTGCTTCACGATGGCCAGATCGTCCCCCTAAAGCCCAAGGCCTATGATTTGTTGTGCAAGCTGCTGGCTGAACCGGATCGGGTTGTGAGCAAGGATGAGCTGCTCGACTATCTCTGGCCGAGGCAGGATGTCGGCGAGGCCAACCTGACCCAGACCATCTACGAATTGCGACAGGCACTTGGTGAAACGGCGCGGGATGCCAGCTGGATCGAGACGGTTCCACGACGCGGCTACCGCTTCAAGGGTGGCGTCTCCGTGCTGACGGACAGCCTTCCCACCGCCGCGCATAAGTCCATCGCAGTGCTGCCGTTCCGCGCGCTCACGTCCCAGCCCGAAATGCAGGACCTCGGGCTGGGCATTACCGACGCGGTCATCCTGTCCTTGAGCTCAGCGGGTCGTTTGGTCGTGCGATCGTTGAGTGCCGTGCTGCCGTATGTCGATACCGCAGAGGATTCGGCGGCGATCGGGCAGAGGCTGGAGGTGGATACGGTCCTCGAGGGCACGGTGCAGAAGTACGGCGACCAGGTGCGAATGAACGCGCGCCTGCTGGCTTGCTCGGATCGCGCAGACCTGTGGACCGGCAAGCTGGAAACCAGCACGCAGGATCTGTTCGCGATCCAGGATCAGATTGCACAGCAGGCTGCGAACGCAGTGACCGAGAGTCTCGGCGACCAGGTGAGTGCGCCCCGACACGAGTCGCATGGCTCGCATTCGGATGCGCATCCGCTTTATCTCAAGGCGCGATACTGCTGGCAACGGTGGGTACCTGAAGCGTTGCGCCAGGCGCTTCAATATCTCGACGAAGCGATCGCGCTCGATCCGAGCCACGCACCATCGCATGCCTGGCGGTCTGCGGCATGGTCGACGCTGGGCATCCTCGGTGAGGTCACGCCAACGGACGCCGCGAATGAAGCCCGCCAGTCGGCACAACGCGCCATAGAACTCGACGGCCAGTACTCCCAGGGACACGAGATGCTGGGCGCCGTGCAGCTCTTTTTCGACTGGGACTTGAGCGCCGCGGCACAGAGCTTCGACGCTGCGATCGACCTTGACCCGACGTCGGCAAACGCCCGCCATCTGCGCGCCATCTCACTGGCGCTCGGTGGTCACGACCAGGCCGCTCTCGCCGAGATGGAACGCGCGTTACGAGAGGACCCGTCCTCCGTCATTGCGAATTGCGATATGGGCATGGTTCATTACTGGGGGCGACGTTTCGATGAGGCCAGGCGCTGGTACGAGCTCACGCTTGAGCAGGACCCGGGCTTTGCCCATGCCCGGTCGGGGCTTGCCTTTGCTTTGCTTGAACTCGGCGAGGAAGATGCCGCCGTTCGTGAGATCCAGCGCGCTTCAGAAAACCGCGGTCGCATTGCGGCCGGGGAGCTGGCCTACGTTCTCGGCAGAGCCGGACAGGCATCGGAAGCCAGCGCCCTCCTGGACCAACTCTCTTCATCGGAAAAGGTCGACCCGTATCAGCAGGTATTGGCTCACCTGGGAATGAAAGACTATGAAAAGACGTTCGAGTGGCTGGACCGGGCACTCGAACACCGCAGCCGGGACCTCGTGCTGCTCGGAGTAAGCCCCATTGTTGACCCCATTCGCGGCAGCGATCGCTTCCGGGCTTTCATGCAACGAGCGGCGCTACCCAAGGTGGCCGACGCATCATGAGGGTATCCTCTGCTCATCATCCCAATGACAAAGGACTGCGATGAAACGTGTAGTCGTGACCCTTGGATTATTCCTGGCATGCCTGACTGGGGAGGTCTCGGCCAACCCCGTGATCGCAGGTTCCGCCGCGAACGGAGACGCAACACTACTTGCATCCTACGAGTTCCCCGCCAGCCTGAAGGACGAATTCGAGTCTGCGTCCAGATCTGCAGCTGCTTATGCCGTGGAAAACGGACACGGCATGTGGCTCATGTATGAGCAAGCCTCGAATATTGATTCCTCGAATACGATTGCGTATTTCACCGTTCATTTTCCGGACAACCTCGATGAGTTGACAGAGCCTGCCTCCACTACATCCGGGCTTATCGCTGAATTCGGCAAGTATCGCGTTCGCGCCGAGTTGACGCGTCAGGTACCTGACTGGTGCAGTACCGTTTCAATTGACGCCGAGAAGCTCGAGTACGGCTACGTCGAATACCTGTGGCTCGAGCCGAATTCACTGGATGACGTCGGGCTGTTGCTGGCCGAGCGAGGCGAAATCCTGAGATCGGTCTATGGTTCGGAATCGGACGGAAACCTGGCAACCGAGGGCTTTGTTTCGATGGTCGCGCCTTTTCAAGTAATGTTGGTTCTCTTCAGTTCGGAGTCGAGCCGGGCGGCCGCCGCCAAGCAGCTCGAAAAAGACCTTGAAGCCGGCGGTCATTCCGATGACTGGGATCGCATGCGAAACAAACTCGACGCTTACGTCTCAAAGCGCGAGACCCTGTCAGGTAGATTCCGGCGCGAACTGAGCGCGTACTGGTAACAATTCGCATGGTTGAACTGAGTCCGTGGATCATCAAGATTGGCCTGGTAACAGGCGTCTGTCTCTTCGGGTATTTTGTGGTGAAGATCATCGCCAGCTTACTGGCTGATGTCGTTACCTGGTCGAGCCAGGAGAACCGGGAGAAAGACGACCAACCAACGGATGCCGAAAAGCAAACCGGCATACATATCGAGAGTACTCCCGGGCTGCACTTGTTGTCGGATTACGGCGCCGAACACAGGCTGGTCGACAAGCGGCCTAGCGAGCGAACGATCCGGACAACGATTCGAAGTCTCGACTGGCTCGGCGGTTTTCACCAGGTTTTGCTGGTTACTCCCACCGGCGATGTCTTTGAGGTTGGCGGCAGCCTGGATCCGTCTGACGGGCTGTCTTCTGCATACGGCAACTCGAAGAAGGGCACAATCAGAGTCATCGACAAACCACCACGATCGGTCGAACACATGGAAGAGTTGATGATCTCCTTTTATCGAGGAGACGGTCAGTGGGAACGCTTGAACGTCTATGACTAGCTCGCAGAGCTCACTGCGGTTGCGAATGCCGCCGACCATGAACGATCGAAAACAACGCGGGCAACAACACCAGGGTCAGCACTGTGGATGAGACGATGCCGCCGATCACAACGGTCGCAAGCGGCCGCTGAACTTCGGAGCCGATACCGGTATTCAGCGCCATAGGCACGAAGCCGAGTGACGCGACGAGCGCGGTCATCAATACCGGCCGCATCCTGACGAGAGCCCCTTCGACGATGGCTTCCATCGTGTCAGTGCCCTGGGCGATGAGGTCGCGGAAGAACGTGACCATGACCAGCCCGTTTAGCACCGCGATCCCCGACAGGGCGATGAACCCGACCGCCGCGGATATCGAGAAAGGTATCCCGCGCAGCAACAGCGCAGCGATACCACCGGTCAGCGCCAGCGGGACGCCGCTAAAGATGATCAATGCGTCCCTGAACGAGTTCAGCGCCACGAACAGGAGCCCGACAATCAGCAACAGTGTGACCGGCACGACGATACTCAGCCGTCCTGCAGCGGACAGCAGATTCTCATAGGTACCGCCGTAATTGATCCAGTAGCCGGGCGGGATGTCGACCTGGTTCTCGATCGCGGCGCGGGCCTGTTGCACGAAACTACCGAGGTCTCGACCGCGGACGTTCGCCGTCACGACAATTCGCCGCTTGCCGTTCTCACGATTGACCTGGTTATTGCCGTTCACGAGCTCGACACGCGCCAGCTCGCCGAGCGGGACGAAACTGTCTTCGCCGAAATGCACGGGGAGTCCGAGCAACTCATCGACCCGGTTGCGACGTTCATCGTCCAGCCGAACGACGATGTCGAAGCGCCGGTCCCCTTCATAGAACTGGCTCGCGACTCGGCCACCCATCGCCGTGCTCACGACATCCTGAACGGCAGCGAGTGTCAGCCCGTAGCGCGCGAGCGCTTCGCGGTCTGGTATGACCGTCAGCACCGGCAGGCCCGTCACCTGTTCCGTGGCGACGTCGGCCGCCCCGGGTATCGCCATTAGCGCTGCCTCGATCGCTTCGCCGGTATCGACGAGCTGCTCGAAGTCATCGCCGAATACCTTGACCGCGAGATCGGCGCGCACGCCGGCAATCAACTCGTTGAAGCGCATCTGGATCGGCTGCAAGAACTCGTAGCGGTTGCCCGGAATGGGCGTAACGAGTTCCTCGAGATCGCGGACGAACTCGTGTTTCGGCTTGTTGGGGTCCGGCCACTCGTCGCGATCCCTCAGGATGATGAAGTTGTCGGCGAGATTAGGCGGCATCGCCTCGGTGGCAACCTCGGGGGTGCCTATCTTGCCGAACACCCGTTCCACTTCCGGCAGTTCCTTTATGCGTGCCTCGAGCTGTTGCTGCTGACGAATCGATTGTTCGAGCGAGGTCCCGGGGATGCGCAACGCGTGCATCGCGATATCGCCTTCATCGAGGTTCGGCACGAACTCGACGCCGAGCCGCGTCGCCGCGAGGCCGCTAACGATTACCAGCACAAGGGCCCCTGTGACTACTCCCCATCGAAAACGCAGTGCGGCACCGAGCAATGGACGGTACAGCGATCGCGCACCATCAACGATCCGGTTCCGCTTCTCTTTCACGGGGCCGCGGAACAGGATAGCGACACCTGCAGGCACGAACGTTACCGACAGGATCATGGCGCTAATGAGCGCGATGACGACCGTGATTGCCATCGGGTGGTACATCTTGCCTTCGATGCCGCTCAGCGTGAGGATCGGTACATAAACGACCGTGATGATGAACACACCGAATAGCGCGGGGCGGATGACCTCGTGCGTCGCTTCGTACACGACGCGTAGCCGCTCGCGCAGTTCGGGCTGCCCGCCTTCACTCACCTGTCCAAGGCGCCGCAGACAATTCTCCACAATGATGACCGCGCCATCGACGATCAGGCCGAAGTCGAGTGCGCCGAGGCTCATCAGGTTTGCGCTGACACCCGACTGCACCATGCCGGTTACTGTCATCAGCATCGCAATCGGGATCACGGCGGCGGTCAGCAGCGCGGCCCGAACGTTGCCGAGAAACAGGAACAGGACGACGATGACGAGCAGCGCACCTTCGGTAAGGTTCTTGCGGACCGTCGCGAGCGTGTTGTCGACCAGACTCGTGCGGTCGTATACAGCCGTCACGGTCACGCCGGGCGGCAAGCTCAACCTGACCCGGTCGAGTTCCTCCGCAACCGCGCTGGCGACCGTGCGGCTGTTCTCGCCGATCAGCATGAATACCGTGCCCAGCACGACTTCCCGACCGTTTTGTGTGGCCGCGCCGGAGCGCATCTCCCTGCCGAGGCCGACGGTGGCGACGTCCCGTATACGCACCGGCACACCCTCGTTCTCCTGGATGACGATGGCGCCGAGTTCGTCCGTACGTGCGGCCTGCCCCGGGACACGCATCAGCAACTGCGCGCCGTTTTGCTCGATGAAGCCCGCTCCGCGATTGTCGTTGTTGCGCTCGATCGCATCGACGACGTCCGCGTAGTCGAGGTTATAGGCCAGGAGCTTTGCAGGGTCCGGCGCTACCAGGATCTCTTTTTTGAAGCCACCGATCGGATTAACCTCGACGACACCGGGCACGCGCAGCAGCTGCGGCCGGATGATCCAGTCGTGCACGGTTCTAAGGTCCGTTGGCGTGATCGGTGAACCATCTTCGTTCGTCGCGCCGGGTTCCGCGTCGACCGTGAACATGAAGATCTCGCCGAGACCCGTCGCGATCGGGCCGAGGCGCGGTGTAACCCCGGCGGGCAGATCCGCTGTGGCCGCGTTCATCTGCTGCCCGACCAGCTGCCTGGCAAAGTAGATGTCAGTGCCCTCCTCGAACACGGCGGTGATCTGCGACAGGCCGTAACGTGACAGCGAACGCGTATTCTCGAGTTGCGGCAGGCCGGCCATCGCGTTTTCCAGCGGGAACGTAATGCGCTGCTCGACTTCGAGCGGGGTGTAGCCCGGCGCGTAAGTTGCGACCACGA
Source organism: Woeseiaceae bacterium (assembly GCA_030066625.1). GTDB lineage: Bacteria > Pseudomonadota > Gammaproteobacteria > Steroidobacterales > Woeseiaceae > UBA1847. Next base: position 65,494 of record JASJBG010000003.1, read on the forward strand.
CCTGCACGTTGGTGATATCGGGGACCGCATCGATCGGTAGCCGACCAAAGTTGTACAGGCCCAGGCCGACGAGGAAGCCCACGACCATCATGACCATGCCGCGCCGGGCGATGGACAGTTGGAGGATTCTCTGCAGCATATTCCGGGTCTCAGTGATCGTGCGACGCGCCGGATTTCTCGATGTCGGCTTTGATCACGTAGCTGTTCTCGGTGACATAGGCCGTCCCCGCTTCGAGTCCGCCGAGCACCTCGGCCCAGGTATCGTCCTGGCGCCCGAGCTCGAGCATGCGCACCTCGTAATCGTCACCGATACGCGCGAACACGACCGTGAAATCGCGGAACGGCTGCAGGCCGGTCCGCCTGACAGCGAGCGGCACGTCGTGCCGCGCGACCTCGATCTCACCGGTCAGGTACATGCCGGCAGCCAGCAGCCCGTCCGGGTTGTCCAGCGGCACACGCGCCGTTATCGCCTGGTTCGCACCGGCAACGGGGCTCAGCACCGAGATCTCGCCGTCGACGCTGATGTCGCCGATCGCCGTGCGCACGGTGATCGGAGCGCCAATCTCGACGCGGTGGCGATCGGAGGGGAATATCGCGAGCTCCGCCCAGACGGATGAGGTATCGACGATCGTAAACAGCGAATGACCGTCCGTTGTCTCTCCCGGGTTTGCGTGCCTTTCAGTCACCATGCCACCGATCGGCGCGTGGACCGAGTAGTCGTTCAGACTGTCGTTCGCTTCGATGACGGCGAGCACCTGGTCCTTCGCGACGACTTCACCGATCGATACGCGGACGGATCGTATGACACCGTCAAATCGCGCGTTGACGTGACTCACGTTCTCGGGATCGGGCACGACCCGACCGTACACGGTGACATCATCGCGAATTGATGCTGGACCGGCTTTCTCGACGACAATGCCGGCCTCCTCGGCGATGTCCGGCGCAATCCGTGTGCGTCCATCGAAACTTTCGTACTGCCAGCGGTGGGTCCGACCATTTCGACGCGCCTCGACAGAAACGACGAATGAGTGGGGTTCGTAGACGACGGAATCGCCACGCAGGAAATCCGCGCTGGGTCCGAAGCCGATCTCGTCCGTGACGCCGCCGAGACGGGTCAATGTCACCGTGAGATCGATGTCTCCCGGTGGGACCGGCTCACCGTCGCTCGTGGCCCAGGCGCGATACTCGGGCGGCAAGCCGGCTTCGAAGAGGGCCAGCTCGAGTGCGAAGCCTCCGTCCTCGAGCAGACGGCCGCCGTGTGGTCCCGTCTCGGGCTCAGCCTCGGCTGCGTCGCCGTGAGCGTCCGTCGACTGGCGCATGTCATCGGCGGGTCCGCACGCCGCCAGAAGCAGAAGTGCGAACAAAATCATTGTGCGATTCATGTGATTCTCACTATTCGCGGACCGGCGACGACAGCGCCGTACCCGTCAGGGATTCGATTTCGATGGCGTGGCGGTGGATCTCGATCAACACCTCGAGGAGCTCCCGACGTGCCAGCAATGCCTCGTCCTGCGCGATGCGGAGTTCCAGGTAGCTGTAGCGCCCGGCTGCATAGGCACGCTGCGTCTCGACAAGTGCTATCTCGACGTTCGGCAGGATCTCGTCGCGCAAGGTTTCCGCTACGTGCAGGCTGTGATTCAGCTCGTCGTAAAGCGTGAACAACTCGGTCTCGACCCGGACACGTGTGGCCGCACGATCGGCCTCGGAGCGGTCGAGGTCGGCCCGGGCCGTCGCGAGATTGCCCGCGTTGCGCTTCTCGCCGCTGAACGGGACCCGGAACTGGGCGACGAATGCCTGGTCGTTCGTATCCTCGAGATGCCGTACGCCGGCCAGCAACTCCCAGTCCGGACGCGCCTCGGACTCGGCTCGTCGCAGCTCAGCCTCACGCAGGCGTTGCTCGCTCAGGAGTCTCTTCAGCTGTGGATTCTGTTCGGCGCGCGCCAGCAGTTCCTCGAACGTATCGGGTTCGGGCAGATCGGCGAGGTCACCACGGACGGTCGCGAACGCCGGGTCGGTGACGCCCCACTGTGCGGCGAGCCGATGCATGGAGGCCACATGCACATGGGAGAGGTGCTCGTGCTCGAGACTGCGGCGCGAGAGATCGACCCTGGCGCGCGCCAGGTCGGCGACCGGGTTCCGGCCGGCCGCGACCCGCTGCTCGACCGCATCGACCGTTTCTTTGGCCAGCGCAATCGCCTCTTCTGCAAGCTCCATCCTGGCCTGCAGCGCCAGACTCTCTAGGTACAGCCGCGCGGTCCCCGCCGCCGCATCCAGGCGCATCACTTCCGCTTCGGACTCGAGCATCGTCAAGCCTGCCTGCGTTGCGGCTACGCGGTGTTCACGCTTGCCGCGTTCGAACGCCCAGACGAGGCCGACCGTCGTCTGGGCGAAACCGGTACCCGAGTAAACCCCGCTGCCGAGGACGTTCTCGATCTCGACGTCGAGTTCAACGGGTGGCCGCAGGTTCGCCTGCTGTATGCGGCCTTGCTGTGCTTCGAGCGAAAACCCGAATGCACGCAGTTCCGGATTCGACGCCAGCGTTCTCGCGATCGCTTCATCGAAGCCGATCGCCTGATTAGTCTGTGCGATCGCCGTACCAAGCGCTGCCAGAACCAGGCACGCGAGGACCGATCGACGTGTGAGTGACACCCACATAGGTTTTCTCCCGCTGTGCCCGGCATCGAGCACAGCCTCCAACGGAAAATATCTGCAGATCTTTATCCGGGGAACGGGGGGCCGCGAAGCTCGGGTCGCCATCGGGAGTGGTTTGGTCGTACCGGATCCTGCCTGCCAGCCGACAAGGGACAAGCTGCCCGTGGGACCGGTTCGAGTTCTGTCAGCGCGGTAATCGGCGCGACGGTTTCACCTTTCGAAAACCCGGTCGCTGGCTCGCACACGGATATGTCGACGTGGTCTTCGTCGAGCTCGGGTGGCGCAAGGTAAGAATGGATGTGCTCGTGCGGCGCCTTTTCATCGTGGCTGGCGGCGTCAGCATGCAGATGAGAGCCGCTCAGCGTGATCGTCAGGAACGAGACACTGGCCAGTATGACGATGAATTTCGACACCGGTCGCATGTGCAGACCATACCGCAGAGGCGCGAAAACGGTCATCAGCATATTCCCCTACCGCAGATAGACGACGAAACCCGTTGAATTCATACTCTATCCGGTTTCGACACAGACGCCTGCCATGGACGAACTCGGATTTAGAAGGATCGATGCCCGCGAATTCCAGTGGCTGTACGAGCTCGTCAGGGACTCGTTTCATGACGTTGTCGTTCGTCAGCTCGGAAACTGGGATGACGATCGTGAGCGCGCCTTGTTCGACAGAAAGTGGCGCGATGACAACTGTGTCAGGATTGTACTGCTGGGGAACGTGCGCATCGGCGCGGTGCGCCAGGAGCAGCGCGCCAGCTACGATTGGCTGGATCAGATCCTGATTGCGGCAGAGCATCGCGGAAAGGGCTATGGCACTGCTTTGGTACGCTCGTTTGTCAGCGACGCGAGAGCGCGTTGCCGCCCGCTTCGGCTGCGGGTTCTTCACGAAAACCACCGCGCTAGACACTTCTACGAGCGGCTCGGATTTGTTGAAGTCGAGAAACTCGATAACCATTGCCTGATGCAGGCGGAGTAACCGTAGCCAATCGACGTGTTACGATCGCGTCCCGTCAACATCAGGTCGATCGAGCCCTATGTACGCCGCACTGAAGAGCCTTCACGCACTCCTCGCCATTGTCACGATCACCGGGTTTCTGCTGCGCGGCTTCTGGATGATCACGGGATCGCCGCTGCTCGACAAAAAGCTGACGCGGATTGCGCCGCACATCATCGACACGCTGTTTCTGCTCTCGGGCATCGCGATGCTCGTGATCGCGTCGATGAACCCGCTTGCGATGCCCTGGCTACTCGCGAAGTTCGCAGGCCTGATCGCTTACATCTTGCTTGGCATGATTGCACTTCGCCGCGGGCCGACGCCCGCGATTCGGATGACCGCATTTGCGGCCGCCGTCGCCGTGTTTGCGTGGCTCTACGGGGTGGCCCTGTCGCGCTCGATCCTCAGCTGGCTCGCCGTCCTCGGCGCCTGAGTTCAGTCCGCCGGGACTTCGCCGGATTTGATCGCAACGGACGCGGCGGTCAGCAGGCGGGATGTGTCCACCGGTTTGCTCATCAGCGTGCAGTTATCCAGCAGACGCGCGTCCTTCACGACCTTGGACGTATCGCCGCTGACGACGAATGCCGGGATGTTCTCCTCGTAGTAGCCGCGAATCGAGGCAACGGCTTCGACACCCGTAGAACCATCGAGCAGATGGAAGTCGGAGATCAGCAGGTCGGGCACGATATCGAGATGCTCGATAATCGCGCGCGCCTCGGTGGCCGAGGCAGCCGTTGCGACGCGGTAGCCTTCGGCTTCGAGCAACAGGCCCCAGGCATTCGCGACGTTGACGTCATCCTCGATGAGGACGATCAGGCCGGTGCCCGTCGTCGTTTCCGTGGTTGTGGGACGCTGCTCGGTACCTGTATCGCGCTGGAGCTGGCGAACCATCGGTACCTTCACCGAGAACTCGGATCCCTTGCCGAGTGCCGACCTGACGCCGACCTCGTGGCCGAGCAGCTCGGCCAGCCGCTTGACGATCGCGAGACCAAGGCCGAAGCCCTCCTTGGCCGCGCCGCGCTCCTTGCACTGGTGAAACTCGCGGAAGATCTCTTCCTGCTGGTCGTCGTCGATGCCGATTCCGGTATCGATGACCTTGAGCTCGCAGCAGTTCTCGGCCTCATCGCAAACGAGCCGGATGCTGCCGGAATCGGTGTAGCGAATCGCGTTCGAGACGAAGTTCTGAATGATCTCGGCGAGCAGGTTCGGGTCACTCCTGACGACTGACTGGCAGCCGCTCGCATCGAAGGCGAGCCCTTTGTGCTGTGCCTGGCGGCCGAACTCGGCGGACAGACGGTCGATGAGCCGGTTCATAGGGAAGTCCTCGAGTTCCGGCGTCACGGCGCCGGCGTCGAGCCGGCTGATGTCGAGCAGCGAGTTCAGGAGATTCGTCATCGCCGTCAGCGAGTGTTCCTGGCTGTCGATCATCTCCAGCGCCCGGTCGTCCTTGACGGTGCGCCTAAGCGCGCCGTTCAGGAGGCTCAATGCCTGCACGGGCTGGCGCAGGTCGTGACTGGCGGCGGCGAGGAACGCGCTGTTCGCCTTGTTGGCACGCTCGGCCTCCTGCTTGGCGTCGAGGATCTCCTGCTCCATGGCCTTGCGCTCGGTGACGTCGCGAATGACGCTGGATACGAACGCGCCGCTCGTGGTCCGCGCCGGGCTCAGCGATATCTCGACCGGGAACTCACTGCCGTCCTTGCGCCGCGCAAGCAGCTGGCGGCCAGCTCCCATGGGTCTGAGCACCGGGTCGCTGATGTACTCCTGGCGATTCCCCCGGTGGATATCGCGCAGCCGCTCCGGCAGCAGCAGCTCGATCTTCTGGCCGACCATTTCGTCGCGCGAATAGCCGAACATTGTCTCGGCCTGGCCGTTGACGATCGCGATCTTGGCCTTGGCGTCCACGATGATCATGGCGTCGGGCGCCGATTCGAGCAGGGTCCGAAAATACGCCTCCGAGGCGTCGATCGCGTTGACCGCCCGCACCGTGCTCGCGACCAGCAGGCCATCGTCCGTCTTGACCGGGGTCAACGCGATCTCGGCGCGGAAACTGCTGCCGTCCTTGCGGCGGCCATGCAGCTCCATGCCGGAGAGCAGCGGCCGCGCCCGCGGCGTCTCGTGAAAGGACCCTCGCAGCTCGGCGTGGCGCTCACGGTGCTCCGACGGGATCAGCGTCTCCACCGATTTTCCGACAAGCTCTTCGGACGTGTAGCCGAACAGCTCCTCGGCGCGCCGGTTGACGAAGCGGATCGTGCCGGACTCATCGGAAACGAGGGCGGCGTCGGCTGACGCATGCAATAGCTCGTTGACGACCTTCGCAGGCAGCGTGGATGCGGGCATGGAGGGTTTCATTCGTGGTCTGGCGAACGCGAATTATAAGGCTTCTGAGGGCCTTAATATGAGTATTTCGCTGCCGGGGAATGCCATACGTATCTTCCCCCATAGGTGGCCCAAAGCCTTGTTGTTAGCCTGCGACTGGCCTCGAGGGCTCGACTCCGGACAGATCTAGACCAGTTTACGCTGCGGCTTCAGTGAAGAGTAAGGCCGCGGAGCCGTCCGAGTGAGCGCCTTTCGGCCTGAAAAACCCGCAAAAACAAGCTGAAGGGGCCGTCCCTTGGACACGAAATCACAGTACAACGATACAGTGGTGCGCCAGTTCACGATCATGGTCGTGGTCTGGGGCGTCGTCGGTATGCTCGTCGGGGTCTTCATCGCCGCACAGTTGATCTGGCCGGCGCTGAACTTCGACCTGCCGTTCCTCACCTACAGCCGGCTGCGGCCGCTGCACACCAATGCGGTGATCTTCGCATTCGGTGGTTCCGCGCTGTTCGCGACCTCGTATTACGTCGTGCAGCGAACCTGTCACGTCAGGCTCGCATTCGACAAGCTGGCCGCGTTCACCTTCTGGGGCTGGCAGCTCATCATCCTGCTCGCGGCGATCACGCTGCCGCTGGGGATAACGCAGAGTAAAGAATACGCCGAGCTCGAGTGGCCGATCGACCTGCTGATCGCCGTGGTCTGGGTGGCCTACGCAATCGTCTTCTTCGGCACCGTCATCAAGCGGCGCGTCAAGCATATCTACGTCGCGAACTGGTTCTACGGTGCCTTCATCATCACCGTCGCCATCCTGCACATCTTCAACAACCTTGCGGTGCCGGTGACGCTGACCAAGTCATACCAGATCTACACGGGCGTCATCGACAGCATGATGCAGTGGTGGTACGGCCATAACGCCGTCGGCTTCTTCCTGACCGCAGGCTTCCTCGGCATGATGTATTACTTCGTGCCCAAACAGGCCGGGCGCCCCGTGTACTCGTACCGGCTGTCGGTCGTGCATTTCTGGTCGCTGATTGCCATCTACATGTGGGCCGGCCCGCATCACCTCCACTACACGTCGCTGCCCGACTGGGCACAGACGCTGGGCATGGTGTTCTCGGTCGTCCTGCTGGCACCGTCCTGGGGCGGCATGATCAACGGCATCATGACGCTGTCGGGCGCCTGGCATAAGCTGCGCACCGACCCGATCCTGAAGTTCATGATCGTCTCGCTGTCGTTCTACGGCATGTCGACCTTCGAGGGTCCGATGATGTCGATCAAGACCGTCAACGCGCTGTCGCACTACACCAACTGGACGATCGGCCACGTACATTCGGGCGCGCTGGGCTGGGTGGCAATGATGACCATCGGCTCGGTCTACTCGCTGCTGCCTCGCCTCTACAACCGCGAGGCCATGTACTCGACCAAACTGATCGACGTGCACTTCTGGACGTCAACGATCGGCGTGGTCCTGTACGCCGTATCGATGTGGATTGCGGGCGTCACCGAGGGTCTCATGTGGCGCGCCGTGAACGACGACGGCACGCTGACCTACTCGTTCGTCGAGTCGCTCAAGGCCGTCGAGCCGTACCACGGCCTGCGCCTGCTGGGCGGGCTCGTGTTCATCTCGGGCATGTTCATCATGGTTTACAACGTCTACAAGACGATAACGGCACAGAAAGCAGTGCCCGTCGCCGTCATGGACCCGGCCTGAAGGAGCAGCACCGATGCGTCATGAAAAAATCGAAAAGAGCGTCAACCTGATGATGGTGCTGATCGTACTCGCGGTCAGCGTCGGCGGCATCGTCGAAATCGTCCCGCTCATGTTCTCGGCCGAGGCCACCGAGCCTGCGGAAGGCATCGAGGTCTATTCACCGCTCCGGCTCGCGGGCCGCGACGTCTACGTCCGCGAAGGCTGCTACAACTGCCACTCGCAGATGGTGCGTCCGTTCCGTAGCGAGACCGAGCGCTACGGGCCGTACACGACGGCCGGCGAGACGGTCTACGACCGGCCGTTCCAGTTCGGCTCCAAGCGTACCGGGCCGGATCTCGCCCGCGTCGGCGGCCGCTACTCGGATGCCTGGCAGCGCCTGCATCTCGAGGACCCGCGCGCGCTGGTTCCCGAGTCGAACATGCCGGGCTACCCGTGGCTCAACGCCAACATGGTAGATCCGGAACTCATAACGGCGAAACTGAAGACGCTGCAGCTGCTCGGCGATCCATACACCGACGAGCAGATTGCGTCAGCCGCGGCCGAGGTCGAAGGCAAGACGGAAATGGACGCGATCGTTGCGTACCTGCAGGGCCTCGGCACCAATCGCAGTAATCGCCGCTAGGAGGGACGACATGGAACTCGACATCAACGACTTTCGCGGCCTCCTGACCGCCGTCACCTTCTTCGCCTTCATCGGCGTCTGGGCCTGGGCCTGGAGCAGCCGGCGCAAAGCCGACTTCTCGGCGAGCGCCGCGTTGCCGCTCGAAGAAGATACCTACATCACGAATGAAACCAGGGAGAACGTGTAATGGCCGCATTCTGGCAGTGGTTCGTCGCGGGCGGCACGATCCTTTTTGTTATCTGGTGCGTTTGGCTCGTCAGCTGGTCGGCCAAGCAGGGACCGCAGAACGTTGGCGACGAAGAGCTCGTCGGTCACAAGTGGGACGGCGATCTCGAGGAATGGAACAACCCGGCACCAAAGTGGTGGCTGTACCTGTACTTCATCACGATCGCCTGGGCCGTCGGCTACATGATCCTGTTCCCGGGCATCGGCGCTTTCGAGGGCACCCTCGGCTGGTCGTCGGCGAAGCAGTACGACGACGAGATGGCGGCAGCAGCGGAACGCTACGAACCGATCTACGAGCGCTTCGCGGAGATGGACTTCCAGGAGCGCATGGACGATCCCGATGCGCAGCGCCTGGGCGCTAGCCTGTACGCGAGCTATTGCACGACCTGCCACGGATCGGACGCTCGCGGCGCGGTCGGCTACCCGAACCTGACCGACGATGCCTGGATCTGGGGCTCGAGTGAGGAGCAGATCTATACGACGCTCATGCAGGGTCGCAATGCCATCATGCCGCAGCTCGGCGCCGCGCTGGGCAGCGACGCCGGCATCGACAACATGACCAACTACGTGCTGAGCCTGTCCGGCGCGGTCGAGGCAGATGCAGCCGCGCAGGCGATGCAGCCGATGTTCGTGGCCCTTTGCAGCGCCTGCCACGGCACCGACGGCAAGGGCAACGAGCTCCTGGGCAGCCCGAACCTGACAGACGATGTCTGGCTGTACGGCGGCACGGCCGAGGACGTTCGCTACACGATCGAGAACGGCCGCAACGGCATCATGCCGGCACACGGCGACCTGCTCGGCGAAGATCGCGCACGCATCCTCGCCGCCTACGTTGCCAGCCTGTCAGACGACTCGCCGGAGTAACGGACGGCGTGATCCAGGAGGAATACCGAGGCGCACGCCAGTGGAGCCGCAACGCGCAGGCGGTTGCGATCGTGGTGTGGGTCTCGTTCCTGGTCGCGGCGGTTGGCACGATGCTGTTCTTCGCCATGTTCGACCCGGTCGAGCTGGCGATGAACAGCATCGTGCCAACCGCCGCGACCAGGAACGAGACCCACACCACGATCG
>JASJBG010000072.1 GCA_030066625.1 Woeseiaceae bacterium
GCCGACGCCGCGATCGACCAGGCCGTCGAAGGCATCGTCAACGGCATCTTCTTCAACCAGGGACACGTGTGCTGTGCCGGTTCGCGGCTGTTCGTGCAGGAGTCGGTTGCCGACGAGGTCGTGCAGAAGCTCAAGGACCGCATGGACACGCTGATCGTCGGCGATCCGCTCGACAAGAACACGGACGTCGGCGCGATCAACTCGTCGATGCAGCTCGAGAAGATCGAGAGTTACCTGAAGATCGGTCAGCAGGAAGGTGGCGACATGTACCAGAGTTCGGCAAAGGTGCCGAAGCAAGGCTACTGGTGCCGGCCGACGATATTCACGGGTGTTTCACAGTCGAACCGGGTCGTCCAGGAGGAGATCTTCGGTCCCGTACTCGCGATCCAGACCTTCCGCACCTTCGACGAGGCGGTCGCCAAGGCGAACAACACGCCGTACGGCCTGTCCGGCGGCGTCTGGACCGACAAGGGTTCGAAGATTTTCAGGATGACGCAGAGCGTGCGCGCCGGCGTCGTCTGGGCGAACACGTTCAACAAGTTCGATCCGACGTCGCCGTTCGGCGGCTACAAGGAATCGGGTGTCGGCCGCGAAGGCGGCCTGCACGGTCTCGACGCCTACGTAAAACTGAAGGGCTAGACATGGCAGCGCCAGCAGACAGGCTTCCGGTTGCGAAGACCTACAAGATCTACATCGGCGGCAAGTTCCCGCGCACCGAGTCCGGCCGGTATTTCACGCTCGAGGACCGGCGCGGCGCCGTCATCGCGAACGTCTGTCGCGGCAGCCGCAAGGACTTCCGCAATGCCGTTGTTGCCGCGCGCAAGGCTCAGCCGGGGTGGGCCAGGGCGAGCGCGTACCTTCGCGGCCAGATTCTCTACCGTATCGCGGAGATGCTGGAGGGTCGGCGCGAGCAGTTCGTCGCCGAGTTGGTCCTCCAGGGCTCGACGTCGCGGCAGGCGGGCAGGGAGGTCGATGCGAGCATAGACCGCCTCATCTATTACGCCGGCTGGGCGGACAAGTATCAACAGGTGTTCAGTGCCGTGAACCCGGTCAGTTCCTCGCACTTCAACTTCTCGGTCCTCGAGCCGACCGGCGTCGTATCGATCCTGGCGCCGGACGATAACGGGCTCATCGGCTTCGTCTCGAACATCGCCGCCGCGATCGTCGGCGGCAACACGGTGGTCGTGCTGGCTTCCGAACAACAGCCGCTTTCGGCGATCAGCTTCGCCGAGGTGCTGCACGCATCCGACGTGCCGGGAGGCGTCGTCAACATACTGACCGGGCTGCGTACAGAGCTCACGGAACAGTTCGCGTCGCACATGGACGTCAACGCGGTGGTCTACTGCGACGGCGGCAAGAAGGTGGCGGCGACGGTGCAGCAGCTTGCCGCCGAGAACATCAAGCGCGTCATCGACCGGCGACGCATAGACTGGTTGAACGATACTGCCGCAAGCCCATACGCGATACGGGACACGCAGGAGGTCAAGACGACCTGGCACCCGATCGGGACCTGAACGCGACCACTCAGGGCGAGGACTTATAGGACTCGAGCAGCCCGGGTTCGATACGCGCGCCAACCTGCTGGATGACCTGGGTGGCGCAGTGCGTGCCGAGACGTGCGCTTTCCGCGAGCGACCAATCGTTGGCCCAGCCGTACAGGAATCCCGCGCAGTAGGCGTCACCTGCCCCGGTCGTATCGACGACTTTCTCCACGGGCGTCGCGGGCTGCACGACATGTGCGTCGCGGTGCACGATGACCGAGCCTTTCTCCGAACGCGTCATGACGAACAGGTTGTCGAAGTCCTTGAGTGCTTCGAGCGTGGCATCGAAGCTGTCGGTCTCGAGCAGCGCATTGATCTCGTCTTCGTCCGCGACGACGATCTGCACACCGTCACGGACGGCGTCGAGGAAGGCAGCACGGTGCCGGTCGACACACAGTGAGTCCGACAGGCTCAGCGCCACGATCGTGCCGTTGGCTTTGGCGATGTCCATGGCTTGCCGCGACAGGGCCGGTCCCTCGGCGATATCGTAGACGTAGCCTTCGATCAGGATGCCTTTGGGCGCGCGGACCGTTTCGTCAGTGATATCAGCGGTCGCGAGTTCCGTGCAGGAGCCCAGGTAGGTCTGCATCGTCCGCTGACCGTCGTCGGTTATCAGGATGTGGCTGCGCGCGGTCGGGGCGCCGTGCGGCGCCGGCTCGAGGCGGATGTTCACGCCGAGCGAGCGCATGTCGTGGTTGAATATTTCACCGAGCTGGTCGTCGCGGACGTGGCCGATGTAGGCCGCGTCACCGCCCAGGTTGGCGAATCCCGCCACGGTGTTTGCAACCGAGCCGCCCGACATCTCCGTTGCAGGGCCCATACGAGAGTAGATCTCCTTCGCCTGTTCGCGGTCGATGAGGGTCATCGATCCGGGTGGCGCACCGATGGCCTCGAGAAAACCGTCGTCGACATGGGCGAGGATGTCGACGATCGCGTTGCTGATGCCGAGAAGCTGGGTTCTATCGTTCATTTATGGCTGCGCTGGTTGCAAAACGGCGCCTAGCCTATCACCGCTTCGACCTGCACACGACAGCCGATTGCGATACCCTCTCGCCCGTGGCGCTGATTTGGAGGGAGGAATCGTGCGCAAGTCTGGCGGCATACTGATTCCGCTGTCGATTATTGTCGTCTACTACGTTGCCATCATCGGAGCGGTCGTGCTGTTGCTGAATCGTTTTCCTGGCATCGAGCATTATTTCCCGGTGGGCGGTGTAGAGGATCTCGCGGCGTCGAGCACGGACTCGTTCGAACCCGTGTACACGAGCGTCGAGCGCAACATCCTTTCGCCGACCGGGCCGATCCGGCTGTTCTTCTCCTGCGTGGGCGCGGTCCTGCTGACAATACCGGTCAGCTGGGTGTACTTCATGACGAGCCGCCAGACGCGCATCGACCAGTCCTTCCTGCAGACCATCATGATCCTCCCGGTGGTCGTTACCGGCATCTCGATGATCGTCCTGAACAGCCTCGCGCTCGCATTCAGCCTGGCCGGCGTCGTCGCCGCCGTCCGCTTCCGGTTCTCGCTGGCGCAGCCATCCGACGCGATGTACATCTTTGTGGCGATCGCGATCGGCCTCGGTTCCGGCATCGGCGCGCTGGGGGTTGCGACCGTGATTTCGTTCGTGTTCGTCGTTACCACGATGGTCATCTGGCGCCTCGAGTACGGCAAGACGCTTTCCGGTCCGTTTCTGACCATGTTGACGCGCCGCGACGGCGGCGAGGACGACTACTAGTCCCCGGCGCGCCATGACCATCGAGAGCCACGACAATGGCGGTCGCCGCAGCGTATTGATTGTCCATGGCCGCAGCTTCAAGCCGTCCGAAGAGTATCTGGCGGAGCTGTCGCTCGCCGCACTCCGGGCCGGTGTCGCGCGCGACTTCCCCGAGATCATCGAGACTTATGATCAGCTGCCGATCGAGTTTGCCTACTATGGCGACCTGACCAACCGCGTGCTCGCCGACGCGGGCCGCCGGTACGACGAGACGCTGGATGTGGGTGACCGCCGCAACGCGCTCGGCGCACTGCGCGAGATACAGGCGCGCAAGCGATTCGGGATTCGCCAGTATGACCGGCTGCCCGGCAAGAGCGCCCTTCCCGAATTCATCGCAGACGTATGCATGCCGATGTTCGCGCGTGTCGGGCTGACCGTGCCGATGGTGTCGCTCGTCGCGAAAGACTTCGCAATCTACCTGCAGGGCCGTGGCAGCTATGCGGACGATGTACGCGCGCGAGTTCGTGACAAGGTCGTCGAGAGCCTGGCTCGTGGAGACCAGCTACTGCTGATTACGCACGGGACCGGTGCTGCGGTTGCCTGGGACGTCCTGTGGCAGCTGTCGCACGACGAAGAGCACCGCTATCACGTCGAGGACCGCAAGGTCGATCTCTGGCTGACGCTCGGCGCGCCGCTTGGTGACGGGGGGATTCGCAAGCGCCTGGCGGGCGCCAAGCGCACGGCCGATGAACGCTTCCCGACCAACGTGATTTCCTGGTGCAATGTATCCGCCGAAGACGACTACACCTGTCACGACAAGACCCTGGCCGACGACTTCAAACGCATGATGCGCGACCGTATCGTCAGCGCAGTCACCGACCACAAGGTCTATAACCACGCGATCCGCTACGGACGATCGAATCCGCACAGTTCGATCGGTTACTACATCCATCCGCGTGTGTCGAAGGTCATCGCTGACTGGATACGTCATGATGCTACGGCGGTCACCGAGCCGACGCCGACGCCTGCTCAGGACGCTCCCGATCAGGACGAGGGCTAGCGCCGTCAGCGCGGGCCGACGCAGGCGCCGGCAAGCTTCGACTCGACGGCATTCGGGTTTTCGATCGTCTTGAAGAAGCTGTCCAGGAACGAACGCATGCCCATTCGCGACGAGCTGTTAAGCCTCGGATAGCTGTTCACGTACTCGTAGAAGGTTGCCTTCTTCGCATTGAACTTTTCCAGCGTATCGGGAATCTGGTCGTTGTAGAGACACCGTCCCCGGTACAGGCGCTCGCGAACGCTGCGCAGCTGGAAGCGCACGTTCGGGGTCGCATAAGGGGCGTCAACGAGGCCGGACATGTCGAAGTCGTACGGAATGGCGACGAAACCGGTATCGCCGTTCGCGTACAGATGCGTATTGTGGCAACAGGGCTCGTCCCTTGCGCCGGCAATCGGTGAGTAATCGGTGTTGCCCGCGAAATACTCGAACACCGACACAAGATTGTTGTAGGAGCCGTCGAGCGAGTCGACGCTGGTCCGCTCGAGCTCCGAGACCTCGAGTCCTGTGCGAATGGCGAAGCGCTCCCGGTCCTCGATGACGAAACCGTAGCGTATGGTCTCGCGATTGTTGCGTTCGATATCCACCCACGTGATGTGCAACAGGCGGACGCGATAGCTCAGGTCCGTCAGTTCGTTGAACATGCGGTAGACGAGGTACTCGCGCAGCGCCGCCTGCTCGTAGCGGCCCGAGTTGCGGCAGTGCGTTACGAGCTTGAACTTGTCCTGCTCGTCGAGCAGCGTGTCCTCGACCTGCTTGCGTTTCACATTGAGGCGGATCGGCGCGAACGGGCATATGCGTTCCTGTCGCCGGTACTTGCCCCGGGTGCGGAGCTTGAGGTCTAGCACCGTCGTCTCGCCGGCTTCGTCGACATAGGACAGCTTGCCGTCGAGCTCTTCCTCGTCCGGACGCTCGCGCATCAGCGTCGTCAGCGGGGCTTCGATCCGGATCTCGATGAGATCGTGACTCTGGTACAGCGGGTCCGTCGGTCCCGCCTCCGCACGGGCGGTGTCGCTCAAAATGAACAGGAACGAAGCGGACAGGCCGATGGTCAAAATACGCAAGGACATTGGCAAGGGCATTGGCGATCGGAACCGGCGCGAGTCTAGCAAATTGCCGCGTCCGGAGGTTGTCACTACACTGGTCGGAAACAAGCAAAGGCCCGGACCCGTGATACGAATTCTGTCGATCCATACCGTCATACGCAGCCTCTGGCTGTCACTCTTCCTGGTGTTACCGGCCTGGGCGGGCCAGTGGCAGTACGACGGCGTCGACCGAATCGTTGCAATGGCAGACATTCACGGTGCCTACGGTGCGATGGTGACGACCCTCGAGAACGCCGAGGTAATCGACGCCGACGGTCGCTGGATCGCCGGCACCACGCACCTGGTCATCTGCGGCGATATCCTCGATCGCGGGCCCGATTCCCGCCCGGCGATGGACCTGCTCATGCGCCTCGAGACGGAAGCAGAGGCCGCGGGCGGGCGCGTCCACGTGCTGCTCGGCAATCACGAGATCATGAACCTGGTCGGCGACATGCGCTATGTCGCGGCGGAAGAGTACGCGGCGTTCGCCGACGAAGAGACCAGCGAGGAGCGCGAGCGCTGGTTTGCGCCGTGGTCCGGCCGGCAGGAGAACGGTGAGCTCGACGCCGACGCGCTGCGCGCCAGGTTCGATGACCGCTTCCCGGCCGGTTTCTTCGCGCACCGCAAGGCGTTCGCGAGCGACGGCTACTACGGCAAGTGGCTGCTGCAAAAGCCGGTGCTGGTTGTCATTAACGGCACCGCCTTCGTGCACGGCGGCGTCTCGCCGCTGATTGCGGAACTGGGCCTCGACGGCGTCAACGGCAAGCTAATGAACGAGGTGCGAGCCTACCTTCGCTACTACGAGTCGCTGGCCGAGGCGGAAGTCCTGCTGCCGACCGACAACTTTTACAACCATACGCGCATTCTCGAGGGCTTCGTCGCGATGCCGACGACGGCTTCGGAGATCACCAAGGCCGTCGACAAGGTAAGGGTCCTGTCGGAGTCGGACATCCATCTGGACACTGGCCCGCTCTGGTATCGCGGCAACGTCGCCTGCAGCCGCCTCGTCGAGGAGGACCGGCTGGTCGCCTCGCTGGAGGCAATTGGTGCCCACAGGGTCGTGGTCGGCCACACTCCGACGCCGACCCGGCAGGTGCTGCAGCGCTTCGACGGCCGCATCATCGAAGTCGATACGGGCATGCTTGCGGGCTACTACAACGGCCGTGGTCATGCGCTCGTGATCGAGGGCGATTCGGTGCGAGTCGCGCCCGAGATCGACGGCAGCCAGGCAGAGCCGCTGCCGCATCCGCGCCGCGTCGGCGCCCGTGGCGGCGCCGCTCTGTCTGTTGACGCTCTGGAAGAGCTGCTCGCAACGGGGACCGTAGGACCTGTTCGCGAAGACGAGGCGGGTCGACAGATCGTCTCGGTCTCCAACGGCGAGCGCAGTGTCGACGCGCTGTTTGCGAAGCGGGCCGGCAGGGATTTTTACCCGGATGTCGCGGCCTATCGGCTGGATCGGCTGATCGAGCTGGACATGGTTCCCGTGGCCGTCGTGCGCGAAGTCGACGGCGACGACGGCTCGCTGCAGTTCCTGCCGGCGCGCTGGATGGACGAGCAGTCCAGAAGCGCTGCCGGTCGCGGCGCTTCGGCAACCTGTCCGCTCAACGACCAGTGGCCTGCGATGTATCTCTTTGACTCGGTTATCTATAACGAGGGCCGCAGCCTGGCGCGCATGCTGTACAGCACGGACAACTGGCAGCTCGTGCTGGTCGGCCATGACAACGCGTTTGCCAGCAAGAGGGGCAAACCGCGGCATCTGCAGCAGGTGTCGACGGACCCCAATGCCGCGTGGCGTGCGGCGCTCGCGGCGCTCGACGAGGCTCAGCTGGAGGCCGAGCTCGGCGACGTGCTGGACAAGCGCCGGCGGCGCATGCTGCTCAATCGCATCGAGGCGATGTCGGGCGGCGGCCGCTAGACGGGATTCAGTTCATAACGGCGATGCACTCGATCTCGACGCGCGCATCGAGTGCGAGCCCGCTGGCGCCGAGCGCACTGCGCGCGGGCGGGTTCTCGAAGAAGGTCCGATAGACCTCGTTCATCGCGCCCCATTCGCCCATGTCGGCGAGGAAGACCGTGCACTTCACGACGTTGTCGATGGACGAGCCGAACATGTCGAGCGTTGCGGAGATGTTCTCCATGGTCTGCTTCGTCTCAGGCTGAATACCGCCCTCGGCAAGATCGCGCGTGCCCGGCACGATGCCGAGTGCACCCGACAGGAACAGCAGGTTGTCGACGCGCACGGCGGCCGAGAACGGCAGGTTCATGTCCTCGGTGCCCGGCGCTTTCAGGTACTCGACCTTGGCTGCTTTGCCACTCTTGTGATCGCCGGCCTCGGCGCTGCAGCCGGCGATGGCCAGCGCTGCCAGGGCGAAGAACGCGATGCGGATCGTTGTCATTATGTTTCCTCCAGGTGGTGCCGGCCGCGCTGCGGCCGTCGTTCAAATCTCGCCGGCCGCGGCCGCGGCCCCGATGCGGTCGGCTGCGCGAAACGCGAGCGCCATGATCGTCATTGTCGGTTGCCCGCGGCCCGAGGTGACGAAGCTCGAGCCATCGCATATGAAGAGGTTCGGTACGTCGTGGCTGCGGTGCTCCGCGTCGACGACCGAGGTCCGCGGATCGTCGCCCATTCGGGCGGTGCCCAGCAGGTGGTAGCCGAAACTCGTTGGTTCCAGTGGCAAGCGCCAGCTCTTGTCGGCCCCTGCTGCGTCAAGCAGTTCCATGCTGCGATCCTGCAGGAAGGCAGCCATGGCGAGATCGTCCGGGTGGTCTCGATACGTGACGCGAATAGCCGGCCGGCCCCATCGGTCCGTGCTCTCGGGGTCGAGCGTGATGTTGTTGCGATCCATCGCGAGCGAGGTCGTGCTCGCGACGATCGTCATCTGGCGGGTGAAATTCCAGGCCATCTCGTCCTTGAACGCCTTGCCCCAGCCCGGCACGTCGGGTGGCATCGACAGCAGCGCGTGCATGATCGGATGCGCGGAAAAAAGCGGCCGCGCGTCGATTCCACCGCCGCCGTAAAAGCCACGCTTCTCGTCGGTCTCGTAGTAGTCGTGAATGATCCGCGTGACCTGAACGCCCTTGTAGTCGTTGAGCGGTTCCGGGAAAACACCGAACGCGCCCGCGTGCGCGTTGTACATGAAGTTGCGACCCACGTAGCCGCTGGAGTTGGCAAGCCCGTCCGGGAATCGGCTGCTTTCGGACAAGAGCAGCAGGCGCGCCGACTCGGCTCCGTTCGCTGCGAGTATCACGGCCTTGGCGCGCTGGCCCCGCTCGTTGCCATCGATGTCGTAGTACAACACTTCGCTTGCACGGCCGCGCTCGTCCAGTTCGACGCGAAACACGGCCGAGTTCGGCCGGATCTCGCAGTGGCCGCTGGCTTCGGCGAGCGGAATCATTGCCGAAAGGGTCGACGACTTGGCGCCGTGCTCGCAGCCGAACCACATGCAGTAGCCGCAGTTCATACACGGCATGCGACCGTTGAACGGCTGCGACAGGATCGCGAGTGGCTCCGGCTGCGCCGTCAGGCCCAGCTTGTTTGCGCCGCGCTCGAGGAGTACGCCCGATGACTTGATGGGCATCGGCGGCATCGGGTATGGCTTCGATCGCCAGGCGTCGTTCGGGCCGGGCGCGCCCGACACGCCGATCTCCCAGTCGACCTTGGTGTAGTAAGGCTCGAGATCCGCGTAGCTGATCGGCCAGTCGGCGAAGTTCGTGCCCGAGATCGGCCCATGCACGCTGCGCTCCTTGAAGTCGATTTCGCGGAAACGCCAGAAATTGGCCGTGTAGTGCACGCTGGAGCCACCGACGGTCTGGGCATAGCCGGCCGGCTGCCGCATGGTCTGAACGGCGACCTCGGAATCGTCGTGGCGGAAGGTCTGGCGGCTGTTGACGTTGCCGAAGTCGGCCATCTCCTCGAGGATCACGACGGAATACTCGTCGTGACTGAAATCGGCGGGTCGGCGGTACGGGCCCTGTTCGAGGACCACGACGTCGAAGCCCGCAGTCGACAGTTCCTTGGCGAGGATGCCGCCGGCGGAGCCCGAGCCGACGATGACGAAGTCGACGGCCTTGCGGGTGTCGAAACTCACACTATTCGCCATCGTCGCCTCCGTGCACCTGGGCGTCGTAATAGCCGAACGGGTACATCCACGCGCCGCGGTTGCCCTCGAAGCCGACCAGTTGCCAGGACAGGTAATCACTGTTGCCGCCGTGTTTGCTCATGCCGAAGAATCCGAACAGGGTCATCACTCGCACGAGTTCGAAGAACTCGGTGTCCTCGATCGCTTTGAGCTCGGCGTCCTGCGCGGTTTCGTCAAGCGCAGCAAAGCGCGTGCCGAGCCTGTCGTTCAACGCACCGAGCTGTCCGCGCACGAATCCGAGCGAGTCGCTGAAGTGCGAGGCGAATGCCTGGTCGAAGAAGTGCACCACGCCGGCCTCGGCGGCGCCCGGCGTGTCGGTGGTCGGGATGATCCTGGCGGTAATCGCGGCAATGTCCGCGGCCTCGTCGGTATTCAGCACCGTGAACTGCGCCTGTTCGTCCCGAGCCGTACAGGCCGCCTGGGTCAAGGCGGCCAGCGCAGGTGCCCCGATACGCAGCATCGAACTGCCGACGATGGCGCCGGCGGACTTCAGGAAGCCGCGTCTCGACAGTTCGTTATTCTCGTTCATTCTGTCGCTCCGCTTTCACGGGGGAAGCTAGCACACGTCCGCGGCGATTGCTTTGCGGGCGAAAAAATACCGCCATGTTCGACAGTTATTGAGCGAAGTGGACGTATACTATTACGTCGATGGGACGCCTGACGACGCACATCCTCGACACGGCCAACGGCACGCCCGCCGCTGGGGTGCACATTCGCCTGTATACGCTCGGCGATGTGCGGCAGCTCACGGCCGAAGCCACGACCAACGCCGACGGCCGAACCGACAAGCCGCTCGTCGCAGATGCCGACTTCAAATCCGGGACCTACGAACTCGAATTCGATATCGGTGCCTATTTCGCCGGGCTCGGTGTCGCCGGCGGGAAACCACGATTCCTGGACACTGTCGTGATCCGCTTCGCGGTCGACGCGGCCGAGCACTATCACGTGCCGCTGCTCGCGTCGCCCTGGAGCTACTCGACGTATCGCGGAAGCTGAGCCGATGCAGAAACAGCCGATACGGTTCCTGCTCGACGGTGAAGTCATCGAAATCGATGATGTCGATCCGACGCGGACGGTTCTCGAGTTCCTCCGCGAGGATCTGCGGCGAACGGGTACGAAGGAAGGTTGCGCAGAGGGCGACTGCGGCGCCTGCACGGTGGTTGTCGCCGAGCTCGATCGAGACGGCAGCGACGTCGAGCTGCGCGCAATCAACTCCTGCATCCAGTTCCTGCCCACGCTGGACGGCAAGGAACTGATCACGGTCGAGTCGCTGGCGGACAGCGACGGCGGGCTGCACCCGGTACAGCAGGCGATGGTGGATGAACACGGCTCGCAGTGCGGTTTCTGCACGCCGGGTTTCGTGATGTCGCTGTTCGCACTCTACAAACAGAATGCGCGGCCGAACCGGCGCGAGATCGACGACGCGCTGTCGGGCAACCTGTGCCGATGCACGGGCTACCGGCCGATAATCGCGGCAGCGAAGCGCATGGCCGATCATGAGCCCGGCGATGACTGGCTGCGTCAGCCCGGTGCTTCGTCGGCCTCGACCGAGCGCGTCGAGCGGCTGCGGGGGCTGTCGCGCGACACGTCGTTGACAGCGGGCGACGGCGAGCGCTGGTTTCACGCGCCGCTATCGACGGCCGAGCTCGCCGAACTGCTTGCCGAGTACCCCGACGCAACGCTGCTCGCGGGCGGAACCGATGTAGGGCTCTGGGTCACGAAACAGCATCGCGAGTTCGACCGTATCGTGTACACCGGCAAGGTCCGTGAGCTCACGCGTCTCGCGGTCACGGACAGCCATCTCGAGATCGGTGCAGCCGTGAGCTGGACCGACGCTATGCCGCTGCTTCTCGAGCACTATCCGTTGCTCGAGGAATTGATGCTCAGGTTTGCGTCACCACTGATTCGCAATGCGGGCACGCTGGGCGGGAATGTCGCCAATGGCTCGCCGATCGGTGACTCGATGCCGGCCCTGATGGCGGTCGGGACGTCGGTCGTGCTGCGCTCACGTGAGGGCAGTCGGGAAGTTCTGCTCGACGACTTCTACCATGATTACATGGTCAACGAACTCGCCGCCGGCGAATTCATGGAGACGATCCGCATACCGAAGCCGGTGGCCGGTACGGAGCTCCGCGCCTACAAGATCTCCAAGCGTTTCGACCAGGATATCTCGGCGGTCTGCGCGGGGATCCTGCTCGGGCTCGACGGCGACACGGTGCGGACGGTACGCATCGCGTTCGGTGGCATGGCCGCCACGGTTCGGCGAGCGTCGCAATGCGAACAGGCACTGGCCGGGCAGCCCTGGAATGAGGCGACGATCGAGACGGCGATGCGGGCACTGGCGAACGATTTCGCGCCGATCGACGACATGCGCTCGACGGCCGACTACCGCCTGCGGGTAGCGCAAAACCTGCTGCGGCGGCTGTACCTCGAGACCCGCGGCGACACAGTGAGCCTGTACGAGTATGGACGCGCCGGTTAAGAAGACAGAGGCCGATCGCGCCGTCGGCCGTGCGCTGCCGCACGACAGCGCGCACCTGCATGTCAGCGGCCAGGCGGCCTATACCGACGACCTGCCCGAGCCGCGCGACCTCCTGCACGTTGCCATCGGCATGTCCACGCGCCCGCACGCGCGTCTCCTGAAGCTCGACCTCGACGCGGTTCGCGCGGCGGACGGTGTCGTCGACACGCTCGTCGCCGGTGACATACCCGGCGACAACAACTTCGGCCCGATCGTGGCCGACGACCCGATTCTCGTCGACGGCATCGTCGAGTACGTCGGTCATCCCGTGTTCGCGGTTGCAGCATCCACGGTCAACGCGGCGCGCAAGGCCTGCGCGCTGGCGGCGATCGACTACGAGGACCTCGAGCCGATTCTCGATGTCGCCGACGCCGTCGAGCGGGAGTCCTTCGTGCTGCCGACCGAGACGCTGGAGCGGGGCGAGCCCCGCAAACGCCTGGACGCCGCCGCGCACCGGCTGTCCGGCCGAACGAGCTGCGGCGGCCAGGACCAGTTCTACCTCGAGGGCCACATCGCGATGGCGCAGCCGCAGGAAGACGGCGCGCTCGTCGTCTACAGCTCCACGCAGCACCCTGACGAGATCCAGGGTCTCGTTGCACACGCGACCGGGCGTTCGGCCAAGGACGTCGTCGTCATCTGCCGGCGCATGGGCGGCGCGTTCGG
>JASJBG010000004.1 GCA_030066625.1 Woeseiaceae bacterium
GCCGAACATCCAGATGATCGGGATGTTGGCGAACATGATGACGCCCGTGCCGATGCCGATGACGTTGTCGAGATCGGCGTCCGACTTCACGAGGCCCAGGGTCGCGACGACGATCAGCACGCAGTAGAGCAGCTTGTAGACGAGCACCGGTTTTTCGCCGCCCATGAACACGACGCCCTGCTCGCCGTAATAGCTCCACGCGATCATCGTCGACAGTCCGAACAACCAGGTCGCGATCGTGACGACCCACTTGCCGAGTCCCGGCGTCACCGAGTCGAACGCCTTGGCGGTCAACGTGGCACCGACGAAGTTGCGGTAAAAGCCGTCGGATTCGAGCGTCGGCTCGACGTCGCTCCGGAACGGGTACCAGCGCACGGAAAGCCCGCCGGGCGTTTCTTCGACGACACCGGTGATCTTGTGCAGGGAGTCGCCGGTCTGCGCGTTGTCGTGTGCTCGCACGATCATGAACGCGCTGTCACCCGCAAACCAGTCACCGTCGCCCACCGAGGTCGGCTCGACGATCCAGCCGGTCTCGGACGCAGTGAACTGCGGGGATTCCTCGAAGGCCAGGTCGGGAGCGCGGTTCCAGATGCCCGTCGACAGCACGATCAGGGCCGTGAACGTGCAGACGACGATCGTGTCGATGAACGGCTCGAGGCCCGCAACGACGCCCTCGCGAACCGGCTCATCGGTCTTCGCAGCCGCGTGCACCATCGCCGACGAACCCTGGCCGGCCTCGTTCGAGAAAATGGCGCGCTTCATCCCGATCTGAAAGCCGAAGAACACGGTGCCGCCGATGAAGGCGCCGGTCGCGGCAGAGGTGGAGAACGCCGACGTGACGATCAAAGCGAACATCTCGGGGATCTGGCCGACGTTGTTGGCAAGCACCCAGAAGCCCGCGACGAGATAGGCGACGACCATGATCGGCACGACCGTGCCGGTGAATTTGCCGATGCGCTTGATGCCGCCGATGATCACGACGCCGACGATGATGGCGATGACGATGCCGGTCATCCAGGTCGGCACGCCGAAGTAGGTCTGCGTAATCTCGCCGATGTTCCAGGCCTGGAACATGTTGCCGCCTGTGATCGTCGACGTGATCATTGCCAGGCAGAAGATGATGCCGATCGCACGGCCGAGGCGCGGCCAGTTCATGCGCTCGAGCGCTTTCGCCGCGACCCACATTGGTCCGCCGTGCGGGTTGTCGGGGTCATCCGTGTTGCGATACAGCATCGACATCGTCACTTCGGTGAGCTTGATGGCCATGCCGAGGATGCCGACGACCCACATCCAGAAGACGGCGCCCGGTCCGCCCAGCGCGATGGCGAGCGCTACGCCGCCGATATTGCCGAGGCCTACGGTGCCGGACAGCGCGGCCGACAAGGCCTGGAAGTGATTGATGGCGCCGGGGTCGTTCGGGTCGTCGTAGGAGCCGCGCACGACGGCGGGCCCGTGGCGCAGCGCCCAGTACTGCGAAAAGCCGCTCCAGACTGTAAACAGTATGCCCGTGCCGACGATGGCGTAGAGGACGTACTCGTGCCACAGGATCGCATTGATCGCTGCCAGGACGGCCGAGAATTCCCCCATTGACGTCGGCGAACGGTCAGCCGACCGTCGGCGCAGCCTCCAGGATGGCGCTGACGCCCATGCCGCCGGCGGTGCAGATCGAGATGAGCCCGCGTCCGCTGCCCTGTTCGTTGAGGAGCTTGGCGAGCGTGCCGACGATGCGTGCGCCGGTAGCCGCAAACGGGTGGCCCATCGCAATGCTGCCACCCTTGACGTTCATGCGGTTGATATCGATCGGCCCCATCGGCTCGCTGCGGCCCAGCTTGTTGCGGCAGAAGTCCTCCGACTGCCAGGCCTTCAGCGTCGCGATCGTCTGCGCGGCGAAGGCTTCGTGGATCTCGTAGAAATCGAAATCCTGCAGGCTGAGTTCGGCCTGCTTGAGCATGTCCGAAACGGCGTAGGCCGGGGCCATGAGCAGGCCCTCGGAATTGATGAAGTCGACGGCCGCGACCTTCGAGAACGTCAGGTAGGCAAGCACCGGCAGGTTCTTCTTGCGCGCCCAGTCCTCGGTGCCGAGCAGTATCGCAGCCGCACCGTCAGTCAGCGGCGTGGAGTTACCGGCCGTCATCGTGCCTTCGCCCGAGCGGTCGAATACCGGCTTCAGCTTCTGCAGCTTCTCGAAGGTCGAGTCGCGGCGAATGTTGTTGTCTTCTTCGAGGCCCTCGAACGGAATAACGAGGTCGTCGTACCAGCCTTCGTCATAGGCAGCTGCCGCCTTGACGTGACTGGCGAGTGCGAGCTGGTCCTGATGTTCGCGAGTGACCTCCCATTCCTTGGCCGTGATCTCCGTGCTCTCGCCCATCGACAGCTTCGTGCGCGGTTCCGTGACGCCGGGGAACTGCGGGGCGAAGTGGCTGGGCCGCAGGCGGAACCACGGCAGGATACGGCCCATTGCGGAACGTGCGGCGTGTACGTCGAGCAGAATACGGCGGTACTCGTCCCTGTAAACGATCGGTGCGTCACTGACCGTGTCGACGCCGCCCGCGATGCCGCATTCGATCTGGCCGAGCGCGATCTTGTTCGCGATCATGACCGCAGCTTCGAGACTGGTGCCGCAGGCGCGCTGCAGGTCCACACCAGGCGTGCGCAGCGAAAGGCCCGAGTCGATGACCGATTCGCGAGCAAGGTTCCAGTCGTGCGAGTGCTTGATGACGGCGCCGAGCGCAACGTCACCCATCGTCTGGCCCTTGAGGTCGTACTTGCTGACGATGCCCTTGAGGGCGGCCGTCATCATGTCCTGGTTCGAGCAGTGACGGTAAACGGAGTGTGAGCGTGCAAACGGGATGCGCGTTCCACCAATGATCGCCACTCGTATTGCTCGTCCGTCGTGCAGCATCGAAGCCCTCCGAGGCATGTATCGCTGGCGAACTTTACACCATCAGGGCAATAACGCTAAATAGCCCGGCGATGTCCCGGAACCCCAATACGCTGTCATGGCGAAACGAGATCGGCCGCCTGATGCGTCTGGCCGGTCCATTGATCGTCAATAATCTTTCCATCGCGGGCATGCAGGCCGCCGACACCGTTATGTCGGGCCGGCTCGGGGCGACGACACTTGCAGCGGTCGCGGTCGGCGCCAGCGTCTGGTTCTTCTTCTTCACGATCGGACTGGGAATCATGATGGCGATCTCGCCGATCGCCGCACGCCACTGGGGCGCCGGCAACCCGGAGCTGATCGGCCGCTACACGCGACAGGGAGTGTACTTAGGGATAGCGATTGCCCTCGCGGTCATGGTTGCCGTGCGCTTCGCGGTGCCGCCGCTGCTCGAGATGATCGGCATCGATCCCGCGTTTCGCGACCTGACGGTCGGCTACACCCAGGCGATCTCGTATGGGGCGGCCGGTATCTTCGTGTTCCTCGCACTACGGTTTACCACTGAGGGTATCGGCGCGACCACGCCGATCATGATCACGTCACTGTTCGCTTTCGCGCTGAACGTGTTTCTCAACTACGTGTTCATGTACGGCAAGTTCGGTTTCCCGGCGATGGGCGCGGTCGGCTGCGGCCTCGCGAGTGCCGTGACCATGTGGATGATCGCGTTTGTACTGTTCACGTATATGGCGACCTCGCGCGTCTACCGGGACATGCAGCTGTTTTCGTTTGGGCCGCCACGAATGGACGCGCTCCGGGAGATCATCGTGCTCGGTGTGCCGATCGCGGTTACGATTACCGCCGAAGCCGGGCTCTTCAATGCTGTCGCCGTCATGATGGGTACACGCGGCACGGAGATTACCGCCGCGCACCAGATCGCGATCAACTTCGCGGCGACGATGTTCATGGTGCCGCTCGCGCTGAGTTCGGCGATCACGGTCCGCGTCGGCCACGAGCTGGGTGCACTCGAGTTTCGGCGCGCGCGCTACGCGGGCGGATTCGGCATCTTCGTCTGCGGCATCTTCATGGCCTGCTCGGCCCTGTTCCTGTTTGTCTTCCGCGATGCGGTCGTAAGCCTCTATACCGATGATCCGGTCGTGAAGGGCATCGCGATCAGCCTGCTCTTCATGGCGGCGATCTTCCAGGTCGCGGACGGCGTACAGATCGGTGCCGCCGGCGCATTGCGTGGCTATAAGGACACGCGACTGCCGATGGTGATCAATACCTTCTCGTACTGGGCACTCGGATTTCCGCTGGCCTACCTCGCCGCGGTGACCTATCGCATGCCGCCGACTTACATCTGGGGTGGCTTCGTACTGGGACTGACCGCGGCGGCGGTGCTGTTGACCTGGCGGTATTATCGGGTGTCGGCACGCGCGATCGAGAGTGTGCCGATCGTCGCTCGCGACGCCCGCCAGTCGCTCTGACAGGCTCTACTGGCAGGCGCCGCTAGCCCTGGCCGAAGCCCGGGCTGTCGCCAGCAAGGTACTCGTCTTCTTCCGGCGTGTTCTGGCGGCCGAGCAGTTTGTTGCGGTGCGGAAAGCGGCCGAACTGGTCGATGATGTCGCGGTGCAGCTCGGCGAACGTCGCCATCGTCGCGAAGGTCTCGCGAAACGGTGGCGATACGGCGTCGGCCAGCTTCGAAAACAGCTCACAGGATTTCGCCTGCACCTTCGCCGACTCGGCGTGCTGCAGCGGCATGTAGAAGAACGCCCGTTCGATCGGCGCGAGCCCCTGGTCCTTCTTCTGCATGGCGCCTTCCACACAGAATTTCAGGGCCAGTTTGTCGAGCTCGAAGGCCTTGGCGGTGTGCCGATAGATGTTGCGGCGGAACTGGTCGAGCAGCAGGATGAGCGCAAGCCGGCCGCGCGGTTCGTGGCCCCAGTGCTGTAGCTCTCCAGCAGACGCCCTGTTGACATCGTCGGCGAACTCGCTGCGAATTTGCTCGTCAAAGGCGGGATCTTCGCCGAACCAGGTATCCATGCGGTCGTCGATCTGCGGCGCGCTCAGGTTTCGTTCCCTGAACCAGAAGGCAAGGACTGCCTCGATCCGGACCTGGTCATCATCCGTGATGGTCCGGTCCCCGGACTCGCTCAAGAGTTTTACCGACATTCCGACCTCTGTTGGCCACGCAAAAGTGCGAACTGCGTCACGAAAATGCGTCATGCCGACCATTTGTGACGAGCGATGCCAGTAGACTTTAACAGATGATTCAGGCGCTCACCCGATGTGCTGCGGTCGCGCTTCTGGCCATTGTCGCAGGCTGCGGCGGTGAACAAAGCGGCCCCGAGGAACAGGTGCGTGCCTGGGTCGATGCGATGCACGAAGCCGCCGAGAACAAGGACCGGCGGACGATCCTTGACGGGATCGCAGACGGCTACGCGGATGCCCGCGGCAACAGCAAGGACGACATCGGCGACATGCTGCGTGTTTACTTCCTGCGCCAGGGCACGATCGTGCTGATCGTGAACATCGACGAAATCGAGATCGTCGGCGGCTCGGCAGCGAATGTCGCGCTGACCGTCGGGATGGCCGGCACCGGCGGTGGGACGCTGGGACTGTCGGCCGATGCCTACCGCTTCGAGCTCGAGCTCGAGGCTGACGGCGATGACTGGCAGCTCCTGTCGGCTGCCTGGGGAGAGATAGGCCAGCCGGTTCGATGAGCTGGCTGAAAACCGGTCCGACTGGGCCGGCCGGGAGGGGGACTATGCGAACGCAAACCGTCGTGAACGTCACCGGCATGATGCTCGTCATGGGCTGGCTGTCGGGCTGCGCGACCGTCACGGAATCCGTCGTTTCCGCGCCCGACGTCTCCCTGAGGAACGTTCACGTCGCGCGTCTCGACCTGTCCGCGCAGACCTTCGTTCTGTCTTTCGACGTAACCAACCCGAACCCGTTTCCGCTGCCGGTCAACATGATCGACTATGGTGTGAAGCTCGATGGCCGGCGCTTCGCCAGCGGTGAAACCGACTGCAAGATCATGGTGCCTGCCGGGAGCGACAGCGAGATCGCGATCAGCGTCGACCTGAATCTTCTGAAGACCGATCCCGAGCTGCTGTTCATCGTTCGCGACGCGGCGCGCGGCGACATTCCGTACACGCTCGAAGGCCGCATGGGCGTCGACCTGCCGGCAACTCGACCGATGCGCTTCGAACATGAAGGCCTGATTCGCCTGCAGGCGCTGGCGGACTGACGCGCCGAAACATCTTGGTTACGCGCGTAACCTAAGAATTCAGCCGCAAGACGCGCGTGTCTTTGACGTCTAAGTAGCTGTTTTAGCTCTCTTTTCCCGAGTGACCGGAGGACGAATACTCGTCGCCTTGGTTGCTCCCCTATACTCGATGCTTCGAGTCGGCCGTGGCGACACCGGCGACTCCCACCCCTTACCGGGCATTCACGACGATACCTTTTCACGAGCGGGCCGCGTTTGGCGCGAGCCCCGAAGGCGACAATGACGGAGCGAAAAGCGCATACGGGTCTGTACGACCCCGAGTTCGACCGCGACAGCTGCGGTTTCGGACTTATCGCGAATCTCGACGACTTGCCGAGTCACGGCGTCGTCGCGACGGCGATCGCAGCGCTCGCCCGCCTCACTCATCGCGGTGCCGTCGCGGCCGATGGCAAGACCGGTGACGGCTGCGGGCTGCTCCTGAAATTCCCGGAAGCCTTCCTGCGCGAAGAGGGAGAGGCAGCCGGCTTCTCGCTCGGCGAGCGATTTGCCGCGGGTACCGTGTTCCTGAGCCAGGATGAGGCGGCGGCAGCGAAGGCCCGCGAGACGATTGCGGCGGCGGCCGCCGAACTCGGCCTCGAGGTGGCGGGCTGGCGCCCGGTGCCGACGGATTCGTCCGTCTGCGGCATGCAGGCGCTCAGGACGCTGCCGCGCATCGAGCAGGTCTACGTCAACGCGCCGGACGGCATGCAGCGCGGTCGCTTCAATCGTCGCCTGTTCCTCGCGCGGCGGCGCGCCGAGAACCGGCTGAGCGATGCAGAGACTTACATCTCGAGCCTGTCGTCGGTCACGATCAGCTACAAGGGCATGGTCATGCCGGCCGTGCTGGCGGACTTCTTTCCCGACCTGCGCGACGAGCGGCTGGCCGCGTCGGTCTGCGTGTTTCACCAGCGATTTTCGACCAACACGCTGCCCGAGTGGCGGCTCGCACAGCCGTTTCGTTTTCTCGCCCACAACGGCGAGATCAATACGATCCAGGGCAACCGCAACTGGGCGCAGGCGCGGGCCAAGAACTTCCGCTCGGACAAGCTCGACGACATTTCCGATCTCGAGCCGGTCATTTCGCTCACCGGCTCCGACTCGTCGAGCCTCGACAATATGCTCGAAGTGCTGCGGGCCGGCGGCATGGACGTCCTGCAAGCGATGCGAATCCTGATGCCGCCCGCGTGGCAGACCGTGGACGATATCGACCCGGACGTGCGCGCGTTCTACGAATTCTTCGACTGCCAGCTGGAGCCCTGGGACGGGCCCGCCGGCATCGTGCTGACTGACGGCCGCTACGCGGCGTGTAGCCTGGATCGCAACGGCCTCAGGCCCGCGCGCTACGTGATCACGAAGGACCGCCACCTGACGGTCGCCTCCGAGGTCGGCGTCTACGATTACGACGAGCGCGACGTCGTCGAGAAGGGCCGACTCGGGCCCGGCGAGATGCTCGCGGTCGATCTGATCAACGGTGAGCTGCTGTACAACGACGATATCCACGACATCCTGAAGACGCGTGCGCCTTACAAGAAGTGGCTCAAGCAGGGCGTGCGCTACCTCGACTCGGAGCTCATCGATACGCACACGGCAGCCGAACCCATGGATCCGGCGACGCTCGCCTGCTACCAGAAGATGTTCAACATGAGCCGCGAGGAGCTCAACGACGTCGTCGCGGTTCTCGCGCAGACGGAGCAGGAGGCGGTCGGCTCCATGGGCGACGACACGCCGATGGCCGTGCTATCGCACAAGGTCCGGTCGCCGTTCGACTACCTCCGTCAGCAGTTCGCGCAGGTCACGAATCCGCCCATCGACTCGCTGCGCGAGCGCATCGTCATGTCGCTGCAGACCAATATCGGCCGCGAATCGAGCCTGTTCGACATCGGGCCGGAGCACGCGAAGCAGGTCATCATGAACTCGCCCGTGCTGTCGCAGAAGAAGCTTCGGCAGCTGCTGGGCCCCGACATGTTCGCGGACAGCCAGGCGTTCGTCGACCTCAACGTCGACAGCAAGCTTTCCCTGCCCGAAGCGCTGGATGCCATCTGCGGCGAGGCCGAGCAGGCCGTGCGTGACGGCAAGCTGATCATCATGCTCAGCGATCGCTACATCGAGCGTGACAAGCTGCCGGTGCATGCCCTGCTGGCCACCGGCGCCGTGCATCACCACCTCGTCGGCCTGGGCATTCGCTGCGACGCCAACATCATCGTAGAGACCGGGGTGGCGCGGGATCCGCACCACATTGCGGCGCTGATCGGCTACGGGGCGACGGCCGTGTATCCGTATCTCGTCTACCAGTCACTGCACGACATTGCTCGCCGCGGCAATATCGACAAGCAGCAGCAGCTCGGCCGCAGCTATCGCCGCGGCGTTCGCAAGGGCCTGTTCAAGATCATGTCGAAGATGGGGATCTCGTCGATCTCGAGCTATCGCGGCGCGCAGCTGTTCGAGATCGTCGGTCTCGCCGACGAGGTCGTCGAGCGCTGTTTCCGCGGGACGACCTCGCGCATCCAGGGCGCCGATTTCAACGACCTGCAGGACGATCAGCAGCGGCTCGCGAAGCTGGCCTGGGAGCCGCGCGAGCCGGTGACGCAGGGCGGCCTGCTGAAATACGTGCACGGCGGCGAGTACCACTGCTACAACCCGGACGTCATCGCGACCCTGCAGGCAGCGGTTCGCAGCGGCGACTACGCGCGCTACCAGGAGTACGCCGAACTCGTGAACGAGCGGCCGATCGCGACGCTGCGCGACCTCATGGCCACGAAGCCTGCCGCCGAGCCCGTGCCGCTGGACGAGGTCGAGCCCGTCGAGGCTATTTTGAAGCGATTCGACAGCGCGGGGATGTCCCTGGGCGCCCTGTCACCCGAGGCCCATGAGGCGCTCGCAATCGCGATGAACCGCATCGGCGCACGTTCGAACTCGGGCGAGGGCGGCGAGGACCCGGCACGTTACGGCAACGAGAGGGTTTCTAAGATCAAGCAGGTCGCCTCGGGCCGCTTCGGCGTGACGGCCGAGTATCTCGTCAACGCCGAGGTTATCCAGATCAAGATCGCGCAGGGCGCGAAACCCGGCGAGGGCGGCCAGCTGCCCGGCCACAAGGTCAACGACCTGATCGCTCGGCTGCGCTACGCGAAGCCCGGCGTGGGCCTGATCTCGCCGCCCCCGCATCACGACATCTATTCCATCGAGGACCTCGCGCAGCTGATCTTCGATTTGAAGCAGGTCAACCCCGAGGCGCTGGTCTCGGTGAAGCTCGTCGCGGAGCCCGGCGTCGGTACGGTTGCGGCCGGCGTCGTCAAAGCCTATGCGGACCTGATCACGATCTCCGGATACGACGGCGGCACGGGCGCGAGCCCGGTCAGCTCGGTCAAATACGCGGGCAGCCCGTGGGAACTGGGGCTGTCCGAGGCACACCAGGTGCTGCGCGCCAACGACATGCGCCACAAGGTGCGGCTGCAGACGGACGGCGGGCTCAAGACCGGGCTCGATGTCATCAAGGCGGCGATGCTCGGCGCCGAGAGTTTCGGCTTCGGCACCGCGCCGATGGTCGCACTCGGCTGCAAGTACCTGCGTATCTGTCACCTTAACAACTGCGCGACCGGTGTTGCGACACAGAACAACGTGCTGCGCAGCGAATATTTCATCGGCTTGCCAGAGATGGTGATCAACTTCTTCCGCTTCGTCGCCGAGGAAGTCCGCGAACGCATGGCGGCGCTCGGCGTTCGCACGCTCGAGGAGCTGATCGGCCGCGTCGACCTGCTTGAGCTCGAGCCCGGCGTAACCGACAAGCAGGCGAAGCTCGACCTTTCGCCGATTCTGTCGGACGGAGGGCTTGCCACCGACACGCCGCAGTTCTGCACGGACCTGCGCAACATCCCGTTCGACAAGGGCGAACTGGCTGAGGCGATGCTCGCGGAAGCGCGCGGCGCGATCGCCAACAAGTCGGGCGGCGAATTCCACTTCGAGGTCAGGAACTTCAATCGCTCCATCGGCGCGAGGCTGTCCGGCGCGATCGCACGCCGGCACGGCAACGAGGGCATGCGCGATGCGCCCATCGACATTCACCTGACGGGCACGGCGGGCCAGAGCTTCGGCGCCTGGAACGTCTCTGGTCTGAACCTGCACCTGACCGGCGATGCCAACGACTACGTCGGCAAGGGCATGGCGGGAGGCACAATCGTGATCCGGCCGCCGGCCGACGTCGACTACGTGGCTCGCGACACGGCCATCATCGGCAACACCTGCCTGTACGGTGCGACCGGCGGCACGCTGCTGGCGGCGGGTCGTGCCGGCGAACGTTTCGCGGTCCGCAACTCCGGTGTCGTCGCGGTGATCGAAGGCGCCGGCGATCACTGCTGTGAATACATGACCGACGGCGTCGTCGTGGTACTCGGCCGGACGGGCGTCAACTTCGGTGCCGGCATGACCGGCGGGTTCGCATACGTGCTGGACATCGACCGCGACTTCGTCGATCGCTACAACCACGAGCTCATCGACATCCACCGGATTACCCCCGAAAGCATGGAGGCCCACCTGCATCACCTGCGTTCGATGATCACCGCGCACGTCGAGGCGACCGGCAGTGACTGGGGCGATCTCATCCTCGACGACTATCGCAGCTTCCTGCCGAAGTTCTGGCTGGTGAAGCCGAAAGCCGCGCAGCTCGGCTCGTTGATCGAATCGCTCAGGCAGGCCGCCTGATGTCGAAACATCCGCTGCAATTCCTCGAGGTACCGCGTCGCGACCCCGAGAAGGAAGCCGCCGAGGAGCGTGTACAGCACTTCGGCGAGATCTACGGTCACTACGACGCCGCGGATGCCGCGCAGCAGGCGGGACGCTGCCTGGACTGCGGCAATCCGTACTGCGAGTGGAAGTGCCCGGTCCACAACTACATCCCGAACTGGCTGAACCTCATCGAGCAGGGCAAGCTGTTTGAGGCCGCCGAGCTATCGCACCAGACCAACTCGCTGCCCGAGATCTGCGGCCGTGTCTGCCCGCAGGACCGGCTGTGCGAGGGCGCATGCACGCTGGACGAGATGGGTGCGGTCAGCATCGGCAACATCGAGCGCTACATCACCGACGAAGCCGTCAAGCAGGGCTGGCGCCCCGACATGACGAACGTAGTCGCCACCGGCAAGCGCGTCGCCGTCATCGGCGCGGGTCCCGCGGGTCTCGGAGCCGCGGATGTCCTTGCCCGCGAAGGCATACACCCGGTCGTCTACGACGCTTACCCGGAGATCGGCGGCCTGCTGACCTTCGGCATCCCGCCCTTCAAGCTCGACAAGGAAATCGTCAGGCAGCGGCAGGAGCTCCTCGAAGGCATGGGGGTCGAGTTCGTGCTGAACACCCGCATCGGCGAGGACATCCCGTTCGAAGACATCGTCAACGACTACGACGCCGTGTTCTTAGGCCTCGGCACCTACAAATACGTTCACGGTGGCTTCCAGGGCGAAGACCTCCCCGGTGTCTACGACGCGCTGCCGTTCCTCGTCTCGAACGTGAACAGGCAGCTCGGTCTGGACAGGAATCCGGACAACTGGATCAACCTCGCCGGCAAGCACGTTGTCGTGCTCGGCGGCGGCGACACGGGCATGGACTGCAACCGCACTGCGGTGCGCCAGGGCGCAGCCAGCGTGTCGTGTGCGTATCGGCGCGACGAGGAAAACATGCCCGGCTCGCGGCGCGAGGTGGCGAACAGCAAGGAAGAAGGCGTCAACTTCCTGTTCAACCGCCAGCCGCTCGAAATCGTCGGCGGCGACCGCGTTACGGGCGTCAAGGTCATCGAAACTCGCCTCGGCGAGCCGGATCCGGACGGTCGCCGGCGTCCCGAAACGGTGCCGGGCACCGAAGAAATCCTGCCGGCGGACGCTGTCATCATCGCCTTCGGCTTCCGGCCCGATCCGGCCGACTGGTTTGCCGATCACGACATCGAGGCGCTGCCGAGCGGCAAGGTGCGGGTGGCGACACACGGCGATATGCCCTTCCGGACCACCAATCCGAAGGTGT
The DNA here is from genome assembly GCA_030066625.1 of Woeseiaceae bacterium. Classification (GTDB taxonomy): domain Bacteria; phylum Pseudomonadota; class Gammaproteobacteria; order Steroidobacterales; family Woeseiaceae; genus UBA1847. The sequence continues at coordinate 12,150 of JASJBG010000004.1, forward strand.
TCGCGGGCGGCGATATGGTGCGCGGATCCGACCTCGTGGTCACGGCCGTCTTCGAGGGCCGCGAGGCCGCCAAATCGATCGCGAAATATCTGGGCGTCCGCTAACAGAAGCGTCGATTTTCGCGATCCGGCCGACGGCTCTTTGCAACTGAGGCGCAGGTCACAGAAGCCCGCGCTGAAATCCTGAAAACTCTCATTGTCGCAGGTCCGCGACACCCGCTTAAGCGGCCGGGTAGCGCGGATTATGTAAACACATGGAGTGTCACATGCGAAGGATTGTCGCGAAACTGGCGCCTGTATTGTGCGCCGTTCTTATCGGGGCGTCGGCCGGCGCCGACGAGGCGGACGTCAGGAGCCTCGACGAGCAGGTCCAGGAGATCAAGTCCGATGTCCTGGGTATCGCTTCCGAACTCAACAACCTCGAGGAGCGTTTGCTGTACCCGTCCGGTACACAAGTCGCCGTTTTCGTCGAGATGGCCGAGAAGGACACGTTCCGTCTCGATGCGATCCAGGTTCATATCGACGGCGAGTTGGCCGCGCATCACATTTACAGCTTCAACGAGCTCGAAGCGCTCGAGAAGGGCGGTGTGCAGCGCGTCTACACGGGCAACATCCCGACCGGGCAGCACGAACTCAGCGTTTCGGTACTCGGCAAGCTGAAGAACGGCAACGACTACGAGCAAAGCGGTACGTTCACGTTCTCGAAAGGTGTCGAGCCGAAGACGCTCGGCATCACGCTGGCCGGGCCGGGGCTCGGCGACAGGGGCATCGAGGTCGGGGACTGGTAGGCCGGTGCCACGATTACGCACAACTTTGCTGGCGTTTGCGCTGGCCGGGCTGGTCCCGCTTACGCTCAATGCCGAGTCGCCGACGGACATGTACTTCGGCGAAGCGCTCTATTACGCGCACCAGGGCCAGTACTTCGAGGCGCTCGAACGCCTCGATGCCGAGGTAAGCCAGCACCAGGGTGTCGACGAGCCCGAGCTCGACACGCTGTATCGATACATTGCGGACGCCGAGTTCTCACTCGGTGACTTCGAGCTCCGCTATCGCATGCATCATCGCGCCGGCCGCGCGATACGCGCCGTGCTCGAAGGCGCGGTTGACGAGACGGTGCGCAACGACGCGGCCTACCGGCTCGCAAAAATCCACTTCCAGAAAGGCCAGGCCAGCGATGCCCTGGCTGCGCTCGATCGCATCGAGGGCAAGATACCCGAGGGAATCCGTGACGACATCGAGTTCCTGCGGGCTAACATCCTGCTCGCGAGCGATCGGCCCGGCGACGCCATCGCGTGGCTCGAGGCCCTCGAGAACTCGCCGCGTTTCGGCGGCTTTGCCTCTTACAACTTAGGCGTTGCGCTCCTGAAGGACGGTCAGCGGACAGCCGCGATCGAACAGCTGGCAAAGGCCGGCCAGCGCGAGGCCCGGACGCCGGACGAACTGGCGATTCGCGACAAGGCCAACCTCGTGCTGGGTTCGGTACTCATCGAGACCGACCTGTACGCGGAGGCACGACCCTATCTCAACCGCGTAAGGCTCGACGGACCGTTCTCGAACAAGGCGCTGCTGAGCGCCGGCTGGGCGAGCGTTTCCGACGAGAACTACGAGCGCGCAGTGGTTCCGTGGAGCATCCTCGCCGATCGCGAGGTGACCGATCCCGCGACCCAGGAAGCGATGCTCGCGCTGCCGTTTGCCTACGGCAAGCTTGATGTCCACGGCCGCGCCGCCGTCTACTATGGCCGCGCGCTGGATGCGTTCGGCACCGAGATCGACAAGCTCGACCGGTCGATCGACAGCATTCGCGAGGGCAAATTCCTGGAGGCGCTGATCCGCGAGGAGATACGCCGCAACCAGGACTGGGTCATCCGGCTCAGGTCACTGCCGGAAGCCCCGGAAACCTATTACATGCTGGAGCTGCTGGCGTCGCACGACTTCCAGACCGGCCTGCAGAACTACCTCGACCTCGCCGACCTGCACAGGAAGCTCACGTCCTGGAAGCAGGGCTTCGATTCGTTCGACGAGATGGTCGGCATCCGCCGCGGCCACTACGAGCCGCTGTTGCCGAGTGTCGACGAGGAGTTTCGCGCGCTCGACTCGCGGATTCGGCTCCGAACCGAGCAGCATCGGATGCTCGTCAAGCGCAAGAACGACCTGCTGACGACGCCGCGCCCCGAGTTCCTGGCAACCCGCGAGGAGCAGGCTCTGCTCGCACGTCTCGAGGTGCTCGACGCGGCGCTCGAAGATGCGGACGAGGCGACGGCGCGCCGTTACCGGCAGCGAATCCGCCGCCTGCGCGGCAGCATATTCTTCACGCTCCAAACCGAGTATCACGAGCGGCTGGCTCGATTCGATGCCCACCTGACGGAACTGAACGATGCGATGGCGATCCTGCAGGCCGCCTACGACGAATACGTGCGAACGCGGCAGGCGGCGACCCACAGCTACGAGGGCTACCAGGACCCGCTCGACGGGCTGCGCGCGCGCGTCGATCAGTCCATTACGACCGTATTGAGGCTCATGGCGCGGCAGGGCCGCGACCTCGAGGTCGCGGCCATCGAGGAACTGACGGCGCGCCGCAGCCGGCTCGCGAACTATCGCGACAAGGCGCGCTTCGCGCTGGCCGACAGCTATGACCGCGCCACGCAGCAGCAGGCGCGCAGCGGGGAGCTGCAATGAGCTGCCGCCTGCTCGCATTAGCTGTGCTTCTGTCGGCCCTCGCGGCTTGCGGCGTGACGCCCGTCGAACAGAGCGGCACGCTTGCCGAGCTCGACACGATGGAGCCGGACATCGAGGAGGTCTATCTCGAAGACAGCCTCGAACGGGCGGCGGAAAGCTACCGTCGTTACCTTGCTGAAACCCAGGAGAGCGAGCTGACGCCGGAGGCGATGCGACGGCTCGCCGATCTGCAGCTCGAACGCGAGTACGGCGTCATCGGCGCGCCGGCTGCAAAGACCGCCGAAAGACAACCCGCCGAAAGACAACCCGCCGAACGGCAGGCCGCCGACATGCAGGCGCCTGAGGCCGCGCGACGTCAGGCCGCGACGACGAAGAGCGCCGCCGCCAACCCGGCCGCCATCGAGTCGGGCGAGTCCGACACCGACTTCGAGGCCCGCGCGAGCGAACGCCAGGCGCTGCTGACGAACGACACGGACCTCGCGGCGCTGCCGCCGGGCGAGACGGCCACGATACCGGCCGGGCCGCTCGAGGCCATCGAGACCTACCAAAAGATCCTCGCGACCTACCCGAACTATGAGTACATCGACCAGGTGTACTACCAGATGACGCGCGCGTACGAAGAGCTGGGCCGCACCGACGAGGCGGTTGAAGTCATGAACCGGCTGCTCGCGGAACACCCGGGTTCGAAGTACGTCGACGAGGTGTATTTCCGCCGTGGCGAGTACTTCTTCGTCCGCAAGCGTTTCCTGGACGCCGAGGAGAGCTATGCCGCGATCACCGCGATGGGGCCGTCGTCCAACTACTATGAGCTCGCGCTGTACAAGCTCGGCTGGAGTCTCTACAAACAGGAGCTCTACGAAGACGCCCTGCACCAGTACCTGGCGATGCTCGATTATCGTGCCGATACGGGCTTCGATTTCGATTCGATCGACCCGGATGACGAAGAGCACCGCGTTACAGACACCTTCCGCGTCATCTCGCTCGCCTTCTCGAACCTCGGCGACGCCAACGTCGTCAACGAGTACTTCGCCGAGTACGGGCATCGAAGCTACGCGGACAAGATCTACAACAACCTGGGCGAGTTCTACTTCGAGAAGCTGCGCTACGAAGACGCCGCTTCGGTCTACAAGTCGTTTATCGCGTTGAACCCCCGCCACAAGGCGTCGCCGTACTTCAGCATGCGCGTCATCGATATCTACTCGGAGGCCGGCTTCCCGCAGCTTGTCGTCGAGGCAAAGAAAGAGTTTGCCGGCACCTACGCGATCGACGCCGCCTACTGGTCGGCGATCGACATTAACGAATCGGCCGAGGTTGTCGGCTTCCTGAAGACCAACCTCGAGGACCTGGCCAACCACTACCATGCGCTCTACCAGGAGCCGGCGCTGGTGGAAGAGCAACCCGGCCACTTCGCCGAGGCACGCCGCTGGTACGGGCAGTACATCGACTCGTTCCCCGAGGACGAGGACACGCCGCCGATCAACTACCAGCTTGCCGACCTGCTGCTGGAGAACGGCGAGTTCAACGCGGCCGCGCTCGAGTATGAGCGAACCGCTTACGACTACGCGCCGCATGAGCAAAACGCGGAAGCCGGGTACGCGGCCGTCTATGCGCACCGGCAGAACCTCGAGGCTACCGACGAAGCCGCGCAACTGCCGGTGCGGCAGGCGATGGTCGCCAGTTCGCTCAGGTTCGCGGACACCTATCCGGACCACGAGCAGGCCGCTGTTGTACTGGGTGCAGCCGCGGACGAGCTGTACGGCATGCAGGACTTCCTGCCCGCAATCGCAGCTGCCGAGAAACTCATCGCGCGGTATCCGGAGACGGACCCCGAGCTCGTGCGTGCGGCCTGGACAGTCGTCGCTCACTCGTCGATCGACATCGAAGCTTACCCGCGTGCGGAAGAGGCTTACATCAACGTGCTTGCCCTGACCGGCGAGGACGACGAATCGCGGGCCGATATCGTCGACGGGCTCGCTGCATCGATCTACAAGCAGGGCGAGCAGGCACTGGACGCGGAGGACTACCGCGCCGCTGCCGACAACTTCCTGCGAATCAAGGACGTCGCACCCGGCTCGGCGATTCGCACGGCGGCCGAGTATGACGCAGCAGCCGCGTTGATACGGCTCGAGGACTGGACGCAGGCTTCGGGCGTGCTTGAGGCCTTCCGCCAGGAGTTCCCCGAGCACGAGCTCAACGCCGAAGCGACCAAACAGCTCGCCTTCGTCTATCGCGAGGACGGCCAGACGGAGCGCGCGGCGTCCGAGTACGAGCGCATCTCGGCCGAGGCCGACGATCCCGAGCTCGCCCGCGAGGCGCTGCTGACGGCTGCGGAGCTCTACGACGAGGTGTCGAGCGTCGGCAACGCGATCCGCGTCTACCTCGAGTATGTCGAGGCATACCCGCGGCCGCTCGACTACGTGATGGAGTCGCGCACGCGGCTCGCCGCCATCTTCAGGGAAACCGGCGACGACGATCGTTACTTCGCCCAGCTCGACGCCATTGTCGCGACAGATGCGGATGCGGGCGCCGATCGAACGGATCGAAGCCGCTTCCTCGCCGCGAAAGCCGCGCTGGTGCTCGCCGAGCAGCATTTCGAGCACTTCGCAGCGCTCGAGCTGACGCTGCCCTTCGAGGAAAGCCTTGCCGACAAGCAGGCGCGCATGGATGCAGCCTTGAACGCCTTCGAGGCGCTGGTCGACTACGAGGTCGCCGATGTGACCGCGGCGGCGACGTACTACATCGCCGAGACCTACTTCGGCTTCAGCGTCGCGCTGCTGGAGTCCGAGCGGCCCGACGGCCTGTCTGCGTCGCAGAACCTCGACTACGACATGGCTCTCGAGGAAGAAGCCTATCCGTTCGAGGAGCGCGGTATCGAGGTGCACGAAGCCAACTATGAGCTGCTGACCAAATCGGCGGTCTACAACGAATGGGTGCAGAAGAGCCTCGACAAACTGGCCGTGCTGATCCCGTCACGCTATGCCAAAAACGAAATCTCCAGCGGCTTCCTCGGCTCGATCGACGTTTACGCGTATCGCATGCCGATCGCGCCTGAACCCGTCGAGCCCGGCACCGAAACCGAGGTGACGGCACAGCTCAGCGAGGGCGCGAAATGAGCAGAATGGTTCACAGGCTCGGCGCAACGCTGGTGACGGCTCTGCTCGTCGCAGGCTGCGCAACGACGTCGACGACCAGCAAGTCCGTACCCGCGAAGATCGAGACCCAGGAGGCGGTCGGCTTCACGATTACCGAGGAGGCGAGGATCGGCAGTGACGTACGCGCCGACTACGATCGCGCGCTGGCGCTCCTCGATGCGGGCGACAAGGAGCGCGGTATAGCGCTGCTGGACGAGGTCGCGGCGAAAGCGCCAGGCCTGAGTGCACCGCACATCGACCTGGGCATCGCTTATCACCGCGCGGGTGAGCTCGAGGCTGCCGAGGCGGCGCTCGTGAAGGGGCTCGATGCCAACCCAAACCACCCGATCGCGCTCAACGAGCTCGGCATCATCCAGCGCAAGACGGGACGCTTCGACGAAGCCCGCAAGAGCTACGAGGCAGCGCTCGCCGTTTACTCAGGCTTTCATTTCGCGCGGCGCAATCTCGCCGTGCTTTGCGATCTCTACCTGGCCGATCTCGAGTGCGCGCTCGAGAACTACGAGGCCTACATGTTGACGGTCCCGGGCGACGACGAAGCGTCGATCTGGATCGCCGACGTCAAGAACCGAATGGGAAGGTGACGGTATGAAACACATCACCTGGCTGCTGGCCGCCCTGCTTTGCAGCGGGCCGCCGGCGTTTGCGGAGGAACCGGAGGCCGGCGAATCCGAGGATGCAGAGGCCACAACGGAGGCCGATACCGGCACCGGGGACGGAACCGATGCCGAGGCGCCGCCGGCGGACCCGGGCGGTCCGAAGACGCTCTCCGGCATGTCGATTCTCGGTAACGAGGAGGCACCGAAGTCGCTGGTCATCATTCCTTGGAAGTCGTCGGAGATCGGCTCCGATCTCGGCCTGGACGACAGCCTCGACGAGCGACCGGAGCCCGTCGATCGGGAGGTTTTCCTGAGGGAGCTCGAGTTTTACGAGATCCGTGCAGGTAAATGACTGTGATGTCGGTCATGGCGTCGGTAATTCGACCCGACATAAGGCCGCGAACGTGCGCTCGGTCACATTTCGGGCGTCCGGCGGTGCCTATTCTTGAGTGTCCCGAAGTGGGGCAGAAAAGCATGAGGTTTAGGACATGAACACTGTGTATTCCATTGTGGGTTTTTTCGTATCGGGGGGCGTTTTCATGTACCCGATACTGCTCGTTTTCGCGATCGGCGTTGCCGTTGCGATCGAGCGTTACATCACGCTGACGATGGTCACCAAGAAAAACCAGCAGGTCTGGAAGGATATCCAGCCGCTGCTGGCCAAAGGTGAGTTCGACAGCGCTTACAAGAAGACCAGCGAGGACGATTCGACCATCGCCCAGGTTCTCAACATGGGACTGTCCCTGCAGGGCGCCGTACGGCGACGAGAGGACATCGAGATCGCCATGGAGGAGAGTATGATGGAGATCGTGCCGCGGCTCGAGAAGCGCACGCCATACGTGGCGCTCTGCTCGAGCATCGCGACGCTGCTCGGCCTGCTCGGCACCATCATGGGCCTGATCCAGGCGTTTACGGCGGTCGCCAACGCGAACCCCGCGGAGAAGGCGGACCTGCTGTCGGCCAGTATCTCGGTCGCGATGAACACGACGGCATTCGGCCTGATGGTCGCAATTCCGCTGCTCGTCATTCATGCGGTGCTGACCAGCAAGACCGGCGACATCGTCGACAGCCTGGAGATGGCATCCGTCAAGGCGCTCAACGTGTTCTCGAAGCGCTCGCGGCGTCTCGCCGAAGAAGGCCTGACGAACGAACACGCTGAGCCTGACGGTAACGAGGCGGTCGTTCCGGCGTAGCCATGGCCAGGAGGCGACATCATTACAAGCGCCGGACCAAGGGGCCTGCGCACGAGATCGACGTCACCACGTTCCTAAACCTCATGGTGGTTCTCGTGCCTTTCCTCCTGATCACGGCCGTGTTCTCGCGGCTTACGATCGTCGAGCTCAACCTGCCGAGTTCGGCGGGCGGCGCGACGTCGGCCGACCAGGGCTTTCGCCCCGAAGTGGTCGTTCGCGCCGAGACGATCGAGATCACCAACGGCTCGCAGGTCATTGCCGCGATCCCGAAAGTCGACGACGAGTACGACCTCGACACGCTGCAGGACATGATGATCTCGCTGAAGAAGGAGTATCCGGAGCAGGACTCTGCCTCGGTGCTCATGGAGCGCATGATTCCGTATGACTACCTGATCCAGGTCATGGACGTGGTTCGAAGCGTCGAGATCGCCGTCGAAGGCGGCGAGGAAGACGAGTACGAGCTTTATGCGCTGTTCACTGAAATATCGGTCGGAGACGCGCCATGAGGAACACTCGCCGCATTCGCCGCATGTCTCGCAACCGCGTCAAGATCGGCAAGATGAACCTGACGTCACTGATGGACGTGTTCACGATTCTCGTGTTCTTCCTGCTCGTGAATTCGGGCTCGGTCGAGGTCATGGAAGCGCCGAAAACGGTTGTGCTACCGGAATCCCGGGTCGAGGCGAAGCCGCGCGAGACCGTCGTGATCTTCATCAGCCCCGAGGAAGTACTCGTGCAGGGTAAGTCGGTCATGCAGGTCGCGGACATACTCGATGACGATTCGCTGACCATTCAACCAGTGTCCGAACGCCTGCAGGAGATCGGCCAGAGCGTGCTCGGTCCGAACACGGCGGTCGTCGCGGAGAGCCAGGAAGTCACGATCCTCGCTGACAAGAGCGTACCGTTCGACGTCATCCGCAAGGTCATGTCGACCTGCACCGAGGGCGGCTACGAGAACGTCTCGCTTGCCGTAATCCAGAAAGCAGGCCTGGCAACAGCAGGCTGACCAGCAGGCGGAACGTGAGCACAAGTCCAAAAGACGATCGTTCATTCGACGACGAGATCGAAGCCGCCGAGCGGATCCTCAAGGATCTCGAGGAGCAGCGGGAGGAGCCCGCCGACGGTCGCGATAATGGTCTCGAACCACTCGATTCGGAGAATAGCGATATCTCCGAAGACGAGCGCGCGATCCTCGAGGAGATCAGCCGCGAGGAGACCGTGCTCGGCAATATCGAGGGTACCCTCGAGGAGGCCGACGCTCGCCTCGCCGCACTCGAGAAGAAACGTGATCATTACGACGCACTGACCCGAGTCTGCGAGTCGTTGGAGCGACTCGATACGCTTGACGCCCGCGAGCTGTTCTGGGGTGAGAACGGCGTCGATCAGCAGGACGTGCGCATCGACTACGCACGCCGCCAGCTCATTCGCTACGAGGCGGAGATCGAAGCCGCCCAGCTCGACCGCGAGGCGATCGTTGGCGATATCGAGGACCAGAACCTCGTCCTCGATTCGCTCGATACTCACCTGCGCGATGCGATGGAAGAGGAAGAGCGTCGCCGCGCCGAGTGGATCGTCGAGAACGAGGCACGCGAACTCGCCTATCGCGAACAGGTCATGCCGTGGGCGCGCGGCGAAGACGAAGATAAACGCTTCCGGATGGCGCTGGCCTCGGCCCTCGTCATCGGTCTGTTGCTAAGCATCCTGCTGCCGATGGTCGACCTGCCGACACTTCTGCGCGACAAGCTGACCGAGGTACCGGACCGCGTCGCGAACGTTATTCGCCAGGAACTGCCTGAGCCGGAGCCGCCAGCACCGGCGCCCGAGCAGGTCGTCGAGGAAGAGCCGCCCGAGCCCGACGAGCCGGAGCCGCAGCTCGTGGAAGAAGCCTCGGAGACGCCGACCGAAGCCGTCGTGGAGGCAGAGGTCGAGCAGGAGGGTGCCGAACAGGTACAGACCAAGGGCATCCTCGCATTCCGCGAGAGCTTCGCGAACGCGGCGCTGGACCGGCCCAACACAAGGCTGGGATCGCAGGCGCAACTCAGCGAGGCCGGCGAGTCCGCGGTCGGTCGCCCCGAACGCTCGATGGTGGCGACGTCGGCGCCGGGTTCGAGCGGCGGTATCAATCTCTCCGACATCAGCAGGGACGTGGCCGGGGGTGGCCAGGGCATCGAGGGTGTCGCCGTATCCCAGGTGGCGAGCACGATCGGCACGGGCGACGGACCGGACCGGCCGCTGGCCGCAGGGTTGATCGCCGGCCGTACCGACGAAGAAATCCAGATCGTGTTCGACCGCTACAAAGCGGCGCTCTACCGACTCTACAACCGCGAGCTGCGTCGCGACCCGACGCTCAGGGGCCAGATTGTGCTGACGCTGACGATCGAACCGGATGGCTCGGTTTCGATGTGTGCAGTCCAGTCGAGCGACATGAACGCGCCAGCGCTTGCCGATCAGGTCGTGAACCGCGTCAGGGGCTTCGATTTCGGTGCGAAGGAAGACGTCTCGGCGATCACGATTATTTATCCTATCGACTTCCTGCCAGCCGGCTAGCATGTCGCGCTCGGAGAACTCCGATCGACTTCCTGCCCGCGGGCTAATGCCTGTCCTGAGACTTACGGCCCTGCTTGCCGCCGCGGCGATGCTGGCGGGATGCGGAACGCGAACCGTCAACGCCTTTGTCGGCTACGACACCCGGAACTTCGCCATGGGCTGTGGTCAGGCCCGCGAGATCGTCAACAAGGCCGACGAACTCGGACGCGACTATCAGTCGACCGTCCAGATCGCGCAGTCGAAACTGAACTGGTGCAACGTCAGCGGCAAAGGTCCATTCTTCGTTGCCGGTTATTTCAACAGTGCAGCCAAGGTCTACGAGTTCAGGGAGGTCCGGCTTGATGATGCCTCTGCCGTAAATCGCTTCTGCCTCGACGTTGCAGCCGCCAACAACGTTCTGGATACACCGCCCGCCAAGCTGCGCTTCGTGATGCGGACGATCAGCGGTGAGACGGAGACCGTCCGCTGCGATGCGTTCGTGCGGGAGCTGGCGCAGTACTCGCTGGTACCCCTCATTGCGCCGTCGCGTCGACCGCTGCTGGTCGAGCTGGAGGCCGTACTCGTACAGTCGAGCGGCGTGAACCCGCGCATCGATGGCGCAGCCGAGCATTTCTACGAGGGACTCAGCGACAAGCTCAGGAAAATCGTCGACGACCTGGGCGTTTGAATCGACGATATTGGCGTCGAAGCAACCGCGTCACGACAGACGATCATTGACGCTGGCCGTTGTTCGACCGCGTGTGTTGCGGAGCGGCAACCAACTTCGGAACCGGCTGCGGAACACCGCTTTACATAAACCGCTGTCGGCGCACGCCGACAGGCCGAGGCTTCTGTCAAATCGCCGGGCAGCGAAATACCCCCGCTGGAACCCGCGTCACTACTCGCTTTACGGCACCCGTCACAGTTCCGCAACCGGGCGGCAAAGGTGTGATGTAAGTCACCTCTTCCCAGACCCGGGTTGGCCATAGTCCGTCTTCAGGGCCCTGAAAACGTCCGCCAGGCGGTTCGTTTTCCAACGCGCAGGACGCGCGAAAAAACGCGGAAACGCCGGTATTTCCGGCGCCGCAGAAAAGGCACAAGGAAGGCGAACACGTCAGACATGACCCGGTTTTCCCGTAAACCCGTCAAATTCCCGGTCAGCGGAGTCCTCTCCGTCCTGGTCGCCGGCCTGTTGTTGTTCGCGAATCCCGCCGAAGCACAGGTGCCGCCGACCTGTCCCGCGAACCTCGCCACCGCGGACCTGATTGACCACGACTTCTCCGTCAGCTTCTGCGAGCTCTGCGACATCGGTACGGTCCGCCTCGAGATCGAGAACCCGTACCGCCAGGCTGACAACGTCGACTTCTCCGACATCGTTGTCACCGAAGACCTGCAGATCTCCGGCCTGACCTACCTGCCCGGTACGACGCGCTTCACGGCAACCAACATGGCACCGCCGCCGCTCGTCGAGCCGGTCGTCAACGGCCCGAACGGTTCCGTCCTCACGTGGACGCTGGACCCGGCGTTCACGATGGACGGCCCGCCGGGGGCCTTCGGTAATACGCCGCGACTCGCGATCGAGTTCGACGTCCGTCGCGTACCGGCGCTCGGCGAGGAAGGCCTGGTCGGCGCCAATCGCACGATCAACGCCGAGGTCGAGTTCACGCCGAGCTGTGAGCTGACCTATCGCCACACCGACGAGACGGGCAACGGCACGCTGCCGCTCCGCGAGCCCGAGCCGACGATCATCAAGCTCGGCCGCAACGTCGATGCCGCCCAGGGCGCGGGCAGCTACTCCGACCCGGTCTACGGCCACGAGAACGACGACGTGATCTGGCGCATCGAAGTCCTGAACAACGGTGACGCGCCGCTGCAGGACTTCCGCTTCGACGACGTCATGGATCCGGGCAACTACGTCATCGACTACATCTGCGACAACGAGGGCGACGCCGACTCGGCCGCCACCGGCGGCGGCATCGGTGACTGCCAGGCGACCGGCGGCGTTACGACGCTGAACAACGTTTCCGTGCAGGCCCTGTTCGGCGGCGCAGCCAATCCGTACATCGTCGCCCCGGCCGGCGGCAGCGGCTTCTACTACCTCGTCGGCCGCGTCACCGATTCCTGCGTCGATCGCATCAACACGGTTTCCGACGTCGAGTGGGGCTGCCAGGTCCAGGCACCGCCCGGCGGCATCGCGGCGACGTCGCTTGGACTGACCGCGGGCGACACGGCCGAAATGGGAACCCTGTCCGACTGGGCGTCGCTGGACATCGACGTCGCCCTGACCGGCACCAACCTCGGCCAGCCGATGGGCAGCAAGGGCACGGTCACGATCACGATCACGAACAACACCGGCGGCACGATCATGGGCGGCGCCGGCGGTTTCCGCCTGCGCAGCGTTCTGCCGCCCGAGTACGTCGTCGACCCGACCTTCGACCCGACGGTGACGATCAGCCCGGCCTATGGCAACTACCCGGGCATGCTCGACACGCTCGCGTGGACCAACCCGGAGCCCGGCACCTACCCAACGGTTACCTCGACCGATCCGGCCGACCTGCTGGCCAACACCGCACCTGAATTCCTGGTCACGAGCAGCACGGTCAACCCGGATTTTGCCGACCACGTGAACATGCTGCGCCAGGGCGACGTGCTGCAGGTTCGCTTCCGCACGGTCCTGATCGATCCGACCTACTACGACTACGAGGCCTACATCGACCTTCGCGACGAGGCCCCAAATTCCGATCCGCCGAACGACGGCACGGACACGGACCCGGTACAGACTTTCCCGATTTCGAGCACGGTCGACGTCTGGTTCGAGGAATTCTGTAACCGCACCGAGCGCAACCTGACGATCGTCGAGAACGACACGGCCAATCCCGAGGACATCGACCTCGACATGATCGGCAATCCGCTGGTCTACATCCTGACCAACGACGACGTACTGCCGCTGCGCGTCGACCTGAACAACAACGGTGGTCACGACGCCGACGATTACTTCGCCTACGTGAGCTTCGGCGAGGCGATGCTCGTTGACTCGGCCCCCGGCAGCTGCTCCGTCACGACCAATCCGCCGGCGCGCCCCGAGTGGAAGATCCCGGTCGGCATACCCGCGTCGGCGACCGTCTACGAATGTGACCCGGGCGTCGTGCCGGCTGGCGGCACCCGGTCGCTCAACTTCGATGTCCGGAAGAACCCTGACGTCAACGCTGACGACGACCTGACCTTCCGCGCCGACGTCGTCGGTGAGATCACACTGAGCGACGGCGACCTGCTCTGGTTCCCGACCCCGACCGTTCGCGGCGACGGCGAGCTGCCGCGCGCCAACGACTACACGGTCGACACGCTGCGTGCGCGCGTCGTCGGCTACAACCTGCTGAAGAGCCAGGTCGGCACCTGCACGGAGAACAACCCGCCGCCGGCGAGCCCGGACGACCAGGTTCAGATCGGTGAGGAGTGCCGCTTCCGCATCGAGTCTGGCGGCTGGTTCGGCTTCGAGACGCCGGGCTTCACGTACATCGCGGTGCAGGACATCCAGGTCGACGACAACCTGCCGGATGGCCAGGGCTACCTGCGTTCCGAAGACCCGCTGCAACCGGGCTACAGTACGGCGCGGATCTCCGGCGTTACGCTGCTGCCGCCGCCGGCGCCGCTCGACGAGGGCACGTTCTTCTGGACCCACAACACGACGGTGCCCGAGCGCATCGACGTCAAGGATCACTGGTTCCGCTCCGAGTTCGAGGCGCGGCTGCTCAACGACCCGGTCGATTCGTCTGCGCCGCCGAACCAGCACGCGGCCGTGCGGCCGAACATCCTGACATCCGAGTTCGACGCGATCTTCGAGAACCCGCTGACTGGGCTCGAGGAGACCTATCGCCTGAACCCGTCGACCATCGGCTACCCGCCCGAAGCGCGTCGCCGGGTAGACCTGATCGTCACCGAGCCGCGGCTGGTGCTCACCAAGACGGTCTGTAACGAAACGATCTACGGTGCTGGCCCGGCGTGCACGAACTTCGTGCCGCTCGCGGATGACGGCGATGCGTTCGATACCTACATCTGGCGCGTCCAGGTCGAGAACGAAGCGGCCGCGAGCAGCGTGACCCGTGCGCCTGCCTACGACATCACGGTCACGAGCGTTACCGACGCCGCCGACCTGCAGTACGTCGACCCGCTCGAAACGGACGGCATCGACAACGACGGCAACGGCGAGATCGACGAGGTCGCGGGCGAAGGCCAGATCGTGCCGGACAACGACGTGCTCATGGGCGCGCCGGCACAGATCATCGCGGACTATACGCACAGCGACGCGCTGCTCAGGATCGATCCGGGCAACAGCGTTTATCTCTATTACCGCGTCGACCCGTACGACGATGTCGCACCGCTGCAGCGGCTGACGAACACGGTAACGGCAACCTACGACTCGCTGGAAGGCGACTTCGGCAACCAGACGGCGCCGACGGGCGCCAACGGTGAGATCGGCGGTGCCCGCCAGTACCTGTCCGATGTCGCCGACGCGACGATCCAGATCATCCCGGTCGAGGTGCAGCCGAAGGAAATCCTGCGGACGTCGAACACGCCGCTGGTTGCCCCGGCGACGCCGCAGCCGGTATCGATCGGTGAGGAACTCGAGTTCGAACTGCGTACGCTCATCCCGGTAGCACAGCTTCGCAACTTCACGATTCGCGACGAGCTTCCACCTGATATGCGCTGCATCGAGGCGCCGGTCGTCGATCTGGATGCGCCGCCATACGACGCCGCCGGCTTCGTGCCGGGCGGCTCGTTTACGCCGATCTGTACCGATGACGAGGTCATCTGGAACTTCGGCAACCAGACGGTCACGTCGTCACCGCGCGACGACCGCCGCTTCGACTTCTACATCCAGTTCATCGCCCGGGTCGACAACGCCGATGGCAATCGCGACGGCACGCCGATCCGCAACGGCGGTATCTACACGACGGCCCAGGTCAGCTACGTCGACGAAGTCTCGAACACCGTCGTCATCGATTTCGAGGCGGCCGAAATGGTTGTCGCCGAGCCGCTGCTCGACGTCACCAAGGAATTCTCGGTCGAGACGGCTGACGCCCTGGACCGCCTGACCGTTACCGTGACGGCGACCAAC
The DNA here is from genome assembly GCA_030066625.1 of Woeseiaceae bacterium. Classification (GTDB taxonomy): domain Bacteria; phylum Pseudomonadota; class Gammaproteobacteria; order Steroidobacterales; family Woeseiaceae; genus UBA1847. The sequence goes on from JASJBG010000004.1 coordinate 27,408, forward strand.
AACGGCACGGCGACGGCGTATAACCCGCGGTTCCTCGATGACCTGACCGGCACGCGTTACACGTACATCGGCGACGTCGCGGGCGACAACATCCCTGACACGATCGACACGACGACCTACGGCGCCAACGCCCCGCTGTTCAGCTACACGCCGGGCTATGCAATTGCGCCGGGCGCGTCGATCAATTTCACGTTCGTCGTCGAGGTCGCGACCGACGTCGAGCCGCTCGAGGTCATGCCGAACACGGTCTGGGCCGACTGGACCTCGCTGCCGGCCGATACCACGTCGCTCAACACCGGCGGCACGATCGGCACCGCAGGCGACGTCGACGGCATGCGCATCGGCGCGGTGCCGCCGGCCGGCGATACCCTCAACGATTACGAGGCCGAGGGCTCCGACTCGGTCTATGTGCCATCGCTCGCGATTGCGAAGACGGATCTCGACCCGGCGGCGCCGGCCGAGATCGGCCTGCACAAGAATTTCGACGTCCGCATCGACCTGCCGGAAGGCGTGAGCTACGCAGTCAGCCTCGGTGACGATCTCGACACCGGCAGCGCCAGCTACGTATTCGCCGACAACGCCGACTTCGACGTCACCTACGAGTTCGTCGGCATCTCGACGATTAACGGCCAGCCGGCGGACGAGACCGCGCTGAATGCGGTACCGGCCGACGGCTCGAGCGGCGTCATCACGTGGGACATCGGCGACGTCGTCACCGACGTCGAGGACGATACGGCGACGGCCGACATCTCGCCGTATATCCGGGTCAGCTATGCGGCCCGCGTCAACAACGACCTCGCCACCAACGTCGGCAGCACGCTGCAGAACTCGGCGACCGCGTATTTCACGAACGGTGACACCGGACTGCAGGACTCGGTCAACGACGTAACCGCCGCGATCACGGCCATCGAGCCGGCGCTGACCGCGACCAAGGCAATCAGCAACGTCACCCTCGGCAAGGCGCCGACCGACCCGATTGCGCTTGGCGATATCGTCCAGTACGTACTGACCATTCCGAACATCGCCAACTCGGTAGCCTACGACACCAACATCGTCGACACGCTGCCGGTCGAGCTGCAGCTGTACGCAGGCTTCACACCGACGGCCACTATCGATGGCGTCCCCGTGGCCGGTTTCGTCGGCACGCCGACGGGCGCGCCGGACGGACCGCTCGTCTGGGGCGCGGGCAACGGCGACGGCAGCCTCGACATCGCGCCGGGCGCGACCCTCGAGGTGACCTACCAGGTCGAGCTCATTGCCCCGGCCGACGAGACGATCGCGCTGACCAACATCATCTGGGTCGACTGGACGTCGCGCGAAGGCGACGACGTCTACGAGCGCACGGGCGCTGGCTGCCCGACCATCGTCGCACCGGACGACTACTGCTTCGGTCCGGCGTCCGCCGACGGTACGCCGCTGCCGGTCGGACCGCCGCCCGTGCTGTTCAAGGACAACACCCAGCCGGTGGCGACGATCGGCGAGGAATTCACCTACCGGATTACCATCCCGGGCGCCGTGCACCCGCTGCCGCTCTATGACGTGCGGGTTCTCGACGACCTCGGTGCCTCGGCCGCTGACATGAGCTTCGTCAGCGTGACGAAGGTCGCAGGCTCCATCGACTGGAACCCGGTCAACACGGGCTCGGCGACCAACCTGGTCATCGAAGACCCGGTTCGCGGCATCGATATCCCGGTTGGCGAGCAAATCGTGCTCGACGTTACCGTCCGCCTCGACGACACGCCGACCAACGTCCGCGGTCTCGACTTCACCAACACGGCGGACTACACCTACAACCGCCTCGACGACGCGCCGGCGACGATCCTGCCGAGCGGGCCTTACACCGGCCAGCCGATGACGATCGTCGAGCCGGACGAGCTGACGCTCGAGAAGTCCGGCCCGCCGCAGATGCAGGCCGGCCTGCCGTCGCAGTTCACGCTCAACGTGCACAACATCGGCGACTCGCCGGCTTACGGCGTCACCATCTACGACCAGCTGCCGAACGAGCCGACCGCCGGCACCTGCGACGTAGCGCCCGACAATTTCGCGGCCCAGGTCTTCGAGGCGGATGCCACGACCGCCGTGTCCGCACCGCTCGTTGAGGGTACCGACTTCTCGGTGACCTTCACCGGCGACCCGACCTGTACGGTGCAGGTCACGACGCTGAACGCTGCCGCAGCCATCGGCGCCGACCAGCGCCTGATCGTGACCTACGATTCTTCACTCGACCTCGACAGCGAGCAGGGCATCAACCTGACCAACGTCGCTGGCGCAACCGAGTGGTTCAGCCTCGACGTGTCGGACCCGGTCGCGGCGACGTATGCGCGCACCTATACCCGTACGATCACCGACGGCACGGTAGGCACACTCGACCACGAAGATGCGCACACGGCCATCGTGTTCGCACCGGTACTGCGCTTCGAGAAGACGGTCGTCAACGTCACGACCGGCGAAGACCCGGCCACCGTTGCCACGCCGGGCGATGTGCTGCGCTACAGCCTGCTCATCGAGAACCTGAGCGATACGCCGCTCAACGACTTCGCGTTCGTCGACGAACTGGATCGCCTGAACGGCGTGCCGCTGTTCGCGCCGGGCACGCTCACCGTCGTCACGTCACCGCCGGTGGCCAACGTGACGAACACCGATCCTGTTGGCGGTGCGGCCGGCACCGGCCTGCTCGACGTCCGCGGCCTGGATCTCGGCCCGACCGGCGACACCGTGCTCGTCGAGTTCGAAGTCGCGCTGGCGCCGGTCATCGCGAACGACACCTTCGTCTACAACCAGTCACAGATCGAGTTCGCGACCCTGATCGTCGCGCAGAGTGACGACCCGAACATCAACGGCCAGGCCGATCCGAACATTGCGGGCGACGAGGACCCGACGCAGGTCCGGATCCAGTCCGCGCCGGACTTCCGCATCGAGAAGGTCTCGTCGTACCTGACTGGCGACCCGAACGTGCTGCTGGCCGGCGAGCGCCTGCGCTACACGATCGAGGTTGAGAACGTCGGCACCGACAACGCCACGGGCGTGACCCTGGTCGACATGCTGCCCGCGAACACGACCTACGTGGCCGGCAGCACCTCGCTCAACGGCGTGGCGATAGCGGACGGCGCGAATGGCCTGCCGCTCATCGACGGCATCGACCTGAACGCGCCGGGCGACGCGACGCCGGGCAACATGAACGCCCAGGCCGTGGACAACGTCGCGACGATCGTGTTCGACGTCGATGCCAATGCCGACCTGCTCGACGGCACGGTGCTGTCGAACCAGGCCTTCGTCAGCGCGCTCGACTACAGTCTTGTCGACCTGCCGTCAGACGACCCGCGTACGCCGGTGCCCGACGACCCGACCATGGACGTCGTCGGTAACGTGCCGCTCCTGTTCGCGCCGAAGACGGCCGAGCTGCTCGTCGACCTTGGCACGCCGGGCGTCGTCGATCCGGGCGATACGCTGCGCTACACGATCACGGCCTACAACAACAGCCCGGTCATCCCGGCCACGAACGTCTACCTGACCGACGGTGTGCCGCTGAACGTAACCTACGTTGAGGACTCGACGACGCTTAACGGCGCCCCGGTTGGCCAGCCGGACGCTGGCACGTTCCCGCTCGAAAATGGGCTGCCGATCAGCTCCGCGGACCTGACGCCGCCGATACCGAACGGTGGCGAGGGCACGCTGACGCCGGGCGAGTCGGCCGTCGTCACCTTCGACATGCTCGTCGACGATGCGGTGCCGACGGGTACGCTCATTACCAACCAGGCGGTCATTTCGACCGAAGAACTGGCCAACGTCCTGACCGACGGTGACGGCAACCCGGCGACGGGTCCGGAGCCGACTGTTGTAGTCGTCGGCGATGCCCAGCAGCTCGCGATTACGAAGACGGTCTCCGTGGTTGGTGGCGGGCCCGCGCTGGCGGGCGCCGAGCTCGAGTACCTCGTCACGGTGACGAATATCGGTGCGGTACCGGCGCTGTACGTCGTGATCACGGACGACCTCGAGGACCCGATCCCCGGCCAGCTCATCTACGTCGACCAGTCTGCGGTCATGAACGGTTTCGCCGACGGCGTCAGCTTCGACGGGACGACGATCACTGCTGACTACTTCAACGAATACGGGCCGCTGGAGCCGGGCGCAGAGGTCACTCTGCGTTTCCGCGCCAACATCTACGATACGGCGCCTGACGGCACCACCATCATCAACATCGCCGAAGTCGGCTGGAACGATCCGGTCCAGTACCTGACCGCGCAGGTTTCGATCGACGTCGGCGCGATGCCGAACGCGGGCATGCTGAGCGGCAACGTCTTCCACGACTCCGACTACGACAACACGCCCGACCCGGTCGAACGCCAGCTCGAAGGCTGGACCGTGCAGCTGCTGCGCAACGACGAGCCGCTGCGTTCGGTGCAGACCGACGTCGACGGTTACTACCTGATCTCCGGTGTCGTGCCGAACTACGCGACCGGCGACATCTACTCACTGCGTTTCTCGGCACCGGGCGCAACGTCGCGGACGGCGCTGATCGGCTACACGGACTCCGACTTCACGGATGGCCTGCAGGAGATCACGGATATCGAGGTCACCGCCGGCAGCAACCTGCTCGCGCTGAACCTGCCGGTCGATCCCAACGGCGTCGTTTACGACGCGGTATCGCGTCTGCCGCTCGCGGGCGCCGTGATCACGCTGATCGATGCGCGCACGCAGCTGGCGGTATCGAACAGCTGTTTCGACGACCCGAACCAGCAGGGCCAGGTCACGGTCGGCAACGGCTACTACAAGTTCGACCTGAACTTCTCGCAGGCCGACTGCCCGAGCGGCGGCGATTACATCCTGCGCCTCGAGCCGCCTGGCTCGAGCTTCGTCGGCGGCGTCTCCGAGCTGATTCCGCCGACCACGGATCGTTCGACGTATCCGTTCGAAGTCCCGAACTGCCCGGGTTCGACGGACGACGCCGTGCCGACGACGGTCGACTTCTGTGAAGTGCAGCCGAGCGAGTTCGAGCCGGACACGGGCGTCCAGGCGCGCAGCCAGCGCACCGTGTACCACACGCGACTGCGACTCGACGACAGCCAGTCGCCGGGCTCGGCACAGCTCTTCAACAACCACATCCCGCTCGACCCGATTCTCGGCGGTGCGGTAGCCATCACCAAGACGACGCCGAGCCTGAACGTGGTCCGCGGCGAGCTGGTGCCATACGTCATTACGGTCAGCAACTCGTATGGCGTCGACCTGCAGGACGTCAGCGTCGTCGACCGCTTCCCGGCCGGCTTCCGCTATATAGAAGGGTCGGCGCGCCTTGACGACGTCGCAACCGAACCGGTCGTCGTCGGCCGTGAACTGATCTGGCCGGGCCTGTCGCTCGCGCAGTCCGGCACGCGCACGATCAAGCTGCTGCTGGCCGTCGGTGCCGGCGTCACCGAGGGCGAGTTCGTCAACCGCGCGCAGGCCGTAAGCTCGCTGACCGGCAACGCGATGTCCGAGGAAGCGACGGCGACCGTTCGCATCGTTCCGGACCCGACCTTCGACTGCACGGACGTGACGGGCAAGGTCTTCGACGACTACAACCGCAACGGCTACCAGGATCCGGGCGAAAACGGCATCCCCGGCGTGCGTCTCGTCACGGCGACGGGCCTTGCGGCGAAGACCGATGCCGGCGGCCGCTACCACATCACCTGCGCGATCGTCCCGAACGAGAGCCGCGGCAGTAACTTCGTCGTGAAGATCGACGACCGCACGCTGCCGAGCGGCTTCCGCCCGTCGACGCGGCCCGTGCAGATCCAGCGCGCTACGCGCGGTAAGGCGCTGAAGATCAACTTCGGTGCATCGATCCATCGCGTCGTCGGCCTCGACATCGCCGACGCCGTCTTCGAGCCGGGCACGACCGAGATGCGCGGCCTGTGGGAGCCACGCATCGGGCTCCTGCTCAAAGAACTACAAAAGGCGCCCGCCGTCCTGCGACTGTCCTACGTTGCCGACGTCGAGAACGAGCACCTCGTCGAGCAGCGTCTGGACGCGATCAAGGATCGCATCATGCAGGAATGGCAGGCACTGAACTGCTGCTACGAACTCGTCATCGAGCCAGAGATCTACTGGCGACTCGGCGAGCCGGCGGACCGCAGCAGGGGGATGAAGCGGTGAACGCCATGACGAAGAAATATCGTCTCAGCGCCGCCTGGTTGCTGCTGCTCGGGCCCACGCTCGTGAGTGCCCCCGCAGTTGCCAAGGGTGTCGAGGAAGCACCCGTGGGCGAGGCGGTCGAGAAACACCTGTCGCCTGACGAGCCATTCATGCAGTGGGTTCAGGACCCCGAGCGCGTTGACGCCGATATGGCCGACATGATCGTGACGCGCGAGACCACGGCAGAGGCCTTCGAGACCATCAAGCTGTCAAATCTCGTGCCGCCCGTGCACTTCGAGTCGGGCGTCGCCGACATACCGAGCGAGACGGTTGTCATGTTGAGCGAGATCCTCGGCCGCATGCAGGACCGGCTCAACGTGCGTGTGCATCTCGTCGGCCACGCCGACAGCCAGCCGCTGTCGCTCGCGCTGCAGGAAATCTATGGTGACAATGAAGGCCTGTCACGTGAACGTGCCGGCGAAGTCGCCCAGTATCTGCAGGACGCCCTCGCGCTGCCGCCGGAAGGTGTGTCTTACGAGTGGCGCGGCGACCGCGAGCCGCTGGCGACTAACCTGACGCCGGAAGGCCGCGCGCAGAACCGCCGCGTCGAGATCGAGGTCTGGTATGACGAGCCGGGCGAGAAGGTCGCGCTCGAGGAGTTCCTCGTGCCGCACGAGATCAAGCGCGCGAAAGTTTGCCGCATGGAAACGGTCTGCAAGCTGCGCTACGTCGACGGCCACGCCAAGCGCGCGCGCGTGCAGAACCTGATCGCACCGCTCTACTACGACGAGCAGTCCATCGAAGTAACGGCCGAATTCATCGAGCGCGTCCAGGAAGCGCTCGACAACCTCGCCGGCAAGCAGAACGTTGCCGTGCGCTTCGTTGGCTACAGCGACGACCAGCCGCTCGAAGGCCGCATGGAGCGCATCTACGGAACGCCGCTCGGGCTGTCGAAAGCACGCGCACGTCGCGTTGCACTCGCGGTGCAGGATGAGCTCAACCTGCCGAACGACGCCGTCGAGAGTGACGGTCGCGGCGATATCCGGCCGCTCGGCTCGAACATGACGGACCACGGACGCGCATTGAACCGTCGCGTCGAGGTCGAATTCTGGTACGACGATCCGCTGAAGGACCTGCCGGACGAGCCGCAGATGTGCCCGGAGCAGGCCGGCGCCGAGATCGTCACGCGGGTGTTTGATCCGGCGACGCCAATCGCCAGCGTCGAGTTCGTCGACGGCGAAGCCGTCGTTCCGGCTGGCTACGCCGCCGAGCTCGAGACAGCGATGGCGGAGGCTGCGGACAGGACCAACGTCAGGCTGCGCTTCCTCGGCTACACGCAGAACGAGCGTCTCGAGCGCCGTACGGCCGCCGTCTACGGCGACGACATCGGCCTGTCCGCGTCGCGTGCACGTCGCGTGATGGAACGGGTCGCGGAAGACCTCGGCCTCGAGCCGTCACAGGTCGAATTCGAAGGCCGCGGCTACGTGCATTCGCCGGACGTCGTCAACACGGGCTTCGTGCAGGGCGACACGTCGCACGTCACGGCGCAGGTCGTCTACGACGAGCTCGCCATCCTCGATGACTACGAGGGCGTGGACGTCACCCGCATCACCCGGGAGCTGAAGCCGGAGAACCCGCTCGGCCTGAACCTGATGCGCATCACGGTCGACGGCGTGCCGATAGACGATCCGGAGCGCAGCTCCGCGGACATCCAGCGCTGTACCGACGTCGCGATGGAGGTCGCCAACATCCAGTTCGGCTTCGACAACCTGAGTTCGGCGCCGCGCCTGTCCGTGACGACGCGCTCGCCGCGCATCGTCGTCGACCGCGAGATTGACGTGCAGACGATGGTGACGCCGGTCGAATTCCGCATGTACACGAACTACTCGTACTTCATCGATCGTGCCGAGGTACGCGTGTTCGAGGCCGGCAAGTCGACCGAGGCCGAGCCGCTCGACGTTGTCGACATGCCGCTGGACGGCACCGCGCACTGGCAGCCGCCGGCCGCGTGGTTCAAGGCGCCGGTCTACGAACTCAACTACGTCCTTCGCGCCTATAGCGAGGACGGCAATTTCGACGAGACGACGGCGCAGCCGCTGTGGGTCGTTTACGACAACATCGGCGACCAGGGCCCGATCGACGCGCCGCCGATACAGGACCCCCTCGAAGAGCCTGAGCCCGAGACGCTGATGGCCTACGGCGAGAACCTGCTCGGCGTGCACAACATCGCGCTCGGCAGCGGCACCGTCAGCGTGCGCGGCGACAGCATACCGGCCGATCACGAGGTGTACGTAGCCGGCCGGCCTGTGCCCGTGGACGAGAACGGCAGCTTTGTGACCGAAGAGGTGCTGCCCGATGGTGCACACACGGTCGAGGTGGCCGTCATCGACCCCGAGGGCCGCGGCGAGCTGTACCTGCGCGACCTCGAATTCGAGTCCAACGACTGGTTCTACGTCGGCATGGCCGATCTGACGGTCTCGGACGGTTCGGCGGGCGAGGCCGCCGAGCTCCTGGCGGGCGACAACCCGGCCTACGATGTCGACTCGAGCGTCTACGGCCGGCTGGCCTTCTTCGTCAACGGCAAGTTCGGCGACCACTGGCGCCTGACCGCGAGCGCGGACACCCGCGAGGGATCCATCGAGGACATTTTCTCGAACTTCATGGAGAAGGACCCGCGGTCGCTGTTCCGCCGGATCGATCCCGACTACTACTACCCGACCTTCGGCGACGACTCGACGGTCGAGGAACTCGCGCCGACGATGGGCAAGTTCTACGTGCGCCTGAGCGATGGCAACAACTACGGCCAGTGGGGCAACTTCAAGATCGGCTATATGAACAACGAGCTCGCGCAGGTCGATCGCGGCCTCTACGGCGCGAGCTTCGGTCTGCAGAGCGAGGCAACAACCGAGTTCGGTGACCAGCGCTACGCGGTCGACGTCTTCGGCGCGGAGCCCGGCACCGTCGCCGGTCGCGATGAATTCCGCGGCACTGGTGGCTCGCTGTATTTCCTGAGTCGCCAGGATATCCTGGTCGGCTCGGAGCGGATTCGTATCGAGACACGTGACAAGGCCTCGGGCATCGTCACGGGCGTCACCAACCTGACGCCGTCGCTGGACTACGATGTGGACTACCTGCAGGGCCGCATTGTCCTGTCAGCGCCGCTCAACTCGACGGCCAACGACAACCTGCTGATCCGCAGCGACGCCGTTTCCGGCGACGAGGCCTACCTCGTCGTCCGCTACGAATACACACCGGGCTTCGACGACCTGTCGGCCGTGTCGACCGGCGGACAGGCGCACTACTGGCTCGGCGACTACGTGAAGCTTGGCGTCACCGCCAACACGAACGAGCAGGACGAGGGTGACAGCTCGCTGAACGCGGCCGACGTCACTCTGCGCCTGAGCGCCGACTCGTGGATCAAGTACCAGACGGCGACCAGCGAAGGCCTGGTCTCGATGCCGACTTTCTCGCAGGATGGCGGCTTCGAGTTCGCGGGCTACGACCCGAACGCGTTCGTCAACGCCGAGGCTGATGCGACGCGGGCCGACCTGAGTATCGGCATGCGAGATATCGTCGGCTGGGGCGATGCACGCCTGACGGCCTATCAGCAGGACGTCGGCGCCGGCTACTCGGCACCGGGACTGACGGCCCTGACCGACACGACCAACTACGGCGGCAGCCTGAGTCTGCCGATGGGCGACCGGCTCGCGCTGACCGCGAAGCTCGACTACCGCGAGCAGGACCAGGGTATCGAGACCGAGGCGCTCGAGTACAACCTGAGCTACCAGCTCTCGTATCACTGGGACGTGAGCGCGGGCTACCGCGAGGACAACCGTATCGACCGCTCGATCAACGTGCCGCTGTCGCAGGAGCTCGGCGAGCGCGCCGACGCCGTGCTGCAGGTCGGCTACGACTCGAAGGACACCTGGCGCGTCTACGCGTTCTCGCAGGACACGCTGTCGACCACCGGCGACCGCGAGACCAATGCTCGCCAGGGCGTCGGCGGCTCGTTCCGCTTCTCGGACACGCTCAGCATCGACATGGAGGTCTCGGACGGCGATCTTGGTACGGGTGGCCGCGTCGGCACCAACTACATCGTGTCGGATCGCACCAGCATGTACCTGAACTACGCGCTGGAGAACGAACGCACCGACACGGCCCTGGCGGCGAGCCGAGGCCGCGAGGGCAACCTCGTCGCGGGCGTGAAGTCACGCCTCAGCGACAGCACGAGCGTATTCCTCGAGGAGCGCTACCAGCAGAGCACGGCGATGACTGGCCTTACCCACGCCACGGGTGTGAGCTTCGCGCCGAACGGCAACTGGAGCCTCGGCATCAACTCGGACATCGGCACGCTGCGCGACCAGGTGACCGGCGCCGAGACGGAACGCCTCGCCGGCGGCCTGCAGGTCGGCTACGGCGCGGAGAAGCTGCAGTTCTCGAGTGCCATCGAGTATCGCAACGACGACGCGCAGCAGCCGGACCTGACTCGCACGGAGCGCAAGACCTGGCTGTTCCGCAACAACGTCAAGTATCAGCTGAACCCGGGCTCACGCCTGCTCGGCCAGTTCAACCACTCGACCAGCGAAAGCTCGCAGGGCGAGTTCTTCGACGGCGGCTTCACGGAGGCCGTACTCGGTTACGCGGTACGCCCGATCGACAACGATCGCCTGAACGCGCTGGTCAAGTACACCTACTTCTACAACATGCCGACGACCGACCAGTCGACGCTGCAGAACGTCGCGGCCGAGTTCCTGCAGAAGACGCACATCGCCGCCGTCGACGTCACCTACGACCTGACGCCGAAGTTCTCGATCGGCGGCAAGTATGCCTACCGACTGGCGCAGGTGAGCCTCGATCGCGAAGACCCCGAGTTCTTCGATAACAACGCCAACCTGTACGTCGTTCGCGGCGACTACCGCCTCGGCAAGAATTGGGAATTCCTTGCAGAGGGTCGCCTGCTCGACATGCCGGATCTGAACGAGAGCCGCGCCGGCGCGCTGCTGACGATCTCGCGCTACCTCGGCGATCACATCAAGCTCGGTGTCGGCTACAACTTCACCGACTTCTCCGAGGACCTGACGGACCTGAGCTACGATCACCATGGCTTCTTCCTGAACCTGACCGGTTCGCTCTAGTTTCAATGACTCGCGTCCTTGCCGTCGTCCTGCTGTGTATTGCCATCCCGGCGCTCGGCAATGATGCGGCGTGGTCCCCGCCCGAGAACCCGGACCCCCGCGCCATCTTGGACGAAGCCAGGGCGGATCGACACGCCGGGCGATACGCCGAGTCCCTCGCCAAGCATGTCTGGTTTCACGACAACGCCCTGAAGCTGGATCGAGCTCTCGCGGGCGTGCGGCTGTCTTTTGCCCTGTCCGACTGGAAGCAACTCGCCGACCGCTACCCGCCGGCGCTAGCCAGGATGCGGGAGATACGCGACCGGGATGAACGCCGGGTCATGGAGAACAAGGCCGATTACAACGCGTTCCACGATGCGGTTCGTTTGAACGAGTACCTGAAAGAGACGGACCGCACGGTTCATCTCTTTCGCTGGCTCGACGAGAACGATCCCGAGCTCGCGGAGCGCAGTTTCAGCGTTGCCCGAGACACCCTGATCGCGTCGGGTGAACTCGACCTCTGCGCAAAGTACGTCGGCGACCTCGAGTCCTATCGGGAAGAACTCGAGACGCTCCTCGAGCGTCAGGAAGTAATGCGGCAGGCCGTAGGCGGGGCGAGCGCGGAGCGCACAACAGACAGACTTCGAAATCACCTTGCGTACGATTTGCTGACCGACATCGCGACACTCGTGATGATCGGCCGTCTTGACCAGGCGAGGGCGATGGTAGAGCTTGCCCGAGCCGAATTTGGCGACGTGGACCCGGCAACCATCGAAGCGGCCATGAACGGTGAACTCCCGGACCTCGGCGAGTTCATGTGAAGCGACTGCCGGGGCTACTCGCAAAGCTCGTTGGAATGCTTGAAGTCCTCTTTGCGTTGTTTGCTGCGTTTCTCGGCTTCTCGTTGCTCGTCGGCATGTTCCGCGGCGACCGATTTGCCGGCGAATGGGGGCTCCTGCTTGCCCCTATGGAACTCACGGTTGCGGCCACGTTCGGATGGGCGGGTTACCAGCTGTTGCGACGTGAGGTCTGGAAGCACCAGCTCGTACCGCTGGCGGCGGTCATTCTTATCGGCGCATTCTCCATTTGGGCGGACACCGTCTAGCGCCGCGACGCTCGGTGTGGCCGCAGATGTGTTTTGAAGAAACGACGGAAGTCACAAAGGGATTTCTCGCTGGCCAGTGACGGACGAAGCGGCTGACCGCATTCGAGCAATCCTCGAAGCGCTCGAAGGTGAACTTTGACGGCTCCGCCAATTTCGTCGAAGCTCACGGGATGACGGAACTCGACTATTCCAGCGACGTGCCCGGCGTGGACGAGTACGTCGCGCTGCGTGGTGCCGCCGGCCTGAGTGCTTTTACGCCCGAGGCAGCCCAGAGTGGGCTAGCCGGTACCTGCTACTCGGTTTGCGTTCGCGATTCCGGTGCACTGGTCGGCATGGGGCGCGTCATCGGTGACGGCGGCTGTTTCTACCAGGTCGTCGATATCGCCGTTCGGCCGGACTACCAGGGGCAGGGCATCGGCTACGAAGTGATGTCGCGCCTGATGCAGCAACTACGAGCGGGCGCGCCGAAGTCCGCCTACATCAGCCTGATCGCCGATGGCACGGCTTCTCAACTCTATAAAAAGTTCGGCTTCAGATTGACAGTGCCGGCATCGGCCAGCATGGCTCTGCGCCTGTAGTCACTGTCGACCGTAGTCGTAACGCGTGTACTTATAACGCGGATGCCTCACGCGCTCGTAGTGCGTCTGCAAAAAGGCAACGAGGTCGGTGAGTTCCGTGACGGTCATGACGTCGTTGTAGGCAGTCATGATCGAGGCGCTGTCTTCGGGCACGGTGTCCGGCTGCTGAAGGTATCGCCCCGGTTGACGGTGTGACGGATTGACGATGGACGTAACCAGATCGCCGTATGAGCGAACCCGGCCCGTCCGGCTGCCAAGCAACACGCGAACCGGCCCTGCCACCTCCGGTTCCGGCAGCTCCGCCCCCACGACGCTGTGGCAGCTTACGCATCCAAGCGACACGAACGCTGCCTTGCCGCGCTCCGCATCGCCCTCCGGCAGGTACACCTCGGCCAGAACGCTTTCATCTTTCTGCGCGCAGCCTGAGAGCGCCAATGCACCCAGCGCCGCAAATATCGCGAGATAGTAACGCACGTCAACACTCCCTAGTGAACGCCTCTCAGGATGCATCGGCGCGTACATCCCGTCAACTCGGTGGTCGTTTGGTAGGATGACCGCGACCTCGCAAAAGGAGTGGCCGATGTCCACGCTGTCCTTGACGAGGCTCCGATGAGCCGGCCCTTTCCATTGCCAGGGGCCGTGCGACGGGATCCGGATGTCGGGGCCTGGCTGAGTGAGCATGCCGACGAGCTTGGAGCGATTGCGAATCGTTGGTTCCAGGTAATGCGCGACTGCGGCGACGACGTTACGGAGCTCCTGCACGACGGCCATCCAACGGCGTGCGTTGGCGAACTCGCATTCGGCTACGTCAACGCGTTCTCGAATCACGTGAACGTCGGCTTTTTTCTCGGCGCGGAGCTGTCCGATCCTGGCGGGCTGCTGGAGGGCACAGGCAAGTTCATGCGGCATGTGAAAGTCAGGTCCGGCGACGATGTTGATGCCGAGGCCCTTGCTGCTTTGATCAAAGCAGCCTACGCCGATATGAAGGGAAGGCTTGCCGGTTGAGAATTGCGCTTTGAAAGTGGCCAACTCGAAACTGATTCTGTTCTTTCTGGCTGCGATCGCGAACACTGGTTACGCGCAGTACGCGGATACGGAATCCTGCACGGTGCTGGCCGACGACCTGCCACCGATTCAGGACTACGAAGAGTCCATGGAACGCTTCGGCGAGGCGGTCGCGGAACTCGATCCCGAGCTTAAGCGCGGTCTCGAATCTCTCCCCGATGCTTGGCTGTACCTGGTTTTTGCCGAGTGCTACCGGGGTGGGATCGTCGTCGAGGAGGATCGGGAACTCGCCAACCAACTACTGCGAGTCGCCGCCGGCGAGGGTAACGCCCAGGCGGTGCACATGATCGCGAGCATCGATGTGTTCCAGTCGGACGACGAAGATCGGCAACGTGCCGGCGTCAAAACACTGGAACAGGAGTACCGGGACGGCTCCGCCTACTCCGCGGGCAAGCTCGGCTGGGCGTACCAGCTGGGTCTCGGGGTCGAGCAGGACATGTCGAAGGCTCTGGCGCTCTACGAGTACGCGGCCGAGAATGGAATGACCTATTGGCAGCATCTTTTAGCTCACGCGTATGAACAAGGCTACCTGGGCCTCGATGTCGATGCGACCGTCGCCGAACACTGGCGGGCGTTCAAGCCCAAGGTGCATATAGCCCTGTACGAATGCTGGGTCGTCGAGTACTACGACATGGGGATATTCCCGAAGGATGATGCGCTACGGGACCGCTACCGAGCGGCGTGCGAGGACGGAGACATCGGCGATGCGGTGGACGAGTCGTTGGAGCAGTAGCTTAGCGACTGAGGCAGTGTCGGTCGCCCGCGCGGGCGATGTTGAAGCCGCGCTTCCGGACCTCTGCCGACTCTGCAGACGCAGGGAAGCGTATCGGGTTGGTGTGGTTGTAGTGAATGAAATGTACGCGACGACGAACGTCGTCGGGTAGTTCGCCCAGACGATCCATCGTCTGCTTCACCCGCGGGTGCGGTATCAACGACATGTCGCGTCCCGGCAGTTCGTTGTTATCGAAGAACGTCGCGTCGAGAAACGCGTAGTCGACGCTTTGCACGATGTCCTCGATCCGGACGTCGTAGTCACGCACCCATTCGCCCCAGCTGTCGATGTCGGGCAGGAAGAAGATACGCGCCGACGGGATTTCGATCAGGAAGCCGACCGTCTCCGAGTACTCGTCCCGGTGTGGCACGCGGTGTGGAGTCACCTCGATACCCTCGCTGATGCGCCGGGACTCCCGGTCCGCGAGCTCGACGAGCGCAATGTTCTCGAAGCTCACGAGCTGGCTCCATGGCCCGTTGTTCTCCAGGTACTCACGGAAGCGAGGCATCGCATAGACCGGGACGTTCTTTGCGCCCGCCGCTTCGCGGCCGAAGAACATCAGCCCGGTGTAGTGTCCGATGTGTGCATGAGTCAGGAGCACACCGTCGACTCCGAGACCCGCACTTTCGACGGGTGCGAGCGAATCGAGCAGCTGCAGCTGGTCCGTAATGTGCGGCGTCGCCTCGAACAGGAAGCGCTTGCCGCCTACGTGATCCACGAGTGCAATCGACGTCGCGGTTAGCCCGAGCGACGAATCGCTCCAAGCGGGGTCTTCGCGGTTGCCGATCTGCGGTGCGCCCGCGTCCTGCCCAGTGCCGAGCACGACGAGCTCGATCCGGCAGGCCTCCTCCCCGCTTGCCGAGCCCGCGGCAATCAGCGCTAACAGCATCAAGTGGTGGACAAGCTTCTCGAGGCTACGCTTCGGCATTCGTGCTGTCCGATTCGACGGCGGGAAGCTGTATCGTGAAGCGAACGCCGCCGTCGGCGTTGTCCGCGTCGATACGGCCGCCGTGGCCGTCGGCGATCAAGCGCGCGATGTACAGGCCAAGTCCCAGGTGCTTGTCATCCTTTGCTGGCCGCACGGAGATCATAGAATCGAACAGCTGACCTCGCATGCGTTCCGGAAGCGGCGGTCCGGGGTTCTGCACCGACAGCGCGATGCTGTCGGCGTCGCGACCAACACCGATATCGATTTCGTCGCCGTCGTCGCTGAAGCTCACGGCGTTGTCGACGAGCTTGTCGAGCATCTGGATGATGAGCTCCGGTGAACCACGCACGCTCAACGGCTCACGGGTCCCCGTAAGTTGGAAGCCGCGCTGCGGATACACGTCGCGATATGCCGTTACGGTCGATTCGACGACCGCGCCGAGGTCGAACACTTCCGGTTCGACGTTGCGCATGAGCTCCTCGACGCGGCTGGCCTCGCTCATGGCCGCGAGTATGCGCCGCAGCCGGTCTGCGCCATCGCGTGCTCTTGCCGTGTAGCCGGCCGCTGTCTCGTCGAGGGTCTCGTGCTCGAGGTTCTCGAGCGAGGAGGTCACGATGGCGAGCGGCGTGCGTAATTCGTGCGACAGCTTGGACGCCAGTGTCCGCAGGTACTCGTTGTACTCACCGAGCTGGATAAGAACGTCGGCAAAGCTGCGCGACAGGTCGCCAATCTCGTCCGCGGCCAGCGCGCTCGGCAGTGCCGTCGGCAGCCGATCGGATTCCAGAGCATCCTCGGCCGCGATACTCAGGCGACGAATCCGTCGTGACAGCCAGCTCGCATATCCAATCAGCCCGCCCGCGACGACGAGCATGGCTATGAGCGTAACGTTCATGAGCCGAACCAGCCCCTCGCTGCGGAGGCTCAGGATGGCGTCGGTGCCCTGCTGCAGGACGATCACGCCCAGCTGGTTGCCATCGATACGAACCGGCTCGGCGACAGCCACGATTGCCCGGCCGCTGGCCTCGCCGCGGAACCATGCCGACGACGGACGGCCCGATAAGCCCTCGCTGACGTAAAGCTGCTGCTCGCGGCCCGACGGGTCCGGTTCCGCGAACAGGGGCTCCGTGCCCGGTTCCACGGCTGCGTCGTAGGCGAGGCGCAGCCAGCGGGAGACGCGGGTTCCGGGCTCCGCTGCGGATTCGAGCCTGCCCGCCGTCGCGATGCGCCAGCCCGACGGATCGGTGACGAGCAGCCGCATGCCCGGCTGCACGAGCGCCGCCGCGCGTTGTTCGAGCTCGGGGATCGTCGTGGCAAACGGTCCCGGTGAGCGAGCCGCGAAACTCGCGCTGCGGACGCCGGGCGAGTTCGGCACGCTGACGTTGTCGACAACGACGCCCAGGTGCGTGCCGAGCAGGTTGAGCGGGATTCGCATCTCGACCTGGTAACCGTTGGGTACGTCCTGCCAGAAGCCGCGTATCGTCGGCTCGCCCGCCGCGCCGCTCGCACTGCGCCGAAATACGACCACGGCGCCCGGGGCCTCCGCGGCCGTCGTAAACGCCTCGTCGAGATAGGGTGGGCTGCTGCTGACGAGCGTCACCCGGTCTGCGAAGCGCTGTCGCGACGTCGGCAGCAGTGACTGGCTGTCGGCATAGACCACTTCGTTATCGGCGACCTCGACGTAGAAGAACGCGTACTGCGATGTGATCCCGATCGCGAAGCGAATGGGTCCGTCGGTTCCGCGCATCTGCGTCAGCGACTCGCGCGACAGGGTCCAGTCGTCGAAGTAGCCGTCGATCGAGGGCTCCGATTCGAGCCGATGGCCGAACAGCTGGTCGCCGAGGACGTGATCGACGCCGACCCCCGGCGGGAAGTCCTCGGGATACTGCGCCATCGTGTCGGCGATGGCACGCGCGGTTCCGGCCAGCATCTGCTGCTGGCTCGAGCGCAGCGCGGTCTCGGTCTCGCGAATGAACTCGCAGCCGGCCCAGGGCAGCATGAGTGTCAGCAGGCTGACGAGGAGTAGCTGCTGGCGTAGATTCATGACGGCGGGCGCTCGCTATTCAGACAGCCAGCGGTATCCCATTCCGTAGACGGTCTCGATGGCGTCGAACTCCGAATCGATGGCCAGGAACTTGCGACGGATGCGCTTGATGTGCGACGTGATCGTGTTGTCGTCCAGCACTGCCTGCGCCGCGTCCATGAGCTGTTGACGGTTCTTCACGTGACCGGGATAGCGCGCCATCGCGTGCACGAGCCAGAACTCGGTCAGCGTGAGTCCGACCGGCTGGCTCTGCCAGGCGATGGTCATGCGATCGGTATCGATCTCGAGGTCGCCGCGCGTCAGCCGGCCTTCGCCGCTCTGCGGCTCGCGAAGTGCGTCGAGTCGCCTGAACAGCGCAGCGATTCTCGCCATCAGGTGCGGCAGGCTGATGTCCTTGGTCAGGTAATCGTCGGCACCGAGCCGGAGGCCCGATACTGCGTCGAACTCGCTGTCGCGTGCGGTCAGGAAGATGATGGGCAGGTCGGCGGAGCGCGAACGCAGTTCGCGGCAAAGCTCGAAGCCGCCCTCGACGTCGTCTTTCAGGTTGATGTCGATGACGACCAGGTCCGGCAGCCGGCTCGCGAACGCATCGAGCGCCGGCTCGCGCGCTTCGTAGGCATCAACGACGTAACCCTCGCGTCGAAACGCGTCCGTATAGTTGTCCCTGATCGCGGCCTCGTCCTCGACGATGGCAATCCGTTTGGCCACGGCATGCTCCCAAAAGCGAAGTCCACAATTTGCCACATTCCGCCGCTCGATTGCCATGAATGAGGGCGCGTCTCGGCGTTTTCCGCTGTTCTCATAGGCCCCAAGAGAGGAACAAGAGCAATGAGAATCGTGGCCCTGATATTATGTCTTGGATTCTGGCAGATCGGTCACCAGACACCGATGCCTGCAAAAGCCTGGGTCGCCCAGGACATCATGCAGAAGAGCTGGGAGCGGCTGCCCGGTGGCGCCGAGCTGTCGTCGCCCTGGCCCTGGAATCACACCTGGCCCGTGGCGAGGCTGTCCGCGAAGTCTGGCGAAGTCGACCTGATCGTACTCGCCGGTAGTTCGTCGCGAACGCTGGCGTTCGGTCCCGGGCACATGACGACGAGCTCGCTGCCCGGTGACCCCGGCAATGCCGTGATCGCTGGTCATCCCGATACGCATTTCAATTTCCTGAAGGACCTGGCGATTGGCGAGTCGCTAACGGTCGAGTCACTCGACGGTGACCTGCACGTGTATACGGTCGTCGACCTCGAGGTCGTCGATTCTCGACGTGCCAGCCTGCAGCTGGACACCGAAGATGCCGTCCTGAGCCTGGTAACGGGCTATCCGTTTGGCGAGCGCGAGGACAATGCGCGCGGGATGCGCTACGTGGTCACCGCTAAGAAGTTGCTCTGAGACGCGCGACGCGCAGCAGCGCGACGACACTCAGTGCATCGGTGATCTCGCCGCTTTCCGCCATCGCGACGGCCTCTGCCAGCGGCAGTCGGCGAATGTCGAGTACTTCGGTCTCGTCGAAGTCGGGTTCGCCGGCTGCGAGTTCTTCGGCGACGAACACGATGCCGGTTTCGTCGGTGATCGAGTTGCTCAGATGCAGCCTCATGACCTCGGTCCATTGTTTTGCTGACAGGCCGGTTTCCTCAAGCAGCTCGCGCTGCGCGGCCGCGAGCAGGTCCTCGTTCAACGGCGCACCGCCCATTGGCAGTTCCCAGGAATAGGCGTCCAGCGTGTAGCGATGCTGGCCGACGAGCCAGGTGTGCTCGTCGTCGTCGATCGGCACGATGGCAACGGCACGATTCAGGAACTGGATGTGGCCGTAATCGTTCTCGCCGCCGCGAGGATTAATGACGCGGTCCTCGAGCACCCGCATCCACGGGTTCTCCCAGATCACGCGCGAGTTCAGGCGTCTCCAGCTCACCGGCTGGCTTGGTCAGACTCGACCATGAGCTTGAATCGCTGCATGTCGTCCTCGACGCGCTTCTGCATCGACTTGACCATGAAGATCGCGAGGAGACGCCGCATGCCCCTGAAGACATGCCGCCAGTAAGCAACCCAGCGCGTCTGTGAGTCGCCGACCTTCTCGAAGTGATTGACGATGATGGCCTTGCCCCAGTCCGAGTCATAGCTGCTGGCCATGAAATGCGGTGCACGCCGTTCGGTCACCTCTTCCATCATGACCACCTCGCGGCCGTTCTCGTCATACACGAGCGTGGAAATCGCGCCCGGGCGACCGCGCTCGCCCGATTCGTGCTTGAAGGACGTGAGCGTCGGCTGCCAGCGCGTCATGTTGTCCGGATTGTCGAATGCCTTCCAGACGGTTTCGATGTCGGCGTTGATGATGACGTCAGTTTGGATTTTCATCAGATAGCAGGAAACATATGTCGGCGAGTCTCCGTTTACTGCCGGGCGAACGCGAGCGATACGTTGTCTGCGTCGAACTGGCCACCGGGCAGCGACCAGTAAACGCTCATCTCGAGCGTCTCCCCGGAGTTGATGCGTACGGAGGCGAAGTCGACCTGCTGCGACGCCGAACTGTCCGAATAGGCTCGGAGCGGCGCTCCACCGGAGGTCTCGAGCCACAGCCAGCGTGTGGAGAATGGCTGCGCCGAGTCCGACTGGTTCGTGATGATGATCCTTGCGATCAGTTTGGACGTTCCCGACGGTAGTTTCGCGGCGTTCGGATTGATCTCTGCGTCAATCAGGAAAGGCGGGTCGTCCGCCTGCACATCAACGATGTCGTTCGAGCACGCCGCGACCAATGAAAGCGCAATTAATGCAATGCAGGTTCTCAATCGATAGCCCGTCGTGACGTCAGCGAGCCGCCATTATCGCTCGCAGAGCGCCAGTCCGGGCAAGGTATTTGTCATAGCACGCAGCGCAGGCAGGATTAGTTGTTGGCTGTCAGGGGATCGATGACCTGCGAGATCTCCGTGACGTTTGAAACCGGGATACCGCTCAGTTCCGCGTGCTTGTTGATCGTGGCGTGATCCTTGGCGAGATACACACAGAACGTTTTGTCGCCGGCCACGTAGCTGTGCAGCCACTGCAGGTCGTGGCCGATTTGCTCGATAGCCTGGTTGGAGGCGCGGGCTGCGCCGCAGAGCTCGACGACGGACATCGAGCCGATACCGGGAATGTCTCTTTCGATCAGGAAGCGTTTCAGGTGGCTCATCGGGTTCTCCATGTGTGCGCGGTTAGCGTGAGTTCCATTCTCGACATCGCGGGCCGCCAGACAAGGTAAATATTCTTTATGAAAGTAAAGAAAATCTTTATATTGATCGGATGGCGGTCGTCTCTCATCTGCGTGCGTTGCAGGCGCTGGAACTCGCGATTCGCAAAGGATCGCTGAAAGCGGCTGCCGCGGAGCTGTCGATCACGCCGGCGGCGCTGGGCCAGCGTATCCGTGCGCTCGAAGACTATCTCGGCTTCGACCTGCTCGTGCGCGGTCGTTCAGGCACTCGCCCTACGCGGGAGCTCGAAGCGGCGCTGGCGCACCTGTCGGCGGGTTTCCGCGAACTCGATACGGTCGCGCGTATTCTGGACTTCCAGCGCGTCAACGAGATTCACGTGTCTGCGGACACGGACTGGGCCGAGCTTTGGCTGGCACCCCGCCTCGATGCGTTCAAGAAGGACAATCCCAACACGCTCTTCTGCATCAACGGGGTCGGTGAGGTTCCAATGCGGCTCGGCCAGGTCGACTGCGAAGTCTGCTTCGGTCCACCCGACGGTGACGACGCGGACCTGTTGTTCCATGACTATCTGCTGCCGCTGAGCTCACCGGTCAACACGAAGCGTATCTCATCCCGGCCGAAAGACGTTCGGCTCGAAGGCTTTCCACTGCTGCATCTCGATTGCTACACGTCCGACGGCGGCGGTATCAGCTGGCCGGAGTGGATCGGCGAATTCGGCTATCGCAAGACGGCACCCGGGCTCGGCATTCGCTATCGCAAGGTCATGCATGCGCTGGAGGCCATCTACGCGGATTCGGGCTTCATAATCTGCGGACTGGCACTCGTCGAACCGCAGATAAAAACCGGCCAACTCGAGATCCCGTTTCCGATCGAGGAAGGGGCGTGGTCCCGCCACGCCTACCAGGCCCGGTTTCCGCTCGGAGCCCAACGTCGCGAATCGACGGATCGCTTTCGGCGCTGGCTCATCGATGAGGCCGCGGCAACGCGAAGCGAGCTCGACGCGGCTGGCGTGCCGAAATTTGGCTGAATTGCGTGGTCCAGGTAACTCGGTCATAGTGTCCCGATCCCGGCGCTGGCCGGGCCGAAGTCCCGCGGACACCCCATGCAGAACAACAGAGCCAGGCTGACAGAAGGCCCGGTCGGTCAACATTTGATCGACATGACCGTGCCCGTGCTGTTCGGGATTACGACGATGATGGCTCAGAGCCTTATCGATACGTGGTTCATTGGTCGCGTCGGCGACCGTGAACTCGCGGCCTACGGTTTCGGTTTTCCCATTCTGATGATGGTGACGAGCGTGGCGATCGGCCTCGGCGCCGGCACTTCGTCGGTCGTCGCACGGGCGATCGGCGCCGAAGACCATCGGCGCGCGCGCCGCCTGTGCACGGACAGCCTGTACCTGTCTTTCGCGATCACGGGCATTATCGCAATCATAGGCGTCTGGACCATCAATCCCTTGTTCCGGCTGCTGGGCGCACCCGAAAACATGCTGCCGATGATCCGCAGCTTCATGACGATTCTTTACGCCGGTGTGCCGTTCATCGTCGTCGGCATGGTCGGTATGGCGAGCATGCGTGCGACCGGAGACACGCGGTTGCCCGGCAAGCTCATGGTGTACGCCGCCGTGCTCAACGTGATCCTCGACCCGATCCTTATCTTCGGCATCGGTCCGATTCCGGCAATGGGTCTCGACGGTGCCGCGATGGCCGCGCTGCTCGCCCGCGGTACGATCTTCATCGGCACGGTCTACCTGCTGTACCACCGCCTCGGCATGATTACGCCGAACTTGCCGAAACGCGACGAGATGATGAAGTCCTGCGGCGACATCCTGCACGTTGGCATCCCGGCGGCAGGAACCAACGTCATCGTGCCGCTCGGCGCGACGATCGTGACGGCAATGATTGCGCGGTTCGGCCCCGACGCCGTCGCCGGCTTCGGCGTCGCCAGCCGCATCGAGACGTTGATGCTCGTCATCTACTACGCGATGTCGTCGATCATCGGGCCCTTCGTCGGCCAGAATCTGGCGGCCGGCCGCGAACGCCGCATCCTGCGAGCACTGTGGCTGTGTACCGTGTTCTGCCTCGGCAGCGGTCTCGTAATTGCAGCGCTGCTGGCGCTGCTCTCGGGGTTCCTGCCCGGCCTCTTCAGCGACAGTGAGAGCGTCAAGAGCGTTACACGGCTGTACCTGTGGATCATCCCGATCAGCTACGGCACCTACGGCATGGTCATGGTCATGAACGCGGCCTTCAACGGTCTCGGCAAACCCATGCCCGGCGTCTGGATCAGCACGGCGCGCATACTCGTTCTTTACGTGCCGCTCGCGATTATCGGCATGTGGCTGTTCGGCCTGGTCGGTATCTTCATGGCCTACGCGCTTGCCAACGTCGTCTCCGGCATCGGTGCCTATGCGTGGGCGCGCGCGACCGCGCACAAGCTGTGCCACGCCAACCCGGAAGCGACGCCTCAGACCGAAGGGAGTACCTGACGCCGATAGCCCAGGTGCATGCCGAGGCCGCGGCTTGCCAGGAACGCGAGAAACGCCAGCCAGAGGCCGTCGTTCGCGAGCGGTTGTAACAGGTACCAGGCCGGCAAGAAGACCGCGACCGTCGAGAAGATCATGATGTTGCGCATTTCCCGGGCACGCGTGGCGCCGACGAAAACGCCGTCGTAGACGAACGACCAGACCGAGATCAGCGGCGACACGACGAGCCACGGCAGGTAGCGGAGCGTGGCCTGGCGGACCTCTTCGAGGTCAGTCAGCGCGTTGATCAATAGCGGTCCGCCTGCCGCGTACAGAATGACGAAGCCGATTGCGAGATACAGTGACCACTTGAGGGACAGGCGCACGGCGGTGATGAGTGACTCGCGGTTCTTCTGGCCGACGGCCTTGCCGACCAGCGCCTCGGCCGCGTGGGCGATGCCGTCGAGCCCGAAGGCCATCAGGTTCTGCAGGTTCATCAGGATCGCATTCGCGGCAAGAATTGTCTCGCCGAAGCGTGCGCCCTGCGCAGTGACGAAGGCGAGCGTAAACATGAGCGCCATCGTTCGAATGAAGAGCGCTGCGTTGACGCTGAAGAACGCGCCGTACTCGCCCCATCGAAGCAGCCTCGCGATCGGCCAGTGGCCTGCGCGGTTCCGCAGTTCACGAACGGCGAAAACGAGGCCGACCGCGAGCCCTGAGTACTCCGCGATGACCGACGCGAGTGCCACGCCGTCGACGGTCATGCCCAGACCGATTACGAACACGAGGTCGAGCACCATGTTCGTCACGTTGACGGTCAGGAACACGAGCATCGGCACCCGGGCATTCGACAGGCCGATGAACCAGCCGACGAGCACCATGTTCGCGAGCGCTCCCGGCGCGCTCCAGATTCGAATGTCGAAGTAGGTGAACGCCAGTTTTTCGACGTCGGCGCCGGCGGCGAACAGCGGCAGCGTCAATTCGATGACCGGCGTTTGCAGCAGAAGCATCAGGCCGGCGAGCGACAGCGCGACGATCAGCGCCTGGCCGAGCGACACGCGCAGCCCATCGTTGTCGCCGGCGCCATAAAACTGCGCGGCGATGCCCGTCGTGCCCATCCGCAGGAAGTTGACGCCCCAGTACAGGAAGCTGAATACGACGCTCGCGACCGCGACGCCGCCGAGGTAGGCGGGGCTGTCGAGGTGTCCGAGCACGAACGTATCGACCATGCCGAGCAACGGCACGGATATGTTCGACAGGATCAGCGGCGCCGCGATGCGCCAGACATCTCGATCCCTCGGCAGCCGGGAAACGTTGTCCACCGCCATCGCGGCGGCCACCCGCTCAGCCGAACGCGTTCGCGCCGGTCAGCTCGCGGCCGACTGCAAGCTGGTGGATCGTCTCGGTGCCTTCGTAGGTAATGACGCTCTCGAGGTTCAGCATGTGCCGGATCGGCACGTACTCCGCACTGATGCCTGAGCCACCGAGGATGTCGCGGGCGTCGCGGGCGATATCGATGGCCGCCCGGCAGTTGTTCCACTTTGCAAGCGAAACCTGCGTCGGGCTGAGCTCGCCGGCGTCCTTGATGCGACCGAGCCTGAGCGACAGAAGCTGCGCCGTCGTGATCCGGCGGGCCATGTCAGCCATGCGAATCTGGATCGTCTGCGTGTGAGACAGCGGCTTGCCGAACAGCACGCGGTCCTGCGTGTAGTTCAGTACTTCGTCGAGACAGGCTTGTGCGGCGCCGATGACGCCCCAGGTGATGCCGTAGCGTGCCTGGGTCAGGCACGACAGCGGCCCGCGAAGGCTGCTGACGCCCGGTAGCACGTTGGCCGCTGGCACGCGGACGTTGTCGAAGAACAGCGCGCCCGTGATCGATGCGCGTAGTGAAAACTTGTTCTCGATCTCCTGTGCCGTGAAGCCGGGCATGTCCTTCTCGACGATGAAGCCCTTGATGCCTTCATCGGTCTTCGCCCAGACAACGGCGCAGTCGGCGATTGTGCCGTTCGTGATCCACATCTTCGCGCCGTTCAGGATCCAGTCGTCGCCGTCGCGCTTGGCATGCGTTTTCATGTTGCCCGGGTCCGAGCCGCCGTGGGGCTCGGTCAGTCCGAAACAGCCAATCGCTTCGCCGCGGGCCATCGGCGGCAGCCAGCGGTCCTTCTGTTCACTCGAGCCGAAAGCGTGTATCGGGTACATGACGAGGCTCGATTGCACGGAAACGAAGCTCCTGAGCCCCGAGTCGCCGCGTTCGAGTTCCTGGCAAATGAGACCGTAGCTGACGCCGTTGAGACCCGCGCAGTCGTAACCTTCGATAGAACTGCCCAGAAGGCCGAGTTCCGCGATCTGCGGCACGAGCTCGCGCGGGAACGTGTGCTGCTCGAAGGCTTCGCGCATGAGCGGGATTGCCTGCTCGTCGACGAAGCGTGCGACGGTGTCCCTGACGATCAGCTCATCTTCCGAGAGTTCGGAGCGGACGTCGTAAAGGTCGAGGGGATCCAGCTGGGTCGGGGCCATTTTGGCCGCGGTCGGCTTGATGTCGTGCATATCGAGTGTGCTCGTTCAGTAGGGAATTCGGAGGCGCCGGTAGATTACCGACAGTAGCCACGCCGGGCCAATCATTATCGTCTGCAGGTCTTCAACCAGGTGCCGCAACGCGTCGATGCCGCTGCGGTTCCGGTGGCCCAGCCAGAGGCCGATGATACCGGCAATCGTGAAGCCGATCGCAACTCGCATCGGCGAGAAGCCCGAGGCCTGCAGCCACTGCTGGATGAAGGCGATGCCCAGCACGAACGGCAGGAGGCCGATCGCGAGCGGCAGCGAGATGATGAAGTAGTAGACGGCCGAGGCCATCAGGAACGCCGAGCCCCAGTTCAGGAGCGGCGAAATCGCGTAAAACTCCTCGGGTACGGGCAGGTTCCAGAGCACGCCGACGGCGCCCACGACGACCATGGGCACGGCAGCCCAGTAAATCAGCGGCCAGGTCAGGTCCTGATGATTGTTCTCGTACCGTTCCAGCCAGGAATGGGTTTCGCTCATGGCGGCGTCCGCAAGCTCGGCCGCTCATTCTACACCCGGACCGCGGCGAGTTCCGTTTGCGACGCAGTCCGCAATTTGGACAATTCCAGGCGCCGGATTGACCATAAGCTGCCCGGTTAAGGAAGCGTTCAGTGATACCGGGTCTACAATTCGCGTAAGACTATTCGCCAGGGCCAAGAGGGATGGAAATGACAATACGAACGAGCAGGATTTTGGGTCTGCTGCTGGGCATTGCGGTCATCGCAACCGGGTGCAAAACGCTCGACCCGTACACGCGCGAGGAGCAGACCTCGAGCGCTACCAAGGGTGCGCTGATTGGCGCGGCTGCCGGCGCCGTGGTCGGCCTGATATCCGGCGATGACGCCGTCGAACGCCGCCAGCGCGCACTGATCGGCGCGGGCGTCGGTGCACTGGCAGGCGGCTCGATCGGCTACTACATGGACCGGCAGGAAGCCGAACTTCGTGCCGAGCTCGAGGGCACCGGCGTCAGCGTTGCCCGCAAGGGTGACAACATCACGCTCCTCATGCCGGACATCACGTTCGCGACCGACAGCTCCGACCTGTCGCCGGCGTTTTTTGACGTGCTGGCCTCGGTCGGCAAGGTGCTCGGCAAGTACGAGCAGACCGTCGTCGAGGTTGCCGGCCACACCGACAATACAGGCAGCGAGAGCTACAACCAGGGGCTATCGGAGCGCCGAGCATCGTCGGTCGCCCAGTATCTCCGCACCCACGGCGTCGACTCGCAGCGCATCATCGAGATCGGCATGGGCGAGCTGCGCCCGATCGCCGACAACTCCAGCGACGCGGGACGCGCGGCAAACCGTCGCGTCGAGATCACGATGGTGCCGGTGACGGCGGGCTGACCGCTGGCTTACGGCAAACGCGACGACGGCGAGTGGATCGAGGACGCCGGCAGGGTTATTCGCCTGCTGGCGGACCACCACGACGCTGAGCGCCACCAGCGCTTCGTCGTCGAGGTCCGCGGCCAGACGCTGTTGATCGCCCACAACCTCGATCTCGCACGGCGGGTGCCGCTCGGAATCGGTGACAAGGTCCGGTTCAGAGGGATCTACGAGTACAACGAGCAGGGAGGGCTCGTGCACTGGACGCACCGCGACCCGCTCGGCAGGGATGCCGGCGGGTGGGTGCAGTTCAGACGTGAGGAGTTTGCGTAAGCCTACGCGACCATCCGGCCGCGCAGCTTCTTGATCGCGTTCGCTTCGATCTGGCGAATGCGCTCCGCCGAAACGCCGTAGACATCGGCGAGTTCGTGCAGCGTCTTCTTGTCCTCGGTCAGCCAGCGGCTTTCGAGGATGTCGCGGCTACGATCGTCCAGCGTCCGGATGGCCGCAGCCATGCGCGCCGTCGCGTCGTGGTGAAAGTCCGCCTTCTCGACGAGCGTTGCCGGGTCAGAATCCGGAGCCGGCAGGTAGGCCGCCGGAGAGAACGTGCGCTCGTCGTCGGCATCGGGTGCCGGATCGAACAGGGCGTCCCGCGCGCTCAGGCGCTTCTCCATCTCGGTGACTTCCTTCTCGCTGACGCCCAGGTCTTTCGCGACTGCCTTGGTCTCCTCGTGCGACAGCCAGGCCAGGCTCTTCTTTGACTTGCGAAGATTGAAGAAAAGCTTGCGCTGCGCCTTGGTCGTCGCGACCTTGACGATACGCCAGTTCTTGAGCACGAACTCATGGATCTCGGCGCGGATCCAATGCACCGCGAACGACACAAGCCGAACGTCGTACTCCGGATCGAAGCGCTTGACCGCCTTCATGAGGCCAACGTTGCCCTCCTGGATCAGGTCCGCCAGCGGCAGGCCATAGCCCGTGTAGCCCTTGGCGATATGAACGACGAATCGCAGGTGGGCGAGAACGAGCTTACGCGCCGCGTCGAGGTCCTGTTCGTCGCGGAACTGGTGGGCGAGCGCCTGCTCGTCAACCTTTTCCAGAACGGGTACCGAGCCGACGGCCTGGATGTAGGCATCGAGACTGCCTACCGGGCCGGCGAGGACGAGGTCGTTGTTCACTTTTGCCACTGCTGTCGTCATATGTTCCTCCAATTGGGGAGAGCCAATTTTAGCACTCGCCTGCTTAGAGTGCTAACAAGCCTAGTAAGTTCCACGGTTGACAAGGCGATAATAGCTGTACAAACAGGTACTTAATGTTTCTATTTGTCTCAGCGTTATGTCCAATTCCGTCAAGATTCAGGCTGCGTGGGTCGTCGGGGCATGCCATTCGTTGGCCTTGAAGGCGTCGTCCAGCGCTGGCTCCGCGATGTGATTGGTGAAGTTCGAGAGCGTCTTCATGGCCACACCGAGCACGACTTCGAGCACCTGCTGACGGTCGAATCCTGCGCTGTAAAAGGCTTCAAGGTCGGCCTGATCGAGCCATCCCCGCTTCTCAACGACCGCGACGGTGAACTGCCGCAGTGCCTCCAGGCGCTCGTCGGCAATGGGCGCGTCTTCGCGGATGGCGTTAACGACGTCGCCCGGGACCTTCGCCATGCCGGCGACCGTCGAGTGCGCGGCCATGCAGTACTCGCAGCCGTTGATGCGGCTCGCGGCAATCAGGATCACCTGGCGCTCGGTCTCCGTGAAGCTCGTCTTACCAAAGCGCTTGCCGATATCCAGGTAGGCACTGGCCAGCGCCGGTGCCTCGACCATCGTGCCGATCAGGTTCGGGACGAAGCCGTAGGCCTGGTTGACGGTCTCGAGGGTTTCCCGGCCCGCTGCGGGCACCGTTTCCAGCGAGTAGGTGTTGAAGTCGGTCATTGTTGTCTCCATCTATTCTTGAGTGGTTATTCAAAAATGAGCCAAAAAAAGGGCCGCAAACGCGGCTACGGCAAACACTATAGCGATACTTGAATGACTATTCAAGTATGTTTATCATTATTTCCATATAGCCAGCCGCTATAGCGGCCTTTGAGGAAGCCGAGATGCCGAGAACCCCTGAATATGATCGTGCCGAGGTCGTCGACAAGGCGATGGCGGTCTTCTGGGAGCGCGGCTACGGGCAGACGTCGATCGGCGACCTCGTCGACGCCACCGGCCTGAAGCCCGGCAGCCTGTACGCGGCCTTCGGCAGCAAGAAGGGCGTTTTCCTCGAGGTGCTGGATGAGTACAACCGCGCCTTCCTGGTCAACGTACGTTCGATGGCGCGCGCCGAAGGCTCCAAGATCGCCGCCGTTCGCGGCATTCTCGACGATATTGTCGACAAATCGGTCAGGGGCGATGATCGCCGCGGCTGCCTGTCCGTGAACGCCCTGCTCGAAATGTCGCAGCACGAGCCCGATATCGCGGCCCGCCTGGAAGGTCACAACCAGGGCGTACGGGACGCTTTCGCGACCTTGATCCGCGCCGCACAGGACGGCCGGGAAATTCCGGGCGACAAGGACGCGGACGCGCTGGCGGCATTCCTCGTCAACAACATCTGGGGAATGCGCGTAAGTTGTCGCGGCTGTCTCGATCGCGGTGCGCTGACGGCGATCGTCGAAGCGGTTATGGCGTCGCTGGAATCGGCCTGACCACCCGGCCGGCACGAACCGCCGCGCCAGGGACTAGCGGGGTTCGATCCGCCGCATGTGCCTGGCGGCGGCAAACCAGGAGCCCACGAGGCCGAGGCCGATACCGATTCCGAGAATGGTTCCGACCTCCGCAAAGCTGAAAGCGACGACCGCGGCGCTGCTCTGGTAGAGGCCGGCGAGTCGCGCGATCGGCGCCTCGAGCAGGTAAAGCCCGTACTGGACCAGCCCGATCGCAAGCAGGGCCCCCAGAAGCCCGTACCAGAACCCCGTCCACAGGAACGGCCGGCGAACGAAGGCGTCGCTCGCGCCAATCAGTTTCGTGACCTCTATCTCCTCGCGGCGGTTCTGAATGTCGAGGCGGATCGTGTTGCCGATGATGACGACAATTGCCGCGCCGAGCAGGACGCCGCCGATCAGCACCGCCTGCCGAACGATGTCGAGGATCGCGTGGAATCGCTGCACCCACTCGGTGTCGACCTGCACGAGTTCGGTCTCCGGCAGGTTGGCGAGCTCCTCGCGCAACAGGATGATGGACTGCTCCGTGTTCGCGGGCCCCGGCCTGACGACGAGGGTGTGCGGCAGCGGGTTTTCGTTGAGCTGGTCCATCGCGTCGCCGAACCCGGACTGAGCTTTAAAATCCGCCAACGCCATGTCGGCCGTAATCAGCTCGACGGCCGCTACGTCAGCCCGCTGGCGGATCAGGCGGGCCAGGCCCTCCGCCTCGCTAACCGTTAGGCCGCGATCGAGAAACACCGAGAAGTCGAGCGCCGAATCCCAGCGGCCACTGATCGAAGCCGCATTCTTGATGACGAGGTTGAGCGCTGCCGGGAGCGCCAGCGTCACGGCGATGACCAGCACGATCATCAGGCTTGCGACCGGCTGCCGTGCCAGCCGTGAGATGGAGCCGCCGGCTTCGGAGACGTGCCGCCCGAACCAGATCGACAGCGGCCCGGAGGACCGTACCGGCGTCGCCGCGTCAGCGTGACGACTCTTGCCGGCTCCAGCGCTCATCCCCAGCGGTCCTCCTCGCTGACCGTCATCGGTCCCGGATCGTCTTCATCGCCGTCGCCGACGAGGCGGCCATCGGCGAGCGCGATCCTGCGACAGCCCAGCTTGTCGATCAGCGAGATATCGTGACTCGCTATGAGCAAGGTCACGCCGAATTCGTTGAAGCGCCGGAACACGCGCATGACCTCGAGCGACAAGTCCGGGTCGAGGTTACCCGTCGGCTCATCCGCAATGAGCAGCTTCGGCCGAGTCGCGATCGCGCGAGCGATGCCGACGCGTTGCTGTTCACCCGCCGACAGCGTCTCCGGATTGCGCTTCTCCTTGTGCAGCAGCCCCACCTGCTCGAGCGCTGCTCGAACCCTTCGCCCCGCCTCGCGATGACCGACACCGGCAATAACGAGCGGCAGCGCGACGTTGTCGGCAACCGAGCGGTCGTAAAGCAGCTTGTGATCCTGGAAAACCATCCCGATCTGCCGTCTGTACGCAGGGATTCGACGCCGCCGCACCCGTGCCGTGTTCTGACCGTCGACGATGACCTGCCCCGACGTGGGCCGGTCGATCAGCGCAATCAGCCGCAGCAAGGTGCTCTTGCCGGCACCGGAGTGGCCGGTGATGAAAACCATCTCGCCCTTGTCGATATCGAGGTTGAGACCCGAGAGCGCTTCCTGTCCGCCGGGAAAGCGCTTGGTGACATTCTCGATCTGGATCATGGTCGAATCACCAACGCTCAGTTGCTGCTCGCAAGCAGCGCGTCGACGAACTCGGGCGCCGAGAACGGCTGCATGTCATCCGCCGACTCACCAATGCCGATAAAGCGAATCGGTACGCCCAGTTTCCCGGCGATCGCAATGAGAATGCCGCCCTTCGCGCTGCCGTCGAGCTTGGTCACGGTAACGCCGCTGAGTCCGAGTGCCTCGTGAAACTTCTCGGCCTGCGCCAGCGCGTTCTGTCCCTGGCTCGCGTCCAGCACCAGCATGGTCTCGTGCGGCGCATCCTCGTCCTGACGCCCGATGACCCGTTTGATCTTGGCCAGCTCGTCCATCAGCCCCTGCTGGTTCTGCAGCCGGCCGGCCGTGTCGGCAAGCAACACGTCAACATTGCGCGCCTTCGCAGCCTGCCATGCGTCGAAGATCACGGCGGCGGGGTCCGCGCCGCTCTGCTGTGCGACAACCGGTACATCATTGCGATCGCCCCACGCCTGCAGCTGCTCGACCGCGGCCGCCCGGAACGTATCGCCGGCCGCGAGCATGACCGAACGACCCTCTGACTGCAGACGTTTCGCCAGCTTGCCGATGGTCGTCGTCTTGCCAGCGCCGTTTACGCCCACCATGAGGATGACATAGGGCAGGCTTTGCTCCGGAACGAGCAGCGGCTCGGACACCGGCGAGAGTATGTCGAGGAGGTCTTCACGCAGGCCGGCGCGGAGCGCGGCTACGTCCTTGAGTTCCTTGCGGGCGAGCCGCTTTTCAAGATCGGCAATGATGCGCTGACTCGTCTCGATGCCGACATCGGCCATCACCAGCAGCGACTCGAGCTCCTCCAGCGTGTCGGCATCGATCTTGCCGCCCGGCGCGAGGTTCGCAAGGTCGTAGGTCAGCCAGCTGTCGCCCCGGTTGAGCCGGGAACGCAGGCGCTTGAAGAAGCCTTCCTTCTGCGGCGCCTCTTCGCGCTCTTTCGCTTTGCCGAACATGATTCCCTTGATCGTTGTTCCGTTCTGCGCCAGTCAATACACTGGCCGGCATGTCCGCCAACCCAAGCGCGCACTGATGCCCCGGCGCCGCAAGTCCGGCAAGACGCCGCAAGCTGCTGCGGGGTCGCCGCCGGGACGGCTGCGTATTGTAGCGGGAAACTGGCGCAGCCGTGTGCTCGAGGTCGCCGACGTCGAGGGCCTGAGGCCCACCGCCGAACGTGTGCGCGAGACCCTGTTCAACTGGCTGGCACCGCGCATCGAGGGCGCACGCTGCCTCGATCTGTTTGCAGGTACCGGCGCCCTGGGATTCGAAGCGCTGTCGCGCGGCGCGGCGCACGTCACCTTCGTCGAGCGTTCGCCGGCTGCGGTCAGCACGCTGCGCAGCAACGCCGCCACGCTCGGCGCCAATGCCGACATCCGTAACGAAAACGCATTCGACTATCTCGGCCGCCCGCCGGAGGGTCCTTTCGATATTGTGTTTCTGGACCCGCCCTTCGCCGATGAACGGCTGGCCGATTTGTGTAAAATTCTGACAGACGGCGGCTTCCTCGCGCGCAATGCGCGCGTCTACGTCGAGGAGGATCGTGGCCGCGATACCGCCGTTCCCGGCGAAGGCTGGGAGACGCTCCGGCAAAAGACGGCCGGCAATGTGCGTTACTCGCTCTTAAGGCGCGCCGACGCAACGAAGTAACAATACAAACAGACGACGTTGGGGGAATGTCGATGCCAGTCGCTGCCATGTACCCGGGAACCTTCGACCCGATAACGCTAGGTCACGAGGACCTGGTTCGCCGTTCGGCGAGCCTGTTCGACAGGGTCGTGGTCGCGATCGCCGTCGACACGGGTTCGAAGACGCCAATGTTCAGCGTCGAGGAGCGACTCGCAATGGCTCGCGCGGCACTGGCCGACATCGACAATGTCGAGGTGACCCGCTACGCGGGGCTAACGGTCGACTTCGCTCGTGAACGGGACCTTCGGGTAATACTGCGCGGTCTGCGGGCCGTGTCCGACTTCGAGTACGAGTTCCAGCTCGCCACGATGAACCGCCACCTGACCGATGACGTGGAGACGCTGTTCCTGACGCCCGACGAGCGCTACAACTTCATCTCGTCGACGCTCGTGCGCGAAGTCGCCCAGCTCGGCGGCGATATCTCCGAGTTCGTCTCACCCGAGGTTAAGGCGAAGCTGCTCGAGCGCGTCAACGGCGGCTGACGACTCAGGTCGTACCGCGGCGGGCCTCGAGTTCGACGCGCACCTCGTGCGCCTTCTCCTCGGTGATCGAGTAAGACGCCACCGCCCAGATCGCAATCGCCGACGCGAGGCACGGAATGAACGCGTCGCACAGGCGCATCAGCGTGATCGCCTCGGGCGTTTGGTCGCCGCCGAGATTGACGTCAAAGCCGGTCCCGACGAGCAGCAGGCCGCCGCCGAAGATCGCAACGGACTGGCCAAGCTTGACGACCCACCAGTAAATCGAGCCGTACATGCCTTCGCGGCGCTCGTGCGTATTGAGCTCGTCCATGTCGACGACGTCACAGATCATCGACGGCATCAGCGTAAACAGGCCGGCGAGACCGAAGGCCATCAGCGGCGCCGGGATCAGGACCAGCCAGGGATTATCCGGTGTGTAGCAGAACCACTTGAGCGCATAGCCCACCATCGAGACGCCGGTCGAGAAGAAGAACGCGCGACGCTTGCCGATCTTCGTGGCGAGCCACGTGACGAGCATGATGACGCCGAGCGCTGATATCGCCTGCAGCAGGCCGGAGTGACCAACGAAGGTCGACCCCGCCAGCTGGTCGCCGCCGAACACGTAGTAAATGATGACGTAGGGCTGGAAGGAGGCGATCAGGATGAAGCCGTTGAAGACGAGGAAAGTCGCCACGCAGAGCTTCAGGAACGGCTTGAATTTGAGTGTCTTGCCGAAGCCGCGCAGGAAGTCCATGACGATATGGCCGATGCCCTGGGACTCGCCCCCTTCCTGCGCCGCGACATCCTTGAAGCGCTCACGCAGAAACAAGGCCGGGAGGATACCCAGGCCGATTGCGACGGCGCCGATCATGATTGCAAGGTACCCCGCGCCCGTGACGACGTCACCGAACATCGGCATATACATGATCGCAAGGAAATAGGGCGAGATCATATAAGCGATGTTGCCGATGAAGTTCTGCACGCCCATGAGGCGGGTGCGCTCGTGATAGTCGGGCGTCAGCTCGTAGCCGAGCGCGACCCACGGCGTTGCATAGATCGTGTACGCGAGGTAGAAGATCAGTGATCCACCGAGGAAGTACCAGAAGTAAAAGGCCTCGCTCTTGCCGGTGGGCAGCTGCCAAAGGACCGCGAAGACGACGCCGACGGCTATCGCGCCGACGAACATATAGGGACGACGCCGCCCGTACTTCGAGCGGGTGTTGTCCGAGATATAACCCATCAACGGGTCGGTCAGCGCGTCGGTGAGGCGCGGCAGCGCGCCCAGCAGGCCGACGAGCGCCGGGCTCATTCCCAGCCCCAGGTTCAACACGATGATCATGCCGCCAATCGCGGCGGCGAGCGTGTTATTGACGAATGCGCCGAGCCCGTAAACGATCTTTAATGGAAACGGAATACGGTCTTCGGGCGCGGTATCGAAACGGGTGGCATCGCTCATTATTGTTCTTCGTTTTGCACGTAGCCTAGCGCGCCATCGTGAAGCAAATTGACAGCGCTGTCAAACGTTGTTACAACGCCTCAACCTGCGCTGCCCCAATAAAAGTAGCAGAATAGCGACGCAGTTTCCGGGGGACTTTGGATCGCTACGAGCCCAGACAAAGCGCGTATGTTCCTTGCGCTGCCGTTTCTCTTGCCAGGTATTTTCATGAGCAGTATGAGTGCCAATGCCACCGCGCCCGCCGATGCCATCGAGCAGCGCGTGAATACGTTGCTTGCCGAAATGACGATCGAGGAGAAGATCGGTCAGATGAGCCAGGTCAACGGCGGTGACAGCTACATCCATGACTACCTGAGGGACGCACTGCGCGCCGGACGTGTCGGCTCGGTCCTGAACGAGGTCGACGTCAACGTCGTTAACGAGCTGCAGCGAATCGCGGTCGAGGAAAGCCGGCTCGGTATTCCGCTGATCATCGGCCGCGACGTCATCCACGGGTTCAAAACCGTGATGCCAATTCCGCTCGGCCAGGCGGCCACGTGGAACCCGGTGATCGTCTCCAGCGGCGCTCGCGTTGCCGCCCGCGAGGCGGCGTCGGTCGGCGTGAACTGGACGTTTGCGCCAATGATCGACATCTCACGCGATCCGCGCTGGGGCCGCATTGCAGAGAGCCTGGGCGAAGACCCGTATCTCGCAAGCGAACTCGGAACGGCAATGGTACGCGGATTTCAGGGCGACGATCTCTCCGCGAAAGACACGATTGCGGCATGCGCGAAGCACTTCGTCGGCTACGGCGAATCGGAGAGCGGCCGCGATTACGCGACGACCAACATCCCCGAGAACGAGCTGCGTAATGTCCATCTGCGACCGTTTCACGCCGCCGCCAAAGCCGGTGTCATGACGATGATGACTTCGTTCAGCGATCTCGACGGCGTGCCCGCAACGGCCAACGAGTATCTCGTCAACGACATCCTCCGGGGCGAGTGGGGATTCGACGGCTTCGTCGTAAGCGACTGGGACTCGGTTCGCCAGCTCAGTATCCACGGACTGACTGCCAACGACCGTGAGTCTGCTTGCGAAGCGGCGATCGCAGGCGTCGATATGGAAATGCACGGTGATGCCTACCTCAATCATCTCGCTCAGCTGGTCGACGACGGCAAGGTGCCACTCGAGGCGGTCGACACGGCCGTCGCAAATATCCTCCGCGCCAAGTTCCGGCTGGGCCTGTTCGAGAATCCGTACACCGACCCGAACGACTTCCCGCCTTTCGCCGATGCCGACGCGCTCGAGACGGCGCGGGAGGCCGCGCTGCAGAGCGTCGTCATGCTGAAAAACGAGCATCACGTGCTGCCACTGTCCGCGGACCAGCTGAGCTCGATTGCACTGATCGGGCCGCTTGCCGATACGCCTTACGAGCAGCTGGGCACCTGGATCTTCGATGGCGATCCGCGGTACAGCGTGACGCCGCTCGGCGCGATTGAAACACTCGTCGGCGACGGCGTCGACGTTCGGTATCTCAAGGCAATGGAGACGTCGCGCAGCCGGGATACGTCGGCCTTCGACGAGGCCGAAGCGCTGGCCGCCGAGACCGATGCCACGGTGCTGTTTCTCGGCGAAGAAGCGATCCTGTCCGGCGAGGCCCACTCGCGAGCGGACATCAGCCTGCCCGGAGCGCAGGCCGAGCTCGTGGGCCGGATCCGTGCAAGCGGCAAGCCTGTCATCGTCGTGATACTCGCCGGCCGGCCGTTGACGCTGACCAACATCGTCGATGAGGTCGACGCGATCCTGTTCGCGTGGCATCCGGGCAGCATGGGCGGACCCGCGATCGCGGACCTGCTGTTTGGCATCGAGTCGCCCTCGGGCAAGCTGCCGGTTACGTTCCCGCGGATGGTCGGCCAGATACCGATTTACTATTACCAGAAGAACACGGGCAAGCCGCCGTCGCCGGAGACGATCGCGCACATCGACGACATCGATGCGAAGGCGCCGCAGCTTTCACTGGGAATGACCTCGTTCCACCTCGACGCCGGGTACACGCCGCTGTTCGCGTTCGGCCACGGCCTTTCGTACGCGTACTTCAACTACGAGAACCTGACGACGAGCACTTCGGAGATGGCGCTGGACGGCTCGATAACGATCAGCGTCGATGTAACGAATACGAGCGGTATCACCGCTGACGAGGTCGTGCAGCTTTACGTCCGCGATCTCGTGGGCAACGTCACGCGGCCCTTGCGGGAGCTCAAGGGCTTTCGGCGCCTGACGCTGGCGCCCGGCGAAAGAGTCACGGTCGACTTCGAACTCACGGCGGACGATCTCGCCTTCTACGGGCGCAAGATGCAGCGGATGACCGAGCCCGGCGAATTTCACGCCTGGGTCGGCAGCAGCTCCGAGGCTGGGCTCATGGCCGAGTTCCGAATCGTCGGCGAGCGATAGACCGCTATGCAGTCCAGCGCCCGATACACAATGACCGTCGCCCTGATCGTGGCGCTCGGTGGTTTCCTGATGGGTTTCGACGCGTCGGTGATCTCGGGCGTCGTCGGCTTCATCGAGGTCGAGTTCCGCCTCAGCAAAATCGAGCTCGGCTGGTCGGTCGCCTCCCTCACGCTGACGGCGACGTTGGCGATGCTGGTGGCGGGCCCGATCAGCGACCGCATCGGTCGGCGGCCGGTCCTGAAGATTGCGGCACTGCTGTTCGCCGTATCCGCCGTTGCCTCGGCGGTGGCGCCGAACTTCCTCTTGCTGGTCATCGCCCGGATGATTGGCGGTTTCGGCGTCGGCGCGGCGCTCATCGTCGCGCCGATGTACATCGCGGAGATCGCACCGCCCGACAAGCGCGGTCGGCTGGTCTCGTTCAACCAGTTCAACATCGTGATCGGCATATCCGCGGCGTTCTTCTCGAATTACCTGATCCTGACGCTCGGCCAGTCGGACTCGTCGGTCGTCGAGGCGCTGCGCCTCGCTGAGTGGAACTGGCGCTGGATGCTGGGTGTCGAGGCCGTGCCCGCCGTGATCTACCTGCTTGCGCTGGCCGCGGTGCCCGAGAGTCCACGCTGGCTGGCCATGCATGATCGAGAGGACGAGGCGCTTGCCGTACTGACAAAAGCCAGCGACGAGGTCACGGCTGCACGAGAGCTAAAGTCCGTTCACGATAGCCTGCAGACCGACGCCAACGAACAACAGGCGTCAATCCGCGATTTGTTTCGTCCGGCGATGCGCCTGGTCCTGACGATCGGCGTAACTGTCGCGATCCTGCAGCAGATCACGGGGATCAACTCGGTGTTTTTTTACGCGCCAATGATCTTCGAACAGTCAGGCGTGGGCACTGACGCCTCGTTCATGCAGGCTATCCTGGTCGGCGTCGTCAACCTGGTTTTCACGGTCGCGGCGATGCTGTGGATCGACAGGCTCGGCCGAAAGCCGTTGCTCGGCATCGGCCTCGCCGGAATCGCGGTTTGCATGCTAACGCTCGCCTACGGATTCGGTTCGGCCACCTATGTGCTCGAAGCAGAATCGCTCGACGAACTGCCGGCGGAAATCGACCGCGCCAGCCTGGCGCCACTGGTCGACACCGTGTACGAAAGCGATCTCGCTTTCCGTGCAGCCGTGTCCGGGGCCATCGGTGAAGGGGCCTTCGTCGAATACGAGTCGCCGATAATTGGCAGCGCGATACGGATCAACCCGAGACTGATCCTTTTCGGTATCCTCGGCTTCGTGGCCAGCTTCGCGATCTCGCTCGGCCCGGTGATGTGGGTCCTGTTCTCGGAGCTGTTCCCGAACAGAGTACGGGGTATCGCCATTTCCTTTGTCGGCGTTGTGAATTCGACGGTGAGTTTCCTGGTGCAGCTTGTTTTTCCGTGGCAGCTAGCCAACATCGGTAACGCCACGACATTCCTGATCTACGGCGTATTCGCCGTCGTCGGGCTCGTGCTCGTCATGCGCATCCTGCCCGAAACGAAAGGCCGTTCGCTCGAAGAACTCGAACAACAGCTGGTGAAGGCTGTGCAATGATCCCGAGCCGCAATGGATCAATCTGACAGGATTATCTGATGATCAGGAGCATGAAATCGATTCACGCGCTCGCCGTCGCGCTATTTGTGGTCGCCGGCTGCGGGGCCGGCAGCGATGCGCGGGTTGCCGGCACCGACATGTCGGCTCCGCCGGAGTCTGCCGGCCTTAAGCAGTCGCCGGAGGCACTGATTGCCGGCGAGGTCATGGCCATGGCCTACTCGGGCTTTCGCGAGGGCCAGCACCCGGATCGGGGCGAGGGCGCCGTAAACCCGAGTGACGAGGAGATCCTCGAGGACCTCAATATCCTGGTTGAGCATGGCTTCGGTCTGGTCCGTATGTACGACACCTACGAGAATACGGTGACGACGCTGGAGCTGATCCGTGAGCACGATCTGCCGATCAAGATCCTGCTCGGCATCTGGTTGCAGGCGGAAATCAGCAACCATGAAAACTGCCCGTGGCTGGACGAGCCGATCCCCGACGACGAGCTCGCAGCGAACACGATTGCCAACGAGGCGTCGGTGCAGCGTGGCATCGAACTCGCGCAACAGTTCGACGATATCGTCGTTGCTGTGAACGTCGGCAACGAAGCGCTCGTGATCTGGAACGACCACATGGTGCCGCTGGAGAAGGTCATTACTTACGTGCGCCAGGTGAAGGCGGCCATTGACCAGCCGGTCACGGTTGCGGACAACTACGAGTGGTGGATCGAGGACGGTGCGCCGCTCGCGGCGGAGGTCGATTTTCTAGGCGTTCACACCTACCCGGC
Organism: Woeseiaceae bacterium; assembly: GCA_030066625.1. Lineage (GTDB taxonomy): Bacteria > Pseudomonadota > Gammaproteobacteria > Steroidobacterales > Woeseiaceae > UBA1847. The sequence goes on from JASJBG010000004.1 coordinate 67,436, forward strand.
ATGGGAAGAGAAAACGATCGACGAGGCGCTGGCGTACACGATCGAGAATATGCAGCGCGTTGCCGCGGCGCTGCCCGGCAAGCCGATGGCTATCCTCGAGGCCGGCTGGGCGACGACCGCCAGCGAGTTCGGCGAGCGTGCCAGCGAAGCAAACCAGGCTCGTTACTATCGTGAAATCGACGAATGGGCGCGGGATGTGAACATGACCGTGTTCTTTTTCGAGGCCTTCGACGAGCCCTGGAAGGGCAACCCGGCGAATGTCGACGGCGCCGAGAAGCACTGGGGCGTTTTCTTCGTGGATCGGACGCCCAAGCTGGTAATGCAAAGGTAACGGGCATGGCCAGCAAAACGAGAACCTCGCTCCGGGGTCTGCGCACGTTTTGCATTGCTGCTCGCCACGAGAGTTTTCGCACAGCCGGCGACGAGCTGTTTATTACGCCGTCCGCGGTCAGCCACCAGATCAAGAGCCTCGAGGAGGAGCTCGGTAAACGCCTGTTCGATCGCAACAGCCGGGAGCTCAAACTCACGAAGACGGGCCGCGAGTTTTACGAGGAGGTCAGCCCGCTGATCGAGAAGCTTGATGCGGTCGCGGCCAGCTACCGGTCGAGCGCGGTGAGCTCCTCGGTCCGTATTTCCGTCCAGCCGTTCTTTGCCAGCGAATACTTCGTTCCGCGCCTGAGCGAGTTCACGGCAGAGCACCCGGAGATCGACATCGAGGTCGGCACCAGCGACGAGAGTGCGGAAACCTACCCGGCCGACGCAGATATTTCGATCCGGCTGTTCAAATCGCCGCCGGCCAACACCAACTCGAACCTGCTGTTTCCGCTCAGGCTGGTCCCGGCCGGCTCGCCATCGTTCAAGAGGAGCCTCGAGGTCAGCAAGAAAGAGATCACCAGCGATTTCCCGCTGATCGTGCACGAAACGCAGCCCAAGGCCTGGAAGCGCTGGTCGAAGGTCGCGGGCGTCAAGCTGCCGGGCGCGAGCAAGACCACCCGGCTGGACTCGATGATCGCGGTCGTCCGCGCCTGTGAGCGCGGGATCGGCGCGGCGCTCGTCCCAGTTCCGATCGCGGATCTCTGGTTCGAACAGGGCAGCATCGTCCGTCTGTTCGACACGGAACTCGTCGCGGACATGAGCTACTACGTGATCGTCCGGGATGACGCTGAGGCGGGCCCGGGCATTGCGCTGTTGAGCGCCTGGATCCTGGAGAGCTTCGCCGGCGATCGTTGAAGCCACCCACGGGCTGTCTTGGACAGTGACATGCAGCGCCTGAAACTATGTAAAAACGCGACGCAAGGTCCGGCGCAGCGCTTTCGGGCTTTTTCCCCCACAAAGCGCTGCTTATTCGCGATTTGTTGCATTTAGATACATTTGACTGAAAATTGACAACGCTGTCATTTGTTGGTACTTGTTAGGATTCTGAAAAAGAAAAAGCGCGCGCAGATTGAAAAGCGCTTTCGTTGTAATTCCGAGGGGGAATTCATGAGAACTGGTGCATACGTGCCGGTATGTGGCCGAGTGCCGCCGTTCGCGGTGCTCGCAGCGCCGCCCGGGTCGGCGGTCGCCGCCATTCGCCTGTTATTTTCCCGCCCTGTTTGTGTCCTGAGGGGGACCATATGATGCTTCGTTCGCGAGGAATGCTGCGCTATGCAGCTCCTTTGGCCGCCTTGTGCCTGCTGTCTGCCTGTGAAAGCAATCGTTCGACACCTCTTACCGCGATCGAGACGATCGACGTACCGGTGGCCGATACGACGACGCGGACCAACTTCAACACCGACAGTCCGACGCTGGAGATCCCGGACACGTTCGCGGTCCGTGACGGCGATTTGCTGACGCTGGTCTGGAGCGACGAATTCGACGACGCGCAGCTCGACCCTGAACTCTGGTTCTTCGAATCGGGCGACGGCAGCCAGTTCGGTATCCCGGGCTGGGGCAACGAGGAGCTGCAGTGGTATCTGCCGGACAATGCTCGCCTCGAGGACGGCAAGCTCATCATTACAGCGAAGCGCGAGACCGTCGTGCGGGAAGACGGTAACTTCGATTACACCTCGGCCCGCATCAATACCCGCGATCGCTTTGCCGTCAAGTACGGCCGCATCGAGGCCAGCATCAAGTTGCCCTCCGGCCAGGGCCTGTGGCCGGCTTTCTGGATGCTGGCGCAGGACAGCCCCTACGGTAACTGGCCGTCGAGCGGTGAGATCGACATCATGGAAGCCGTCAACCTCGACGGCACGCCGGGCATCGGCGGTATCGGTGGGGGTAACGAAATTTTCGGTACCCTGCACTTCGGCGGCGGTCCCTTCGGCCGGATCATCGACAGCTCCGAGTACACACCGTCTCCCGACGTCACCGAGGACTTCCACACCTACGCCGTCGAGTGGGATGAATTCGAGATTCGCTGGTACTTCGATGGCATCCTGTACGGGACCAAGAACTCGTGGGTGAGTGATGCCGCACCGTACCCGGCGCCGTTCGACCAGCCGTTCTACATCCTGCTGAACGTCGCGGTCGGCGGTAACTTCCCGGGTTCGCCCAACTCGGCGACCCCGTTTCCCGCGACCATGGAAGTTGACTATGTGCGGGTGTACTCGGGCCAGGAGCCGGCCGCAGCCCCCGTGGATCCCGGCGTCATCCCCGAGGACGTCGTGTACTCGAGCGACCCGATCAACATTCCGGAGAACTTCGGGCCACCGGGAGGCATCCAGGACTTCGGTTCCGGCGCCGGATTCGCGAACGTACTGACCGATCCCAGCTTCAGCCGCGTGCTGCGTGTCACCAGCGGTGATGCCTACGATCCGGGTGTCGTGGACGTCGGTTTCGCCGCGTTCACGGGCTACGACGCCGGCTTTGGCACCGCCTATGAGACGCTGGTGTTCAAGGCAAAAGGGGATGCTGCGAACCTGTCGAACTTCGAAGTGAAATTCGTCGGCGCGCCGGGCGACCCGGAAACCAGCGTCGTCTACGACGTGACCACCTACACCGACCTGGGTAGCGGCTGGTACCAGGTGACGATCCCGATGAGCGACTTTGCTGCATCGCTCGCGACCAATACTGCTTTCCTGCTGGGACCGGTCGGTGACCAGGGAGCGCCCTTTAGCTTCCAGATGACCGACATCGGCTTCAGCACTACTGCCGTCGGTCCCGCAGATCCCGGACTCATTCCCGACGACGTGATTTACGCGACCGACCCGAACGAGACGGTGGACCTGGTGACGACGATATCGCCCTTCGGCACGACCTCGCAGTTCGAAGGCATGTATGCGCTGGACCCGGACTTCAACCCGGCCTTCGAGGCACAAAGCGGCAGCGGCTACGGCCTCGACAACATCGTGCAGCTTGGCTTTGTCGACCTGCCGATGGGCTTTGCGACCGGCTACGAGTCGTTCCTGTTCAAGATCAAGTCGGACGACCTGCCGGGCAACACGATCGTCGTGAAGCTCGAAGGCGGCGGCGGCGAGTACGGGGACGTCGTGCTAACCGACACCAACGTATCGACGCCGCTCGGCAACGGCTGGTACCAGGTGGTGCTGCCGATGGCCGACTTCACGAATGTGGCCGACGCGGTCGGTGTCCTGTTCGAGCGGGTTGGTCCGCAAAATGCGGACGGCGGCATGCCGTTCAGCATGCTGGTGACCGACATCGGCTTCAACAACCCCACCGTCGGCATGAGCATCATTCCGGACGACGTGATCTACGCGACCGATCCGAACGAGATGGTTGACCTGGTGGCGACCATCAGCGCTTTCGGCACGACGTCCATGTTCGACGGTGCTTACGCGCTCGATCCGGACTACAACCCGGCGTTCGAGGCGCAGAGCGGTAACGGCTACGGGCTCGACAACATCGTGCAGCTCGGCTTCATCGACTTGCCGATGGGCTTCGCGACCGGCTACGAGTCGTTCGTGTTCAAGATCAAGTCGTCTGACCTGCCGGGTAACACGGTTGTCGTGAAGCTCGAAGGCGGCGGCGGCGAGTACGGCGACGTCGTGCTGACCGACACCAACGTGTCGACGCCGCTCGGCAACGGCTGGTACCAGGTGGTGCTGCCGATGGCGGACTTCACGAACGTCGCTGACGCGGTCGGCATCCTGTTCGAGCGGGTTGGTCCGCAGAATGCGGACGGCGGCATGCCGTTCAGCATGCTGCTGACCGATATCGGCTTCAATAATCCCGTCGGTGGTACAGGCAATCTCATAACGAACGGCGGCTTCGAGACCGGCCTCCTCGACCCCTGGGCCGATTTTGGCAATGGGATGGGGACTATTACCGTCTCCGCGGCCGAGGCCAGCGAGGGGACGAACTCGGTGAATATCGTTGCCGGCGATAGCCAGACGGTGTTTCTTCGTCAGAGTGGGCTGGGCGCCGGCACCGTCATGAATGGCGATACGCTCAACATCAGCTTCGACCTGAAGGGCACGGCAACGGACGTTCCCGTGTTGCCGACGCTAGAAGGTACGGGGGTTATCGAGACGATCACGGCGGTACCTGCGGACTGGATGCCCTTTACGTACCAGGTCACGCTGGGGGCCGACTTCCCGGGCGGCGTCTTCTTCGAGATCGGCGTGCCGTGCGGGCCTGTACCTACCTGCTCGGCCAACATCTTCATCGACAACGTCATAGTGACCATCCAGTAGCGCCGGGCGATCGACGGCCCAGAAGAACAAGACATACAGAGTTACTCAGAGAATTCGTTTATGCACGCACTAGTATCCATGCGATCGCTCCGCAAGCTGGCGCTCATCGTTCCGGTCCTCGCACTGACGGGATGCGGCCAGGGTGAAGGGCCGGTCTCGATTCAGAATTCACCGGCAGAGCCCCTGCCTGTCCGACCACCCGGCTTCTGCGACCCGATCACGTTCGAACTCGGCTGCGACGAGCCCGGACTCCTCAGCTTCGGCTTAGGCGGTGCGGGCACGACCATCATCGACAATCCCGACCCGAGCGGTATCAACACGTCTGACCGGGTCGCCGAGATGCGCAAGCGTGCCGACCAGGTATTCGGTGGCACGAGGATCGACGGGCCGGGCGGCCCGATCGATTTCTCGGAGGGCGAGGTCTACAAGATCAAGATCTGGTCTTCACGTGAGGTGCCGGTCACCTTCAAGCTCGAGGAAGAGGGTAACCCGGAAGGGGGGCTCGAACGCGTCGTGGATCATCCCGGCGGGTCGGTCTGGGAAGAGCTCTGCTTCGACTTCACGGGTCAAATGGTGCCGCCGCCCGTGTTTGGTCTCACGATCATCTTCGACAACGGCGTCCTCGGCCAGGTGGATACGGACCCAGCCAACTGGACCTTCTATTACGACGACATCACCCAGGTAAGAAGCTGTGATGATTCCGGCGGACCGGTTGGCGTGCAGCCGGACTCCGCGCTGTTCTCGTCCAGTGGCGATCCAGACCTCGTCATCCCCGACGACTACGCCGAGATGACGCCATTCGGCTCCGGCTCGGTCATCGATCCAATGTATGCGGACGACCCGACATTTAGCCCCGTACTGTCCGTCTGGAGCGGCACGGGCTACGGCGCGAACGTTGCCCAGATCGGCTTCATCGGCTTCCCGGCCGGTTTCCTGACCGACTACGAGACGGTGGATTTCAAGGTCAAGGGCGTGCCGAATTTCGTGGTGTTCGTGAAGCTCTTCGATGGCGTCGATGCGCGCCGTATCAGCCTGACGAGCAGCGCGACGTCTACAAACATCGGCGACGGCTGGTTCCAGGTATCGATCCCGGTTGCCGCGTTGAGCGGTGTAGACCAGGCAACGGGCATCGTGTTCGAGAGCGACGATTCCGCGGCGACGCAGTTCAGGATGTTGCTGGACGACATCGGCTTCAGCGGGACGGGCACTCGTGTGCCCTCCGCACCCGGGACCATCCCCGAGGTGAAACTATTCGACCGCGGTGGAATGCCGGACCTGGTCATCCCGGACGACTACGCGGAAATCAGCGTATTCGGGTCCGCCGCCACGCTCGACGGAAGCTTCACCGGCGATATCGATTTCAGCCCGGCATGGCAGGTCACCACAGGTTTCGGCTACGACATCTGGAATGCACAGTTTGCCTACACCGGTTTTGCCACAGGGTTCGCCGATGCGTATGAAACCCTGCACTTCAAGGTGAAGGACCTGAGTGGCGATGTGATCCGCGTCAAGCTGCTGCCCGATCCTGCGTATGTCGACATCAACGTGACCAGCTCACCGTACGCCACCGCGCTCGGCAACGGCTGGTACCAGGTGTCGGTGCCAATCAATGACATCCCCGGCGCTGCGGCGTCGGACGGCCTGCTCTTCGAGACGATCAGCCCCGCGCCCGCGGAGTCCTTCTCCTACCTGCTGACGGACATCGGTTTCAGCGGCTCGGGCTTCGATCCCGCGGATCCAGGACTCATTCCGGACGACGTGATTTACGCGACCGACCCGAACGAGATGGTCGACCTGGTCACGACGATCACGCCCTTTGGCACGACGTCCGCTTTCGACGGCATGTACGCGCTGGATGCGGACTTCAACCCGGCCTTCGAGGCGCGCAGCGGTAGCGGCTACGGCCTCGACAACATCGTGCAGCTCGGCTTTGTCGACCAGCCGATGGGCTTTGCGACTGCCTACGAGTCGTTCGTATTCAAGATCAAGTCGTCCGACCTGCCGGGCAACACGGTGGTCGTGAAGCTCGAAGGTGGCGGCGGTCAGTACGGCGACGTCGTGCTGACCGACACCAACGTGTCAACGCCGCTGGGCAACGGCTGGTACCAGGTGGTGCTGCCGATGGCCGACTTCACGAACGTCGCCGACGCGGTCGGTGTCCTGTTCGAACGGGTTGGCCCGCAGAATGCGGACGGCGGCATGCCGTTCAGTATGCTGCTCACCGACATCGGCTTCAGCGGCACGGCCTTCGTTCCGGCGGATCCGGGGCTCATCCCGGACGACGTCATTTACGCGACCGACCCGAACGAGACCGTAGACCTCGTTACGACGATCACGCCCTTCGGCACGACGTCCGCTTTCGATGGCGCGTACGCGCTGGACCCGGACTTCAACCCGGCGTTCGAGGCACGAAGCGGCAGCGGCTACGGCCTTGATAACATCGTGCAGCTCGGCTTTATCGACCTGCCGATGGGCTTCGCGACCGGCTATGAGTCGTTCTCGTTCAAGATCAAGTCGTCCGACCTGCCGGGCAACACGGTTGTCGTGAAGCTCGAAGGCGGCGGCGGCGAGTACGGCGACGTCGTGCTGACCGACACCAACGTGTCGACGCC